>JAYVIX010000094.1:0-21374 GCA_043769845.1 Cytophagales bacterium
TGCCAGATGGCATCTATTACTACCGCTTGAATACCGACAAAGCAATAGTAGGTAAGATTGTAAAAACAAGTAAGTAGTTTTAAATAATTCCTAATCTGGGAAGGCACTTTTGTGCCTTCCCTTTTTTGCTTTTACGCTATGAAAAAGAGCATTCTTGCGGCATGTCTGATCTTCTATTTTTACATTTCTCCCATGCACAGAAAAACCTCATTGTAAACCCAGGCATAGAGGATTTTATATGTGAAAAATCTTGCGGTACTTCTGTTTTCTCAGGACAAACTTGTGGCACATGGTTTTCTTTAAACAATTACCCAATTGAAAATTGGGGTATATATTTGTACTGCAATGAAAATTATTACGTAAAACAAAATAATTCTTGTAATAATCTGTTCCTTCCTTGTGGGACTACTAATTTAGAACTATTTAAAAAGAAAACATTTCATGCTCGCCAAGGACAGGCCCATTTATCTACGATAGCTCGCGGGGTTGATATTCACAATAAAAATATAAGTTGGGGCGGAGAGGGTAGACTTAACTTAGTAGCAACATTGACGCAGCCCTTGAAAAAAGATTGTGTTTACAAATTGAACTATTATGTCCTGAATGCTAATAGATACGGTTCACGTAGCTCAAATGTTGTGTATATAGATGTATTTGACGCCAAATTTCTTATATATACAGTGGGTGTGGCAGTAGATTTGCCAGGATTTATTCGAGATAATCCGGTGGATATTTCTAATGCGAAAGGGCGTTTTTTGGATGACACAACTAACTATATGCCAATAGAGGGTACTTATAAAGCAAAAGGAAATGAAAAATATATTTTGTTTGGTCAGCTAAGGGAAATGAATTCCTCTAACATTGGTTATTACAATCCAAGTGGGCCAGACTTGCCTTTTTTTCAATATTATTTAGATGATTTCAGCCTTACAGCCATTCCTCCCGATCATTTAAAATTGTCTTTAGGCAAAGACACCATTCTTTGTGGTAAAGACCAGCCACTAAAGCTTGTCGCCCAGCAAGGTTTCGATAGTTACAAATGGAACACTGGCGATACTAGCCGTATTATTTCAGTTTCCAAAGCGGGCACCTATATCGTACAAGTAGATTTTGGTTGTGGCGTGTTGAGCGATACCATTGTGGTAAAAGCATATCCTTATAAAAAGAATCAGTTGCAAATAGGCGAGCAATTGCAAAAATGTCCCGAGGAACAAATAAGCCTAAAAGCAGCAAATGGCTACAACAACTATACATGGAGCAATGGCCAAACAGGAGCCGAGCTCAGCACTTCGCAAGAAGGTATGTACATCATTCAAGCTACAAGCCCAGAAGCTTGCCTAGTGCGCGACACTGTTCAGATATTCAACATCAGCCCGCCCAAAGCTGTGTATTTGGGTAAGGATACGGTTATCTGCCTCGGTAAAAGTATTTTGCTAGATGCAGGCAACCAAAGCACCGTCAGTTTTGTATGGAATAAGGGTAGCTACAACCAAACAATAGAAGTAAAAGAAGCAGGGAATTACAGTGTATCCGTTTCTAACAAATGCTTCCAAACTTCAGATACCATTGTTGTTAGTACCAAAGATTGTTCGCCTATTTTCATCCCCAACGTGTTTACTCCCAACGGAGACGGTAGTAATGATACCTTCAAAATACGAACCGAAGACAACCGAACAGTAAACTTGGATGTATACAACCGCTGGGGCGATAAAATTTATTCCCATTCCAATTATTCAGACCATTGGACAGCAGAAAGCATTCCAGATGGAATGTATTTCTACCAAATAACTGACATCGAATATGCCAAAACGGAAAAAGGCTGGGTACAGGTGATCAGGTAAACAGTTCACTGTTTTATGTTCAAAGTTCAATGTTGCGACTTTGAACTATTAAGTAGTGTCGCCAAGTGTAAAGGTTTTGCCGGTTTTTTGCCTACAATTCCTAACATCTAATCCCTAACACCTAGCACCTCGTTCCTCATTATTTTGTAATTTTGGCTTGTGGAATACGTGGACGAAATACCTGAAAAGAAAGACCTTCGCAGTTTGAGCGAAAAAGAGATGGTCGAAACATTTGCCCAAATTGGCGAACCTGCTTTTAGAGCCAAGCAAGTGCACGAATGGTTGTGGAAAAAATCGGCCACCAAAATCTCCCAGATGACCAATATTTCGCTAAAAACGCGCGAATGGATGGCTGCCAATTTCAATATCAACCATGCCGTAGAAGACACCAAGCAAGTAAGCAAAGACCGCACGATCAAGACTGCTTTCCGTCTACACGATGCGCATTTGGTAGAAGGGGTTCTGATCCCGACTACCGATCGGATGACTGCTTGTGTCTCTTCGCAAGTTGGTTGCTCGCTCACCTGCAAGTTTTGCGCGACAGGTTATATGGATCGCAAACGCAATTTGGAGGCCTCTGAAATTTACGATCAGGTAGTGCTAATCAGAAAACAAGCCGAAGAACATTACGGCATTCCGCTCACCAACATTGTATATATGGGCATGGGCGAACCGTTGCTGAACTATACTAACGTCCTGAAATCGATCGAGTTGATTACCTCAGACAAAGGCTTGAACATGGCAGCCAGGCGTATCACACTTTCCACCGCAGGCATTGCCAAAATGATCAAAAAATTGGGTGATGACCAAGTGCGTTTCAATTTGGCATTGTCGCTACATGCAGCCAACGATGTGAAACGTAACCAGATAATGCCGATCAATGAAAGCAATACCTTGGATGCCCTGGCAGAAGCATTGAATTATTTTCATGAAAAAACAGGTAACGATATTACGTTTGAATACATTGCTTTCAAGAACTTTAACGATTCACTAGAAGATGCGCGCGAGTTGGCCGAATTTGCCAAAAGAGTTCCGGCCAAGATAAATATCATTCAATACAACCCTATTGCCGAAGCTGCTTATAGAAACACCGATCCTGTGAGTTTGGAAGTGTTTCAGAATTATCTCGAAAAAAGAGGTTTGACGGTAAACGTTCGCAAAAGTCGGGGAAAAGACATCGATGCAGCATGTGGACAATTAGCCAATAAAACCAAATAGTCGATAGTTGTCAGTAGTCAGTCGACAGTAGTCAGTCGACAGTAGTCTGACGACTAACGACTGATGACTATCTACTGACGACTCTTTTAAAACGGCTTTCCGTGGGTGAGCCCAATCAGAAAACGAGAGATAAATGGAGCATTCTTGCAAGCGGTGATGCTCCAATTGCTAAGTCGTTCGTCTCCAAATAGATACTGTATCATTCGGCCAAACGAAATTCTAGTTGCGAACTTTTTGTTCCATGCTTTTGAGTAAAAATTGTTCAGTTCATTTCGAGTGATCGCACCGTTTAGAAATTGCGAGATCAGATCGGAAGCCAAATAGGAAGCGTGCATGGCCATGCTCATACCGTTACCACACAAAGGAGCGATTGTTCCAGCAGCATCACCTAGCAAAAGGACGTTTTGTGCAATAGCTGTTTTCTTTTCAAAAGTAATGTTGGAAATCGACAACGGTTTTTCGAATAGAAATTCGGCTCGTTCGAAAATCTCTTTCAAAAACGGATTTTCCATCAAAACGGCTTTTTCCATGGCTTTGATATCGTTGCCATGCTTGTTGAGATTTTGGGCAGTGGTGAGGTAGCATAGACAATAGGTTCCGTTATCCACTTTTGAGATTCCGCAATAACCGTCTTTGAAATTGTGCAACTCGATCCTATTGGCTGGAAAATCGAGCTTCAAATGGTATTTCACGCCAATGTATTGCTTGCTTTTGTCTGTTTTAACATCCTTATTTCGACCCAATCGATTGTCTAGCACAGATTTTTTTCCATAAGCACCACAGACTACTTTGGCTTTGAAAGAATAATTATTGGTCTTTAATATGAATATTTTTTCATTTAAAATAACCTCTGTTACAGTAGTTTCTTCCAATAGCAAAACCCCTTTTTGTTTGGCCAATTCGGCAAGTCGAGCATCTAAAGTGTATCGGCTAATGCCAAAGCCACCCAAACCGAGCCTTTGAACAAATGCATTTCCATTAGGAGCCGAGACGCTTAGTTCGTTGATTTTGGGCAAATGCATGTTGTCGAGCGGCAAACCGATTCGTTTCAAAAAATCATAGCTTTCCATCGAAATGTATTCGCCACATACTTTGTGAAAAGGGTATTTTGATTTCTCAAACAAAATAACCGAATGGCCTTCATCGGCCAGTTGGATCGCTAAAGTGAGCCCTGCCAAACCTCCTCCCACAATGGCACAATCGTACGTTTTAGTCATTTGGGTAAGCGATTATTAAATGTCTGAATCTTCCTTAAAAACTGTGTGCAAGCTTGGTGTAGTGTCAGGGTGCTGAAGATGGATAGGTTTATAGACTCGCTTCTAACTCCGCCACAGTTGGCATGTTATTTTTTATTTCTTCAGGAAGTTCATTAAAGGTAAATTCACTGATTCCCAAAGGCTTTTGTATATCTCGCAACGCATATTCTACATCCAACGAGTCTTTCGATTTACAAAGAATGATACCAATACTTGGTTGGTCGAGGTCTGTTTTTAGTAAATCGTCTACGGCAGAAAGATAATAATTCATTTTTCCTGCAAATTCAGGTTCAAAATCGCCCATTTTTAAATCTATCACCACGTAGCAGTGCATGCGTGTATGATAGAAGAGTAAATCTAATTTTCGTTCTTTATTTCCTATTTGCAAAGGATATTGCCTGCCAACAAAAGCAAATCCTTTGCCTAGTTCTAGTAAAAATTTGGTAATGTTATCTGTGAGGTGCTTTTCTAATTCCAGTTCTTGTACATCACTTTCGAGTGTCAAAAAGTCGAATTTGTACGGGTCTTTGAGGGTTTCTCGTGCTAAATCGCTCTGTGGCTTTGGCAAGGTTAGTTCAAAGTTGTTTTGAGATTTTCCTTGTCTCTGAAAAAGATTACTTTCTATCTGGATTTGGAGAACATTTCTACTCCAATTGTTTGATATGGTTTGCTGGATATAAAATATGGCTTCCTTTTCGTTCTTACATTTATTAAGAATAACTTGATGATGCCACCAAGGAATTTTACAAAGTATATTTTGCTGTGTAATTAGTCCAGCAGCCTGCTGGACAATTGTATCTAACTGTAATTCATTTACTTGTAATTGTCCACCAGCTTGGTGGACAATTAGGGAATCTTTGTAAAAAGAATAAAAATTTCGCATGGCATACAAATTGGTTCTAGAAAAACCATTGGTTTCTGGAAGTTCCAATTTCAAATCTTTGGCCATTTGTTCAATTACTTTGGCACCCCATTGCAGATTGGCTTGTGCATCCACTATGGATTTTCCAATCTCCCAATAGAGCATAATCATTTCTGCATTTACCGCAATGGCCGCTTTTAGCTGAGCCGAACGAATCTTGTCTTTGAGCGATTTGATCCAGACTTTGTAATCGTTATCAAGGTGCATGTTGAGTATTGAATATTCTATTTATTTAATTGATTGAGAGTTTATAAACTATAAAACACCTTTGTATGTCGAAAAAGGGTAAGCGATTATTAAATGTCGAAATGCCCAATAATTTTGAATGGAATAGTTCTGAATTCCTGCTTGCTCCAACATCACTTTCCATTCCGTTTTTTTAAAACCTCGTTTTACCGAAAGTGGCGCATCGTGTTTGACCAAAGGCGATTTGGAAAAAAGTCTCGTCAGCCATTTGATCGAATAATAGGCTAAAGGATTACGCTCTAGATCGTTGATCACAAAAATGGCTTTATGCTGATTGCATAGTTTCAAAAACGACACGATTTCTTCTTCTCTAAAATGATGGCAAAAAAGCGATGCATGTACGATATGTACTTCGTTTCTATCGAACACATTTCGAAAATCGTCACATAGAAATTGAATGTCAGGAAAGGTTTGACAATTCGCTTTTGCAAATTGAATACAATCGTCTTTCAAATCAATTCCGATAAACGAAGGCGTTTGTTGCTGACTTTTTGCCCAATTTGATAAAGCTTTCAAAGAATCGCCACCACCACAACCGATGTCTACAATGGTGCGATTGGAGAAGGAATGGCATTGGGACAAAAGGCGTTTTAAACCCAAAATCGAAATGCGATGACCACCCAAATATTTGTTGATAAACTCGAGCTCGCGCAGGTTTTGGAACAATAATTCGGGACGAATATCTGCTTCGTCCAAAAGTTCTTTTTGATAGGATCGAAGTTTAAACATTTTCTAGCATGACAGTTTCCATCGTAAGTCCCGGTCCAAAAGCCAAGGCAAAAGTGAGCTCAGGTTTCGAAGCATTCACCGCATTGTCCCAAAGATGTTTTAAAACAAACAAAATGGTGGGTGATGACATATTGCCATAATTTTTCAATGTTTCAAACGAACTACGAAGCGCTTCAGAAGGCAAATTAAGTTCCTTTTGAACGGTATCTAAGATTTTGCGTCCACCTGGATGAATCGCCCAATGTACGATTTCGTCTTTCGAAATACCCATTTGATGAATGGCATTGCCGAACAATTCTTTTACTCCATTTTCGATCAATTGCGGAATATAGGCACTGAGTGTCATGAGAAACCCAGTGGACGACAGCCGCCAAGCCATGTCGTTTTTGCCGTTGAGCGAAAGTTGCGAATGAAATTTTCGAATTCCAAAGCCGTGTAAATCTTTGCGTTGCGCCACCGAATCAGACACTACCAAGACGGCCGCTGCTCCATCCGCAAAAAGCACATTGGCTGTGATATTGTCCATGTCTTCTTCCATCTGAAAATGAAGAGAACACAGTTCGACACAGACAACTATTACGATCGCGTTTGGATCACTTTGGCAGATATAATCGGCTTGTTTCAGGGCATGAATGGCGGCATAACAGCCCATGAAATTGACCGATGTACGATGAATATTTGTTGATAAGCCTAATTGCTGCACAAGGTCAATGTCCAAACCAGGAGCCGACATGCCGGTGCAGGAAACGGTGATTAAATGCGTGATGTCCGAAAAATGAATCGGTTCGTTTACACATTCCTGTATGGCTCTGATACACAGCTCAGGAGCCGATTTGTCGAAAAAACCCATGCGTTCTTCGAGATTTCGCGACTGGTTTGTCTGGTTTGAAAAAAACGGTTTTTCTGATGTACGTTTAGAAAAATCAGACAGAACAGAATAGCGCGTTTCGATTCCGCTACGGCTGTACATGAGTTTCAGCTTTTCCTTTTCCCGACTTTCCCAAGGCAACCAGTCGCACATGTATGCGGCCAAATCGGACTGTTGATATTGATATGTGGGTAATGCGGTAGCAATTTGGGCGATGACACTCATTAAGTCGTTTTCAGGGATAACAAAACTATAAAGCAAAGGTTCATACAAACGGAAGCTATCTGGTTCATTCTCATGGTATTTTTAAAATTAGCCTCGGAATGTTCGTTTAAAACACGCCTGAACCAACCCAAAAAGAAATGTGTGACGGGTAACAAAAAGACTTGTATCAGGAAAAAAGAAAGTAGATGGTTGTTGTAAAAATGAATGAAAAATAATACATTAGAAATTCCGAATAGAATACCAGCAAATACAAAAGTACCTTTGATTCCGAGAATGTAACTGATTGTGATATCGCCACTTGCTTTGTCGGCTTCGTGTTGGTAGACTTGCGTAAGTGGATAAACGCCTCCAATTAGAAATGAACAAGCCAACAAAATAGGAATCAAAGAAAGATCAAAACCTAGGTTTCCAACGGCACTATATACCATCCAAAAAGTAAATCCGCCTTGAAATATCACGACCGTAAGAAAACCCAATATAGGAAATTTCTTCAACCGAATACCTTTGAAACTGTAGGCTCGAGAAGCAATTACATAGGTTAGGATGCTAAACAGAAAAGCCAAACTCACCCAAAAGGCCAACACCAAACCGACAATATCTAGCAACAAAGCCGCATAAAAAAGCTGTTTGGTTGGTTTGGGTGGATGTTCGAGGCCGCCAATACTTCCTTCGTCCTGATCCATATAACTGTTATATCCATTGCTGGCAGGGTAGATACAGAGGTGCAAAACCACAAAACAAATCACTGCTTTTACCCAATCTATGTTTTCGGCTTGGCTAAGTGCAAGCCAAAACACCGGCATCAGAAAAAAGGAAAAAGGAATGCGAAGTAGTTTTAAGGTGTTTCGAAGTTCGTGCATTTGATGAATATGTCTTGTAAGATAATTATTTATTAATCAGAATTTTAAACATTCACCAAACTTCTCAGCACATCACCTTTTGTGCTATTCTTATTTGAGATTCGATCGATTGTCTTTTTGCGAAACGCCCAAACCGTAGCTTCCCGCAAATCTATTTCTTCGGCTAATTGTTTCACCGGCAACGAATCACGATGGATAACAGTATGCAAACTGATATACAGCGCCTGAATCAAAGGAAATTTCACACCGTGAAACAAAGTATTGGCCGTGACAGATTCTTCGTATTTACATTGGCTACACTTTTTTGACATAAACTGGACACCTTCGACAGCTCCTGTTCCGTTACACTTTTTGCAGTGAAATCCATTTTGCCATTTTAGTTCTGATATGAATCTGAAGATGTGTTTGTCAGAGGGAAACGTGCGTTTGAACTCTTCGAAACTGATGTCTTTTCCCCACATCAATTTTAGCCTATCGCTTTGTAATTCTTTGTTGAGCGACCAATTTTGCTTGTCCAACTGGCTACTCATTTCATATAATTTGGCATTCAATTCTTCCAGCTTTTCATTCTTTTGGGCTATTTCAATTGTTCGTTCTTTGATTTTTATTTCTAAAGCTTGGTTTACTTCCCTTTGAATTCGTTCTTTTTCTTTGGTCTCCTCCAACACTTTTTCTTTCAATTCAGAAATAGATTTTAAAGATGTAATCTCTGATTGCTGCAATTTATTTTTCTTATCGCTGAGGTATTTGAAGCGTAAAGCCAAGGCCAGCAAACCTATCAAAAGTTCTAAAGTGCCGCCAAATGCGATGGAATTGTAGGCCCAAAAGCTACTATTTATGATGTGATAATAGGCCAGAATAAAAATCAGGTACGATGACAACAACAAACTGATAGAAGCCACAAACATCTTACCATGCAATGTATTATACAGCTTTATCTTCAGAAGAAGGAATAACAAATAGGCGAAGGTGAAAAAGTCTATCAGAAAATACCATTCAATGACGGATGTATTAAATATTGAAGCCGTTAAAATTACAAATCGAATTAGGATGATGGCATAGATATACCATTTGTTGATCGAGAATAAATTTTGAATATAAAATCTAAAATAGATGAATTGGAAACTCAGCATTAAAAATGACGAGAAAATATAGCCGTATCTGTTCCAGAGTGTGAATTGTGGCCATATCCATTGAAAACCAATGCCGATATACGACCAATGGAACAAGCCCAGCGTCAGTGTGTAAAGCCCGTACCAAGCAAACGTATTGTTCCGGAGAACGATGAATAAGAGTAGGTTCAGCAGAAACACAATCAAAATCATACCAGAGAATATTCCATACCAAGAATATTCTTTGATGAATCTATTGAATAGTACATCTATATTTCTTGCCCAGCAAATGACATAAATAGGATTGTGCGAATACAGTCTATAGCTTAGTTTGTAAGTTTCATTAAGTTGCGGATCGTGAAGAATCAGCACTTTGTTTTTGATGAATAATTGGTTTTGAAAACCGTATTTGTCGTTGTAATTTACCTTTTCGAGAGTATCTCCTTTAGAATTTAAGATAGTAGCACTTAGTTGCTCAATTTTGTTGTCGGGCCATTCCAAAACCAAAGGCGTTGTTGAGTTGGTGGTAAAGGTTGCCTCACCTTCAAAATAATGCAATGGTTTTAGAATGGTATTATCGTTGTTGATGATTTTCCATTTTTCATTGATTAAATTATTTGCCTTGTATCTTAAATAAGGCCTCGAAATGGATGTTTGTGCTGCCCCATTTATTCTCAAAGTATCAATAGCCAATATCCGAAAAGCTGACGCGTATAACAATACAAAAAATAGGACTCTTTTTGTCATCTAATTATATGTAAATCAGTCATTTAATATAGCGTATAATTTTACCAAAAGTTGGGCATTTTTTGATGTTTTTTCGAATCATTTTGAAGCCTTTATAATGCTGAAGAAAATTGTGTCAATTAGATTTGTACTATATCAACAAAAAATTGAACAAAACGACCATTAATCTTATCTAACCAAAGCACAGAATAACAAAATCAAAACGTTCTTTAAATATACTCTAACCAACAAATTTAAAAAAATGCTAAAAAAGACAGTAATACTAAAAATGCTAACAGCCTCATTTATAGCATTTAATTCTTTTGCACAGCCAGTAGCTATACATGGTTCGCTTTCTGTAAGTGGAAACAAGATTGTCAACAAAAATGGGATCGCGGTAAGTTTTGCAGGCAATAGCTTGTTTTGGAGTAATGATGGCTGGGGTGGCGAAAAGTATTACAATGCCAATGTGGTTTCCTGGTTGCAAAAAGATTGGAATGCAGGTATTATTAGAGCGGCCATGGGCGTTGAAGATCCAGGAGGATATTTAGAGAGTAAAGCAAGTAATGTAGCAAAAGTAAAACGTGTGGTGGATGCTGCAATCGCCAACAACATGTATGTCTTGATAGATTGGCACAGTCATAATGCAGAAAAATATCCAAACGAGGCAATTGAATTCTTTACCGGGATGGCACAAACGTATGGCAAGAATCCACATGTGATTTATGAGATCTATAACGAACCTATTCATGTTTCCTGGAGCAACACCATCAAGCCTTATGCTGAAAGGGTGATAGATGCCATTCGAGCCATTGATCCAGACAATCTGATTATTGTTGGAACTCCAAAATGGTCGTCAAATGTAGATGAAGCCGCTAACGATCCAATCCAAAGAAACAACATTGCTTACACCATCCATTTTTATGCCGCACAACACAAGCAAGATTTCAGAAACAAATGTCAATATGCATTGAACAAAGGTGTTGCCTTGTTTGCCACTGAATGGGGAACTGTAAATGCCAATGGCGATGGAGCCGTAGATGAAAATGAAACCAACATCTGGATGGATTTTTTAAAGCGAAACCACATTAGTCATTGCAATTGGAGTATCAACGACAAAAATGAAGGAGCTTCGGCTTTGACTTCAAATCCTAGTTCACAAGGAAATTGGTCAAGCAGCAATTTAACTTGGTCTGGTTCGTTTGTTAGAAATATCTTAAAATCATATGATTACGGAAAACTGACAGATGGAACTAGCTTTTCGAATGCACCTATTATCACCAGCTCGAAGCTTTCTTACACGTTCAAAATAGCCTATACCGCTACGCAAAGCAGAGATTTGATTGTGTCATTTTTAGATAAACAAGGTTCAGTATTGGCGTCAAGTAAAACACAAGTATCAGGTTCTGGCGAAAAGGAAGTTGTTCTGGATTTGAGTCAATTGCCTGAGATAAGTTCAGACTACAGCTATACGTGCGAAATAAGGCCACTAGGTGGGAATGAAAGCACAAATCTAGAAAAGAGAACGATTTCTAATGTGACCATTGTAGCAAATGAACCTTTGGCAATTATCGAAGCGGAATCGTACAATGTGATGTCGGGCGTTAAAAACGAACTTTGCGAAGAAGGGGGCGAGAATGTGGCGTATCTGGAAGCTGGCGATTGGTTGAGTTATCACAATGTCACGATTCCAACTTCAGGAACGTATACCATTTATTATAGAGTGGCTTCTGCTACCTCAGGTGGAAAAATAAGTTTGGAAATGGATAATGGACAAACCGTTTTAGGCACCATTTCAGTAGCATCTACTGGCAATTGGCAAGTATGGAAAACAATATCGAAAGAAGTAGTCTTGCCACAAGGAAAATATGACCTAGGAATTGGCGTAGAAACAGGAGGCTACAATCTGAACATGTTTGCCATTGCTCCTAAACCAACTACCACTAGTATTGATGAAGATGACTTTAACTACTCAGATAAAATAAGTGTTTTCCCTTCCCCAACTAAAGACAAACTATACGTAAAAGGCAAGATAATTGAAGCGGCCGTTTTTAGTTTATCCGGTGAAAAAATGATAGAAACTAAGGCAAATGTGCTTGAAGTTTCGGTTTTGACAAGTGGAATTTATTTTCTCAAATCAGGCAATCAAACTATAAAGTTTATCAAAGAATAATTTCAAAAACTCATTAAACAAGTCGCAAAATGAAAAAAATAATAAGTACTCTTTTGGTATTGGCTAATGTAGCCGCTTACTCTCAATGCAATCAATTGGTTTGGTCTGATGAGTTTAATGGAAATTCGATTGATCTAACCAAATGGGCTTTTCAGAACGGAGATGGCTGCCCCAGCTTATGTGGTTGGGGAAATGGAGAATTGCAAACGTATACCAATAACGCTAAAAATACATCGGTAGCCAATGGTATTCTAACCATGACAGCTGTAAAAGAAACTGTAGGTGGTAGTTCTTTTACAGGCTCCAAACTGCGAACTTTAGGTTTGCATGCTTGGAAATACGGACGATTTGAAGCCCGAATGAAAATGCCTTTAGGAAGAGGCTTATGGCCAGCTTTTTGGATGCTTTCAACTAATAACCAATGGCCAACAACTGGCGAAATTGATATTATGGAATACCGTGGCGATAAACCCACACAAACAAATGCCACACTTCATTATGGACTTCCTTCTCCAAATAACAGAAATGATGGAAGTGTTTACAATTACACTCAAAATCTTTCAGACGCATTTCATGTATATGCAGCCGAATGGGACGAAAATCAAATAAAATGGTATTTCGATAATGTGTTAATTAAAACAGAAACTAAAACCCCAAATTCTTTAAATCCAGCTTCAAATAGCACAAACGTGTGGCCTTGGAATACTGAATTTTACATGATTTTGAATCTGGCCGTTGGTGGACTTTATACAGGAAGCCCAACTGTTAGCCAAGTAGAGTTAACAAAGCCAACGTTTGAAGTGGACTATGTTCGTGTGTATAGTGGTACAGGAAGTAATCCAGCATTGACACCTCCCGCCATTGTAGGTTCGAGCCGAATGTTTAGTGGAGAAACAAAGTCATTTTCAGTACAGCAAATTATTGGTGCAACTTATAATTGGACAGTTTCAGGCGGCATGGCAAGTATCATTGGGAGTTCAAACGGCAATACTGTTTTGGTTAAAAATACTTCAGAATCGATTTTTAATTTGATTCTTACTATTACCACTCCTGCTACCTCTCAATGTCCTTCGCAATCGGTTCAGAGTAGTTTAGCTGTTTCAACTTTCAACAATAACTGTACTTTTAGTTTTAATAATTTCGAAACTAATGGAAATGAAGCTACAACAATTGCTGAAACTAACGGAACTTCTGTCATTCAAAATAATCCATTTTCTTCGGTTACAAATAATTCACAGAAAGTGCTAAAGTATGTAAGAAGCCCTAATCAATACGATCTCATTTTCTTAGACAATACATTGCTAAAGAATGGGTCTGAATATGAAAATGGGTCTTTTGTTTTCGAACTAGATATTTATAGTCCAAAGCCAGCAGGAACTCCTATCGAAATTCAAATTGGTAGTTCATCCACTTGGGCGGCAGCTTGGCCAACAGGTAGGCACTCGGTTTATAAAGCGTTAACAACTAAAACGAACCAATGGGAAACGTTGCGTTTTGTTTTAAGCCAAACCGCTGATCCTAATAGGGCACAGTTCGATACCAAGGTTGATCGTTTGCTTGTACTTCTAAATCCAAATTCAACAGCTTCAGATACGTACTATCTTGATAATCTAAAAAGAATTTCGATCAGCAATACTACTTGTTTGTTGACAGGCTTTGAAGATTTTGATTCTTATTTATCGACAAAAATCAGTGTATTTCCTTCGCCAGCCAAAGATGTTATCACTATAAAAGGGTTAAGAGAAAATGAGACAATAACTATTTTGCATTTGGATGGAACAATACTTTTGGAAACTCAAAGCCATCGAATTGATCTTTCTTCGTTTTCCAGCGGTATCTATTTTATAAAAGTTGAAAATCAAAGAGTGAAATTCATCAAAGAGTAGTTCCCAATAAATCAATCAATTATTATGAATTAAATGTCCTGTGATATAGGGCATGGTTGAAGTACTTTGCCTAAAAATTCAAAACATTAAATTCAAAAACCATGAAACATTTACCCCGAGTCGTGCTCCTCATTTGCTTGGTTGCGAGTTTCTCGTTTGCCCAAACAGTGCCTTATACCTTCAAAAACAGTTCGCGTTATACCGATTCCGAAATCTACATGGGTCTGGTTGGTCAGTTTCCGGGCATGGGCAATGTGTGGATGGACATGACCAAAAGCCAGTTGAAATCGATGACTTATGCCGACAATACCGTTCCTGGGCCATCTTGGGGCAGTACACCCGATGGTAAAAACAAATATGCCAACATGTTTTACAAACTAAGCGATTTGCAGAATAAAACAATCCAAATACCAAAAGGGCTCTTTGGTTATCGGATTTTCCTTTCCTTCAAATCACCCATGTATATTTATTTCCACCAAACGGGTGGCTATGCAGGGGCTGATTTGCAAAACCCTAACGACCCTAATGATGGTATTCGCTGGGAATTGGTAGAACTTACTTGGGGCAATGCAGGTCTTTGGACAAATACCAGCCGTGTAGATTCGTACCAAAACCCGATGGGCTTGGAAGTGACTGGCTACACTGGTGGCGTAGGTGGATCGTACGCTTCGTCTTACCATGCAAGAGTAAATGATGGTTCTGCTCCTAATGTGAATAAAAAAATCGGTGAATTACTTTCTCATCAAGCCATACTAAATGCTTGGCCTACTAGAGTGGAAGCCCCTTTTCAAGGTTGTAAACTGATCAAAACACATTCGATGGATAATGAACCAATCATCGAGCAACCTTCTAAAATAGACGATTTTAAAGCCAATGGTGCTTTTAAAGACTATTTCGCTTCTTATATAAATGACATTTGGTCTACTTACAGAACCAAAGATTTGTTACTCAACATTGGTGACAGAGGCACTTGGAAAGGTAGAGTTACTGGCGATCGTTTCGATTTTTATGATCCTGCGGATAATTCGCAAGCGACCATTTATTGGAAACCCAGTACACAGGATGCCATTGAAGGTGCTGGTGCATTAGCCACCACGTATGCAACGGCTTCTAATGTCAAATATCATGAAGATTTAATGATTCAGGCTCAAGTATGTGCGGCTATCAATCGCCATGCTATTTATACTAGTGCTGCTGTTGGCGAGGTGCAGAAAAACCACGATGCGACACGTTTCTTCAAAATTGCTCCTTACAATCAATATGTGAAATTCTTTCACAGCACGGACATCAGCTACGAATCACAAACCTATGCGTTTGCTTATGACGATGTGGGCGATCAGTCTTCTACTATTCAATGTACATTTCCGACAAAAGTTACAGTTGTGATTGGTGGTTATGGCGAAGTAACTCCAGCTCCAATTCTGATTCCTGCCAAAATAGAAGCAGAAACATACAGCGACATGTTGGGAATTCAAACCGAAGCCACAACCGATGGTGGTCCAGGATTAAATGTAGGTTTTATTGATGCAAACGATTGGATGGAATATAAAATAATTGTTCCAGAGGAAAGAGAATATAACCTAAAATTGAGAGTCGCTAGTAAAGATGAAGATGGACTGCTGAAAATAATCAAAGGCATTTCTGACACAGTGCAAGTGATAATTCCTAAAACAGTCGATTGGCAAGCATGGGAAACACTAAACACTCCAATCAATCTGACGAAAGGACAAAAAACGATCAGACTTTTGGTGGCAAAAGGGGGCTTCAATCTCAATTGGATTGAATTTGAAAACTCCACCTTAACCAATCTTGAGGAATCACTTCATAGTACATCGACATTAAGAGTATTTCCTTCGCCTGCCAAAAATGAACTTCATTTAAACAGAGCTTCCGAAAACTCGATTGTAACGGTCTGGAATCTGACGGGTGTGAAGTTACTTGAAACGCAAAGCAACCTAATGGACGTCTCTTCTTTTCAGAGTGGTGTTTATTTAGTGAAATGTGAAAATCAAATAGGCAAGTTTATTAAAGAATAAATTCAAACTGTATCATTTGATTACGATGAAAAATCATTCGATTATCAGAAAAATAGTTCCGCTATTAAGCGGGGCTATTTTCATGCTGAATGCAGTGCTGTTATCTGGTCAGGATCTGAATTTAAAGATCATGTCGTTTAATATCCAGCAACCATTTGGCACCAACTGGGACGCGCGTAAAGCCAAGGCTGCTTCCATTTTTAAAAACGAAACGCCAGATATAATCGGCACACAAGAAGCTGTCAACTATCAACGAGATTATTTAAATACCGAAACAGGATATGCTTGGTTTGGTATAGGAAGAGATGGAGGAGATGCTGGCGAAGGCTCTTGGATCTTTTATAAATCAGACAAATATACCTTGGACGCCACTAATTCTGGAAATTTCTGGCTATCGACTACCCCAACAGTGCCTTCAAGTTTTGGAGGTGCTTATAACCGAATCTGTACTTTTGTGAGGTTAGTCGATAAAAATACTGGTCAAGGCTTTTATCTTTTTAATGCACATTTTCCCACTACAGACTTGGCTAAAGAACGACTACTAAGCATGAAATTGCTGATGGATCAAGTTTCAAAAAGAGCTATACAAACGGATCCGTTCTATCTAACAGGTGATTTCAATTCGAACGAACAAGATGCAGTGACAATTTGGATGAAATCGAATCTGGGACTGATAATCCTTTAAAATGTAGAGATACTTACCGAGACTTTGATCCAACTGGTAGTGTAACCACTGGTTTCGGAACCAAGTTTGATTATATCTATTGTCCAAATTCAACAAAATATACTACGATATCTTCCAAAGTAATCACTACGCCAGCGAATGCCTCGGATCACATGCCAATTATGGCCACTTTAAAGTATTCAGGTATAATTACACCACCCTCGCCTATTGCCATTCCTGGCAAAATAGAAGCTGAAGCATTTAGCGGTAGTTTGGGCGTGCAGATCGAAGCTACTCAAGATGCTGGCAGTGGCATGAACGTAGGCTTTATCGAGACCAACGATTGGATGGAATATGACATAAACGTAAGCACAACAACCAATTACGATTTCACCTTCCGTACCGCAAGTGCAAGTTCAGGTGGTAGTTTAATTGTATTAGTGGATGGAAAAACAGTGGCTGAACCTATGGTATTGCCAATTACCAACGGTTGGCAAGTATGGAACAGCGCCATTCGAAAAAGTATTCCTCTAACAAAAGGAATACACAAATTGAAATTGCTGGTTGTAAACGGTGGCTTCAATATCAATTATGTGAATGTGACAGAAACTGTACTTGGCGGCAATCGGGGATACCTTCGTGCCGATGGCAAAAACATTGTGAACAATAATGGCAACTTCCAAATCAGAGCCATTAACATTGGTAATTACATGGTGCAAGAAGGCTATATGCTCAATTTGGGTGGTGGCTATCAGTACATCATCAAACAGAAAATAGCTGATGTAGTAGGCAATGCCGATATGGAAAAGTTTTATGATGACTATAAAACGAACTATTTGACCAAAGCAGACATAGACAGCATCGCTAAATGGGGCTTTAATAGTATTCGTTTGCCTATGCACTACAATTTGTTTACCGAATTAGGCAAGCCTAATGTGTTCATCGAAAAAGGTTTTACAATGGTAGACCAGATTGTTTCTTGGTGCAAGGCCAACAATATCTATGTGATTCTGGACTTACATGCTGCCCCAGGCGGACAAAACAGTGGTGATATCAGCGATTATATAGCAGGACAATCATCACTTTGGGAAGATGTTGCTGGTAGCGCTTATACCAGTGCCCAAAATCGTGCACAAACTGTTGCTCTCTGGAAAGAATTTGCCAGACGCTACGCCAACGAAGAAACAGTAGGCGGTTATGATTTGATCAACGAAACCAATTGGACTTTGGCAAACAATAATCTACTATTGGCTAATTTGATGAAAGACATCACTGCTGCCATCCGTACGGTCGACAATAACCACATTGTATTCATAGAAGGAAACAGTTATGCCAATGATTACAATGGACTCACTCCAAAATGGGACAACAACATGGCTTACAGTTTCCACAAATATTGGAACGATGTAACGGATGCTTCACTCAATTTCATTTTTCAGGTTCGTGATACTGAAAATGTTCCTATTTGGCTGGGCGAATTTGGCGAAAACTCCAATCATTGGATAGGCGAAACGGTAGAGCTAATGAACAAATACAACATCAGTTGGGCTATATGGCCTTACAAAAAGATGGGCAGCGTTTCGGGAGCTTTGGCGTTCAAGGAACCAGCAAATTGGTCGGCATTGGCAAATTATATAAATAACAAAGGAGCAAAACCAACGGCTGTTACAGGTCAAGCCATTTTGGACGAAATGGTGCAAAACGTAAAACTGACCAATTGCAGTATCAACCGTGGGTATCTGTCGGCTTTGTTTCCTGATTATGTGAATCCTACCAAACCTTTTGAAGTCATCACGCTTCCTTCCAAAGTATCGGCTTCACGTTTTGACGAAGGCAAAAACGGTGTGGCCTACAGCGATGTGGCGTTCAGAACTACCCAATTTGGTGTAGGCGGAGGCGACTATACCGCATGGAACACCGGCTGGTATTTCCGCAACGATGGCGTAGATATCCAATATTCGAATGCCGAAAAAACTCCCATTGTAGCTTGGACGGAAGACGGTGAGTGGATGAACTATACAGTGAATGTTTCGGCTAACGCCAACTACCTTTTAAAAGCAAGAGTGGCAGGCAATGGCGGAAAATTGTCGATATCAGTAGACGGCACAACGATAATTGACAAAGCAACTATTTCAGGAACAGGCGATTGGGATACTTGGAATACAGTCGATTTGGGAAGTCTCAACCTCACGGCTGGTAAGCACACCATCAAAGCCACTTTTAGCACGGCTGGCTTTAATCTCAGCTATTTCGATTTTATTGATCCATTAATTACCAGTTTGGAAGAAACGAATGTGGATTCATTCACCGCTTCGCCTACATTCTTTTATGAGTATACCAACCTGAAAGTAAGCACGGCCAACACCGTTCCGTTAAGCATTAAAGCCACCGATTGCCGTGGTATGGAAGTATACAGTTCTAACGCACACAGCACCAACGAACAGATTGCTTTTGGTCACGATTTAGCACAAGGCTTGTACGTGTTACGTTTTGTGTATCAGAACAAAGTGGAAACCGTGAAAGTGGTGAAGCAGTAATTTTTTATCCCTATAAACTAATATGGCCACAATTGCAGTTTGCAATTGTGGCCATATTAGTAATCGAATATTAAAAGACTACTAATCGAATCCAAGTTTAACGATTATCCGAATCAACTATTACCTTAAGTGAACTAAATGAATTGTTTTGTAGATATTTTAAAATATACGTTCCTGATGGTAAGATAGGGGTTGTGATTTTTTTTTCTGATGAAACTTGGGTTTTTGCAACTACATTTCCTTTCATGTCAATCCACTCTATTGTTGAATTTGGTAAGGTATTTGGCACTGACGCTTCCTTTCCTACTTTTAGTGGTTGAGGGAAAATTTCAGCAATTCGGTTGTTCATTTCGAAATCTTCTAATACAGTTGTTGTACTTACCACGTCTGATTGTTTGGTAGAAATGACAATATCATCAAACCATGTATAACAATCTGTAGTGGAATTCCAACTTGCATCTCCGCCTCCATGAAAAGTCGAAAAATACAAAGCATCTACTTTGTCACCATTGCTAACAAATTGAATGCCAGATAATTTATCAACCAATGTGCCGTTGTACAATTTAATTTGAGCATGTTGGTCGTTTATCCACATTTCTACTTCTCCATCATGGTTAGTAGTCGAATTTACTTTTACTCTTTGCGAAATTTTATACCAAACACCTTTTTGGAAAACCAAATTTTTGCCACCTACCATAATCTCGTAATTATCGCCACAAGGAGGATTCACCTTGTCCAAATGGTAAAGATAAATTACTGTTTTGCCACCTGTACGCCACATAAGACGGGCCGTAAAACCATTTGAGCCGGTACATACTTGACAACCACTGCATCTGGCTCCACCACCTAAGCCTGGTAGTTTCCCTCCTTCACTGGTTGATCCCCAGCTAAAATTATCGCTAAAACGTACATTATACGACATGAAATATTCATTTAAGCCTGGAACCATAAGCGGTGCTTGAGCTCCAGTATTTGCAGTACCATATTTGTCTTTCGGATAAAAAATACGAAGAGAATTACTTCCACTTTTAAAATAAGTGTTATCTATTATTCCTCGATTTACATCAAAGCCGTTTACCCATGGCACTGAAAAACCTGCTGTAGCCCAACTAGCTTGTGTGAAATTTGATCCACTAGTAAAGTTTTCAAAGTCGGTAAACTCTGTAGGTTGAGCAACTATTATTTTAGTTGAAAAAGCTAAAAATAAAGAGAGGGTTAGAATATGTTTCATATTTTTAATAATTATTAACTGATAAAGAAACGATCAAATCTAATACTTCAAAGTTCGGTTGCATTTTTTTTGCCGTTGTTGGTCTTTTGACCAACAACTCACTTTAATAATTTGAAAGAAGACCAGACCATCCTCCTCCATTATAGGCTTCGTAACCGGAACTTTTCAACACTCCATCTGCCGAAGAACTACGCATGCCAGAAGCACAACAAGTAATTACTGGTTTGTCTTTTTTCAACGTTTTCAGATAACTATTCAATTCGTTTAGCGGCACATTAATTGAGCCTTTTAAGTGTCCACTCGCATATTCGCTTTTCGAACGTACATCTAAAATCACCGCACCATCTTTTACCAATTGTGCAAAATCTGTACTTGTACCTCCGAATGATTTTTTGATTGTATCTAACATGGCTTTGTTTAATTAATAGTTTTATATTCAATTGATAATCAAACTTTCTCGCCCAAAAAGCTCATTTAATACCTTATGCTCTTGGGTGAATTTAATTTCCATGTTAATATATTCTTTTTCTTTACAATGATACAAAAATATGTAACTATTCAGGTCAGGCATTAGCCAAAATTTGGAGAGCCTCGGCAGTCGCTCGGTTGCACCGAGTGACTAATATACGCTAGGGCTTCGCCCTTATTTGCTTTTGTTAAATACCGGAAAAGCCCTAAAATATATCAGTCACTCGACACAGATGAGCGACTGATTGGGTAATTCTTATGAGATTCTGCAAACGGAACTTCCCTCTCCATTTCTTTCAACGTCTCCAGCTGACCTTCCTTGCATTGATATTTCATAATCTCTTTAAATAAGCGATTTCTTACTCTTTTTTGTTCG
>JAYVIX010000095.1:0-3412 GCA_043769845.1 Cytophagales bacterium
GCGCCTCTTCGGTGTCTTCATCAATAAAATCGACTAAACCTTTCACTAGCGCATGGGTAAGTCTTTCCTCGACAGTTCCGTTGCGCCATTCGGCACTTACTACTTCTTTTTTGTCTTTTGATTTCAGGGTTTCGGCAAATTCGAGCAAACGTTCGGTGGCATCGTCTTTCCGATCCAACATCACGTCTTCTATTTTCTCGAGCAAATCTTTCGGGATGTCGTCATAGATTTCGAGCATCGATGGGTTCACAATTCCCATGTCCATACCCGCCTTCACGGCATGGTAAAGAAACACCGAGTGCATGGCCTCGCGCATACGGTTGTTGCCTCGAAACGAGAACGAAACGTTACTCACCCCACCGCTGATTTTTGCACCTGGCAAGTTTTCTTTCACCCAAGTAGTGGCTCTGAAAAAATCGACCGCATTTTGGCGATGTTCTTCCATACCAGTACCGACTGGAAATATATTTAAATCGAAAATAATATCAGAAGCAGCAAAACCTACTTTCTGGGTCAATACATCGTAGCTTCTCTTGGTGATTTCGCAACGTCTTTCAAAATTATCGGCTTGGCCAACTTCGTCAAACGCCATCACAATCACAGCTGCACCGTAACGCCTTACACGCTTAGCTTCCCAAATAAACCGCTCCTCGCCTACTTTCAAGCTAATGGAATTGACGATACATTTTCCTTGCACACATTTCAGACCAGCCTCGATGATGTCCCATTTTGAACTATCAATCATGACAGGAATACGAGATATTTCAGGTTCTGAAGCCAATAAGTTCAAGAAACGAACCATCGCTTTTTCACCGTCTATCATGCCTTCGTCCATGTTCACATCAAGTACTTGCGCACCACCACGTACTTGTTCCATGGCCACGGCTAGGCCAGCATCGTAGTTTTCTTCTTGGATCAATTTTAGAAACTTGGCCGAACCCGTCACATTGCAACGCTCGCCTATGTTGATAAAATTGGCTTCTTTGTTGATGATGAGTGGCTCGAGGCCAGAGAGCTTTAGGGAATAATCGCGCACGGGGTGGTTCAAAGTTTAATGTTCAAAGTTCAACGTTGTTAGTTCGTTGCTCCTTGTTTTGGGGAGGCAAATTTAGGCTGATTTGGGGAATAAAAACAGTGATGGCATTCTATAAACAAAAAACTCTCCACAGGTTTTGATTCCTTGGAGAGTTTTTTGCTTATGATTCTAAAGGTTCATCCGAAAGATTTTAAGAATTGATTTTGTTCCTGTTTATTAATATTAATAAATATTCATTTAAAATTCAACGTTCAAAGAAACCGTACTTTGACCGTTGGACTAAAAACTAAAAAAATCATTTCACGACCAACTTTACCGATTTTTTGATACTCTTGTCTTGTTCCATTTGAATCGTGTAGAGTCCTTTCTGCCATTCTTTTTTGTTTATTTTTACCGAATTGCCAAATCCATTCAACTTCAGAACCGATTTTCCTTGCATGTCAGTTACAGCAATCACATAATTGCCTGCTTTTTCCCAAACCAATAACGTTTCGCCATCACTAGGATTGGGGCTTATTGTCAAATTGCGGAATGATTCGATGCTATTTGATTCTAACCCAAGTGCATAAGTTTGGGTGTTGTTCCATGAAGCAACACTGATTGGATCTAATAATTTGGAAGTATCCGTAATGCCAGTAGGAAGCGCCCAGCCAAGGTTTTTTACAATGTATGGAGCGATTTGTCTGGCCATCGAACGGTGCTCGCCTGTATTTGGGTGCGATCCATCGCATCCTGACCTATCATATAACTGATTGGTACATTAATAACAGTTGTATATTATTCTTCCCGTTTTTGCATCAGGTGCTAAAATTGCTCCACCAAAATCAAAGCCATAAAACGTACATTTTCCAACACCCGATTCATTTCTTTTTACAAACATAATCGTGTGGTCGCCATAAGGCAAGCCTTTCACTACTTACTTAAAAAATGGTATCGGTCGAGCTTGTGCTTAGGCGTAGTTTTACAACAATATTGTTGTCGATAATAATGTTGTAGTTATTAAGATATTGGTTCCAGATGTATTCGTCTTTGAAGCGAACGGTTGCCGAAACACCTTTAAATTTTGCCTTTATGTACACTCCAGCTGCAGAAAAAACTGGTCTTTTAGGATTTGAAAAGTCTATTCTTCCTCTGTATTCAATTTTTGAGTCAGTTGCTTTGTATCAAGTCGTGGTAGTGTCTTGTGCAAAAGACAATGTTGCAGACAATAATATTTCAAACAATGCAATTAGTTTTGATGTATTTGGGAGTTGTCTTTTCGTAATTAAAAAGAATAGAATGCTTTATAATTGAAAGAAATTAAATTATAAAGCAGCTTTGTTTTTACTTTTTACCCGACATTTCATTAAACAAAGTCGCGTATTTTTTGAGTAATATTTGAGTACTAGTATCTGTATCGTATACCGAATACCAACCCTGCTCCTCGTGAGGAGGATCTCCGATGAAATCATCGCCAGCTTTCCACCAACCTTGTATTGTTTTAGGTCTACCTTCGCCAGCCCATGCCCAAAATGCTACTCCAGCGGCCGATGAAGAATCTTTAGCATATTTATATACCTCGCCAATCATTGTTTCATAGAAAAGATCTCGGTTTACATTGGTTGCTTTAGGATCAAAATTGCCATTATCCTTCATGATACCAAATTCCTCGAGCACAAATGGTTTGTTCATTTGTTTCGATATTTTGATATGGTCTCTCAGGTAAGCTAATGCCTTTTCTTTGGCAAGAGGATATGTTTCATTATGTTTTTTTGGGTTGTACCATTCCCAATTCTGAATCCAAATATGAACTGTTGTATAGTCGATATTTTTGAATTCATGTGTTTTTACAAAATCGCACCCGCTGTATTCAGGTGAACTTGTAATCCCCTCACTTCCAGCAGTCACAAGATGGTTTGGATCTAGTTTTTTGATTAAAGCAGAAGAACTATCCACCCATTTCAAATAGGCATCCACATTGTTAGCCCCTCTTGGTTCGTTGCACAATTCCCACGACATGATGGCAGGGTCGGTTGTATAAGGCTTATTTGTAATCGTGTTCGTACGGCTTACTACTTTTTGTACAGCAGTATAATATCTTGAAACTGCTTCTTGGTTAGAATAAAAAGTAGCAGCATGCTTCATGTATCCATCCCAAGTGCCATTTGGGTGTGGTGGTGGATAAGGGATGGTATCTTGCAGTTTCGTGTATTGAATGTACTGGGCAAACCCACCAGACCAAGGCCAAAAATTGCTTAAACACACTACTGCGTACATTTTTCTTTTGGCCATTTCCGAAAGCAAAAAATCAAGTCCTACCAATACGTCTTCATTAAATTTGCCTTTCGCATTTTGTACAGCTGGCACCATACGATATGGTTCATCATCTGGGCCTTC
>JAYVIX010000096.1:0-3734 GCA_043769845.1 Cytophagales bacterium
ATATGTTAAAGTATTGCCTTCTATATGGTTGGAATTATAATTAAACTCTAATCTAAATTTCTTATGCAATCGTTTTTCGTCCTCAATTTTTAGCGGCAACAAAGCGTCCGCTTGTACTTTGAGTCTATTGATTGTTTCTATTATTGTCTCTACTTTCATAACATCTAAATATATAACATCCAGTTGTTTATACCAATCTGACGATGCTAAAGTACAATCCTAAACGTTGTCCCTTTGTCCACTTCCGAACTTTTTACAAAAATGTGTCCTTTATGATAGCTTTCGATAATTCGTTTGGCGAGCGTCAGGCCCAAGCCCCAGCCACGTTGTTTGGTGGTAAAACCGGCATTGAATACTTTTTTGATTTTATTTGGCGCAATGCCTTTTCCTGTGTCTTTGATATCAATCAATACTCGGCCTAGATCGTCTTTTTGAAGCAATACATCCAGTTTTCCTGCGCCAGCCATTGCGTCCACTGCATTTTTGCACAGGTTTTCGATGACCCATTCAAAAAGCGGTTTATTGATTTTAACGATCAATTCTTCCGTCAAA
The DNA here is from genome assembly GCA_043769845.1 of Cytophagales bacterium. GTDB lineage: Bacteria > Bacteroidota > Bacteroidia > Cytophagales > UBA9547 > UBA9547. The sequence goes on from JAYVIX010000096.1 coordinate 553, forward strand.
GTCGAATTCATCGTCATTTCTACTTTTTTTGAAATTCGCATTTGCATGTACGAAATGGATTCTCGCACCACCAGTTCGATATTTTCGGGTTTCAAAGTAGGCGTAGAACCAATGTTTGAAAAACGCGAAGTAACCGTTTCGAGGCGCAAAATGTCTTTTTCGATCTCAGGAACGGCAAAATGATTTTTCAAGTCATCGTCCATTTTGAAAAGCTCGACCCAAGCCATCAGTGACGAAATGGGCGTTCCCAATTGATGAGCCGTTTCTTTGGCCATGCCAGCCCACACACGATTTTGCTCGGCATTGCGCGAAAAACTAAAAATCAAATAGGCTAAAAAGGCAAACAAAAACACCACCCCTAATTGAATGTATGGGTAGTATTTTAATTGATTAAGTAATTGAGAATCACCATAATAAATATAATTCACAATTCCTGGTGCAATTTCTAGTTTGATTGGTTCATGCGCTTCCTGAAGTTCAAGTAATTTCGATTTTAGAAACTTTTCTTTTCGTGCCTCTTCCCATTGTTCGTTTATATCAAAATTTTTGTAATTAATTGGTTGGCGTTTTTCATCCGTAAGAACGACAGGAATAAAATGATTTGTTTCGATGATTTCGTTGAAAAGAAAAGCCAAATTGTCGGTAGCATTTTCGGCCACTAATGCTTTTAAACCTTTGGCATACAGGTCGATAAGGCGTTGTTCGCGTTGAGCCAAGCTTTTTACCAACACATCCGTATACCAAAGCGATGCCCCTGCAATAAGCATCGCAATGGCCACGATGAGTATTTTTAATGTGAATTTATTTTCGTATATATTCATTCGTATTCAGTCAAGTAATACAAAACTAAAATCGCAACAAGTTATTTTTAATCGTTTTTGAAACCATTCCGGCCCATTGTAGTGGAAATGTAGGATATACTTCTTTGAATTTTTTGTATTTCGAATCTCGAAACTCCTGTTCTGCATATTTTACCTCATACGCCAATCCTTTGTCCAACTCGGTTTCTACTACAAAATCTACTTCGTTGCCATCCGCTGTGCGCCAATACTTTACCTGGTCTGGCGGATTGACTTGTACGAGCCTCCGAAATACATAATTCTCTACAATTTGGCCTTTGTCGGGACGTAAAGCTAGCGAGTTGAAATTGTTTAAAAGCGAATGACGTAAACCCAAATCGTAAAAATAGACTTTGGGCATTTTTACCAATTCCTTTCGTAGGTTTTGATAAAAAGGTTTGACCATGCGCACATGAAAACATTTCTGCATGATGTACAAATAATTTTCGACCGTGGTAGCTGCCATCGAAAGTGTATTTGCCAATTCGTTGACATTGACCAAATTGCCAGCTTGCGAAGCCATCAAAAGCATCAATCGATAAAAACGAGTTTCATCCTGAACGCCCGAATCTGAAATATCGCGTTTGATGTACGCATATTTGATTTCTTCCAACTTGTCTATTTTGTCTTGCAACTGAGTTTCTAGTACTACTGCTGGGTAACCGCCATAAACCAAGTATTCCTCGAACAAAACGTTCAATATTTCAGTATGCACCGAAACGTACTCCGACTTGGCACGCAACAAAATCAGCTCGTCTCGCAAATCGTCTCGCCCTTTGAAATGTAGAAATTCATCAAAATCGAGCGTATTTAGTTCGAAGATTTTTTTTCGACCAGCAAGAGAATCTTTGAAATTTCGATCAATATAAAATGCGCTACTTCCTGTGGCTACAATTTTTAACTTATCGGCATGTTCGTCATATAGCAATTTCAGAAAATTGCTCGGGTCTTTCAGATATTGCACTTCGTCAATAAGCACGTAGGCCTTTTTGCTTTCATCAGGAATAAAACGAAAAACATTCTCAGGATTTTCGTCCAACGCTTCCAAAATATTCTTCCTTTCCAGATTCAAAAATATCGTCAATTGCCCTTCAAGCCTCAATTCTTCGGCTATTTGTTTCAATAGTGTAGACTTGCCTACTTGGCGCGCACCAACCAAAATCGTAAACTCTTTGCAAGCCACATGCGCCTTGATTAAGTCGTATTTTGTGCGTTTCATGATGCAATGTAGTAAAATATTGGATAATTTACTACATGAATATGGCAAATTATCCGATATTTTACTACATTAGTATAGGAAATTATCCGATAATTTGCCTTATCAAAACTCTTTCAAAAATCGTTTGGCTCTCGAAATGAAGGCTGGCTTTTCGAATTCAATTCTTTCTTTCAGGATCAATTTTACTTCGATGGCCAATTCGGGATGTTGCCTGCAGATATTTTGAAGCGTAGAAATGGCAAATGCTTTGATGGCTACCGGTTTTGAAGGTTCCAGAAGCATTTTCAAACAAAGCTCTACTATTTCACCTTGACAGTTTTCTGGAATCTCGATCGCTTCAAATGTTTTGAGCGAATTTCGAATCAAGGAATCGTGTACATTTTTTTGCTGAATTAGCATAAGTATGCGACCCAAATAAGGCACAAAAAGCATCGGATGTTGAAGTGCGATAATGGCCATTGACCAGGCGGCACGTTGAGCGATCCCTTTTTTATTCGCCAAAACCACTGTCATAAGCTCCTCGAATCGAACGTTGTCGTAGCCAACATACGATACAATTTTGTCTGTTTGGGTTCTCGAATGTTCTTTTTCTAGCTCAGTTTCAATGTTCATGACGGCAATTCGAAAAATACTTTCAGCGAAATTTGCATTTTATATTCAAAATCCGATACTTGCGTGTATGAAAACATTTGCAGTAAATAATTCTTGGTGGCGCAACTCACAATTCTTCTGTGTGTAGCCAGCCAACGTTTTGTTTATTCTAAAAAGGGCTTGCTGTGTACAGTAAGCCTTTTTTGTTTTACTTTGTCCATACCTTGATCATGAAACAATACAACCTCAAAACCGACCATAAGCTTCTTTTAGGCGATACTCTGACTCCAGTAAGCATTTATCTGAAACTGCGAGACCGTTATCCAAACAGTTTTCTACTCGAAAGTTCTGATTATCACGGAAATGAAAATATTTTTTCGTACATCTGTTGCAAGCCGATTGCGGGTATAAAAGTCGAAGACAATACCATAAGCGGGTTTTATCCGGATGGCGAAGAATGGTCGAAAAAGATAGACAAATCGGTTTCGATTACGGAAGAAGTCGAAAATTTCACCAAGTCGTTCAACGTTCAG
>JAYVIX010000097.1:0-7392 GCA_043769845.1 Cytophagales bacterium
ACGAATGTATTTGGTTTTCATTTCAAGAACGGGCATCATCACCCCCGAATTTTCCATGTCCTTGTAGCTAAAACCCAGAGCTCTAAATGTTTCCACACGTGCTACTTCAAAATAAGTAGCATAATTGCCGTAGTAAACAAAGCCCATTTTGTCGGTTTCGGCATATCGGACTCGAATCTGAATTTCGTGTTGAAACATAACTAAAGAATGTTTTTCTTATCCAAATTCGTCCTGTATTCTTGCGCTACACCGCGGTGCTCGTCAAAATTTTTGGTAAATTTATGATAACCTGGTTTTGAAATATCGGCACAGAAAAACAAATAATCATGCTTTTCAACATTTAATGTGGCATCAACTGTTTTCACGGTTGGTAAACAAATTGGTCCAGGAGGTAATCCTTTGTATTTGTAGGTATTGTATTGCGACTCAATCGTGAGATGGCCAGAATAAATTCTACGAAGCGAAAAATCACCCACTGCAAATTTGACAGTTGGGTCGGCTTGCAATTTCATTCCTACTTTGAAACGGTTGTAATACACGCCTGCCACTCTCGATTTTTCATCCTGCTGTTTAGTTTCCTCTTCTACAATAGAAGCCAAAATGTACACTTGCTGAATCGTAAGTCCCAAAGAATCAGCTTTAGATTTTCGAGCTTCTGTCCAAAACTTGTCATATTCTTGGTACATTTTGTCGAGAAAGGTTTCGGCAGTAATGTTCCAATAAAGCTCGTAGGTATTGGGAACAAACAAACACATGGCATTTTCAGGAGCAAGTCCAAGTGTTTTCATATAGTCAGCATCCGCCAGTTTTTTCAAAAGATCTTCCTCCGAAAATTCAAACTTCGCACCCATTTTCTCTGCAAACTCATGTTGAAGTCTAACGTTGTTGAACGTAAGTTTGACAGGATCTTGACGACCTGAATACAGTTTTTTGAGGGTATTCCAATTGTTATCGCCTGATTTTAGCAAATATCTCCCTGGTCGAACCTTTTTTGTATATCCGCTCAGTTTGGAAAGAAACATAAAAGAAAGTCGATCATGCAATACTCCTTTCGATTCCAATGAATCTTTTACGTTTTCAAAACTTGCTCCTGTTGGAATATATAAGTAGCCCTCTTCTTTGTCCAAAAGGATATTTGGCGCAAACAAAACTTGGTACACATAGAACGAAACCGAACTAAGAACGATAGTGGCAAAAATGATGATCCCGGCTTTGAGATTGATGTTATTCACTAGGCAATGATTTTTCTCCAAAAATAGAACATCGGCAGCAATTCTGGATTAAAATAGCGCACTTAACATACATTAATTATTATTTATATAATAATTCTGAAAAAATAAAAAAGCCCATCTGCATAACAGACAGGCTTTTTAAACACAAATTAACTAACAGCTCAGGCTTAAAATTAGATAAAAAACTGAAATCTATTGCACTTTCTCCATCATTATTTTATCTTTTATAGCAGCGTCTTTCAAGAAAGTACACAAAAACCACGAATTTAATACAAGAATAAAAAATCACTAAATTAATATTAGCTCTTCATGTTGACAAATTGAAGAGGTACTTCAAAATTGGCATTTCGCAAATGATGAATCACAGCTTGAAGTTCATCCAGTTTTTTGCCACTCACTCGCACCTGATCATCCATGATAGAGGCTTCCACTTTTATTTTTAGGTCTTTGATTATTTTCACAATCTTTTTGCCTTCTTCTTTTTCAATTCCTTGTTTGATTTTTATTTCTTTCTTCACCATCGCACCAGAAGCATAATCTTCTTTGCTAAAATCGAAGCACTTACCATCAATATTTTGTTTTACAGCTCTAGTCAAAAGGATGTCTTCGATCGTTTTGATACGCATACTGTTGTCGGTAGTCAATTGGATTTTCAGGCCAGCTTTGTCTAATTCTATTTCTGTTTTCGAGTCACGAAAATCGAATCGTGTCAGTATTTCTTTTTTGCTGGTATTGATGGCATTGTCTAGCAATTGCAAATCGACCTTGTTGACGATATCAAAAGAGGGCATAAGTAATTAGTAATGAATAATTAAGAATTGAAAGACGCAAAATTAAACAAATAAAAACAAGTGTTTAATTTTCAAAAAATATTAGTAGGTATTTTGTGCCAACAGCAAATCCAATTGTTCGAAAGTCTCTTTTCCTTTCATCACGTAATCTTTTACTCCCTCTTTTACTAGGCCAAATACCACTTCGGTACTTTGCTGTGCACTTACCACCACGATGCGAGCATTTGGGCATTGTTCCACAATTTTGCGGTAGACAATTTTTCCATCCATCGCATTTGGATTGTGCCTATCAAGGAAATAATCAAGAATAACCAAATCTGGATTCAAGTTCAAATTGGCGATACATTCTTCGCCAGTCAAAAAAGGAAGAACTTTAAAATGGTCTTTCTCTGAAAAATAATTTTCCAACAACTCTAAATAAAACCGGTCATCTTCTACCAAGAAAACCAATTGTTTGTTCGATTCTATAGCCATTTTTCATCATCTAGTCATTCAACGAAACTATTTCTGAATCAAGTTCCATTAAGCAGAAATCAATCATTTTGTTTAACTTCTCAAATAGGTTTTTTGTTTCTGGATAGCAAGAAGATCTTCCGTCTTTTAACAAACCTTCAAGCATTACCACATTTACGATTGCATCTTCGTTGCCCAAATATACAAACCTAGACTTTAAAGCATGCGCAATCATCGAAGCTTCTAACATTTTTCTGTCATTGATGTGCTGTCCCATCAATTTCATGTCCTCCACAGTGGTCTCTACAAAAAGCTCTAACGCTTTTTTGATGGCCGATTTGTTGTCGCGTAAAAGTTTGCGAAGTGGATTAAGGTTGACAATCGTAGTAGTTGTTTGCATGTTGTAAGTGTTTGGGTCGTTTTTAGTATGTTTGTGGCTTTATCGAACTGCTAAATTATTGGCTTATGTACGCTTTTGTCTCTTGGGATGTTTCGCCAGAAATAATAAATCTAGGTTTTTGGGCACTTAGGTGGTATAGTTTATTCTTTGCCCTAGGGTTTATCCTGTCTCATTATGTGATGTTAGATATTTTCAAAAAGGACGGACATACGGCCGAAGAATTGGATAAACTGACTCTTTATATGATTTCGGCTACCATCCTCGGAGCCCGTCTTGGACATTGTCTATTTTATGAGCCAGCTTATTATTTGGCACATCCTATTGAAATTTTAAAAGTTTGGGAAGGTGGCTTAGCGAGCCATGGCGCTACTGTTGGGATCTTAGTTGCCCTCTATTTTTTCAGCAAAAACACTTCAGGAGTTACTTATATGTGGATTCTCGACCGAATCGTGATCGTGGTGGCCCTTTGTGCAGTACTTATTAGACTTGGCAATTTGATGAATTCGGAAATTGTAGGCTTGCAAACTTCTATGCCTTGGGGATTTATTTTTCTTAGAAATGGGGAAGATTTTGCCCGTCATCCAGCCCAATTGTATGAGTCAATTAGTTCTGCAATCTTGTTTTTCAGCTTGTGGGGACTTTATTTGAAAACTAATATCAAACAGAAAACAGGCATGTTGTTCGGAATTTTCTGTACGGTACTTTTCTCGCTCCGAATTGTTTACGAATTCTTGAAAGAAAATCAAGTAGAATTCGAAAACGGAATGCCTTTGAACATGGGACAAATTTTAAGTATTCCGATGGTCTTAATTGGAATCTATTGTATCCTGAAAGCAAAACAATTGTCAACTAACAGTTATCAACTATCAGATAAATAAGCATCTGTTTACTGATAGTTGTTAGCTGATAACTGATCTAATTGTTCCCTTTTGTATTTGCAAGGGCGAATCGATATTGTTTAGGTACAAACCGCCTGTACCTAAGCCTTGTGGCATTGCGGTTCGGTTTTGGATTTTAGAATACGTGTATTGGCAAATGGCATTCAAACCGATGTTTGATTCTAAAGCCGAAGTGATCCACCAATCAATCCCGCGTTGTTCGGACAGTTCGATCCATTCGTCACACATGGCAAAACCACCTACCAAAGTTGGTTTTAGAATAATGTATTGAGGTTTGATTGAATCCAACAAGAAGGCCTTTTGTAGATCATAAATCCCGATCAATTCTTCATCAAGCGCAATCGGGATTGGCGTTTTGGCACAAAGCTGCGCCATCTCGATCCACTGATTTTGGGCAATTGGTTGTTCGATCGAATGAATCCTGAACTGCGCCAATCTGTCCAATTTCTCTAAGGCATTTTCAGGTTTGAATGCTCCGTTGGCATCCAATCTCAGCGTGATTTCTGATTCAGAAAAACGCTTTCTAATTGAATGAATTATTTCTAATTCGTTTTCGAAATCAATCGCTCCTATTTTCATTTTCAAACATGAAAAACCAGCCTCCAGTTTTTCTTCTATTTGCTTTAGCATGAATTCTTTACTTCCCATCCAAATAAGGCCATTGATAGGAATGGGGGCTTCTTGCAAGGAAAATTTATTGTTGAATACAATTCTGCGACCTCCGTTTCCGAGGTCGAGTAAAGCTGTTTCAATCCCGAAACGAATGGAGGGAAGAAAATCAAGCTGACGATTGGAAGTCACCAATTTGCCTTCGACCAAAAGACGACTTGTGATAAATGATAATTGCTTTTCAAAATCCAATACATCGTCCAAACTAATTCCTTTCAAAGGTCCTGCTTCTCCGATTCCGACTATTTCAGGACGATTGTCGTCCCATATTTTGATAAACCAAGTCTCTCTTTCTCTCAGAACACCACGCGAAGTGCCTGCTTCAAATTTGAATTGGAGTGTATATTTTTGAATTTCAGCTTTTAGCAAAGCAATCGTTTTATTAAGTTCAACTAATTTCCATGAATTCGCGCAGCTACCGCTCTTGCGGCAACCCAAGAAGTACTCCAAGCAGCTTGAAAATTGAAACCACCCGTAATTCCGTCTATATCTAGTACTTCTCCTCCAAAATATAGATTTTCGGCCATTTTGCTTTCCATTGTGTTGTGGTTCACATCGTCCAGCGATACTCCGCCACAGGTCACGAATTCGTCTTTGAAAGTTGTTTTCCCTTTTACTTCAATTCTGAAATTGGTCAAGTTTTCGACCAGTTTATTGAATTTTTGTTTCGAAATATCGCACCAACGAAGCTCTGGATGAATTTCGGAAAGAAACACCATTCGTTCCCAAAGCCGTGATGGCAGATCGAAAAGACGGTTTGCAGTAATCAATTTCAGTTTATTCAACTGACTGAATTCTTGTATTTTAGATCGAACAACTTCGGCATTATGTTGGGTCACAAAATTGATGTAAGCCACAAAATCATAATTGCGTTCGGCCAATTCTTTAGCTCCCCAAGCCGATGAACGCAAAATGGCAGGTCCACTCATGCCCCAATGAGTCACCAACCAACCTCCTGAAGCTTGCAGATTCGACTTCTCAATTTTTACTTGTGCATCTACAACTGCCACACCTTCAAGGCCTTTGAGCGGATTATTCGGTACGTTGAATGTAAACAAGGAAGGCAATGGAGGTAAAATCACATGTCCTAATTCGGCCAACCAATTATAAGATTCTTTTTTGGAACTTCCACCTGTGGCTACAAAAACAGCATCAAACTCATCAGCATTATTCAAAATCCATTTTCCATTGTCTGATTTTTCGATCGTTTCAATGGGTGAAAGTAATTTCAACTTAATATTCAAACTTGAAACTAAGTCCAAAAAACAATCAATGATCGTTTGAGAAGAGTCGGAGAGGGGGAAAATACGATTGTCAGGTTCCGCTTTTAAAGTCACGTGTTGTTCGGAAAACCAGTCGACTGTGTCCTTGGCCGAAAAATCTTCAAAAACCTTTCGCAGAAAAGCTTGTCCGCGTGGATAATTATAAGAAAGTTTTCCGTTGTGGTAAGTGGCGTTGGTTACATTGCATCGGCCTCCGCCTGATACTTTTACTTTCGTGAGTACTTTGCTCGTTTTTTCAAGAATGACAATTTCGGCTTCTTTCGTCCTCATTGCCAGATTGATGGCAAAGAAAAAACCAGCAGCTCCGCCACCTATTACTGCTACTTTTTGTTTCATGCGATCTTAAATTTCTTTCCTGGCATTGGTTTTACAAAACCTTGTATTTCCATATCGAGCAACATGGCAGCCAACTGATTCATGTTCATTTGCAACTGCCACGAAAGCGTGTCGATGTCTAAGCCACCTTTTTCGGCCAATGAGTTGTACAGATTTAGCTGTATTTGATTCAGTGAAGAAAGATCTATTTTAGGTTTTGCGCTGGGTGCATTTCCGTCCAAATCCCAATTTAGAACCTTTGCCATTTCTTTTACAGAGCTAAAAATAGCTGCAACATTTGAGGCGATCAGTTTGTTGCAACCTTCCGAATATTTGTTGCCGATGTTTCCTGGCACTGCAAAAACGTCTCGATCGTACGAATTGGCAATTTCGGCTGTGATCAATGCACCACCGCTTTCGGCTGCTTCTACCACAATGACAGCATCTACCATTCCTGCCACTATTCTATTGCGAGCTGGAAAATGCATAGGCGAAGGCTCTGTATTGTATGAATATTCGCTCACCATCGCTCCAGTAGCCATTACTTGCTCCACGTATTTTTTGTGCTGTGCTGGATATACTTTTCCCAAGCCTCCTCCTAATACCGCAATCGTAGGCAAACCTTGCGCCAAAGCGGCTTTATGTGCCACTATATCAATGCCATATGCAAAGCCACTTACGATAACGGGCTTGTAGGCTATGAGTTCGGAAATGATGTTTTCGGTGACTGTTTTGCCATATTCGGTCGCTTGACGTGTCCCTACAATGGCTACTGAACGCTGAAAAACGGGCGAAATTTCACCTTGCCAATAGATAAAAAGGGGGGCATCAGGAATTTCTTTCAGTTTGATTGGAAATTCAAGATCGTTTATCGAAAGAATTTTAATTCCTCTTTTTTCGGCATCAACCAACACTTGTTCGGCTTTTGCCAGTGTTTCGCTTTTAAGAATTTCGCTTGACGTGACTTCGCCAATTCCTTGGACACGCATCAACTTGCCTTTGGGTGCACTGAAAACCGCTTTTGCCGAACCAAAATGTGCGATAAGTTGCCTTGCAGTTAGGCTACCGATACCCGGAACCATGCTCAAAGCAATAAGATACATTTTATCCATAAAAATTAGCTAACTATTATCAATGGGCACTTATTAGTCGCTAAAACCATTGAACAAAGAACTTTAAACATTGAACTAAACTAACTTTTCATTTAAACTAGTTACTTTTGGGTTAAGTTTTAAAAATAAAAAGCCTTGTACGCCCCATTTTGTACAGGGTTACAAACATAACCGATAACTAATAAAATAAGAAACAATCCCACGTCACTATGAGAAAGACATTTTGGACACACTGTAA
>JAYVIX010000098.1:0-11883 GCA_043769845.1 Cytophagales bacterium
GAACAAAGTGGAAAAATGAACAGCACAAAAAAACATCAAAACTTAGTATCGAATTTCACGTAAGGAATTAAAAAAGAAATTTCGTATTTTTGTTACGAAATTGTTAATTCGCTGAACTATTTCGTCATATCGAAAAAAATACTGGCAAGATTATTGTTTCCATTCCTATTTTAAATCACTATGACTATAGACGCTACCCTAGCCATCATTTATTGTTTAGCCGCTTACGCAATCGGATCTTTGCCTACAGCCATTTGGTACGGCCAAGCCTTCCACGGAGTAGATGTACGTGATTTTGGAAGTGGAAATGCTGGAGCGACTAACACTTTCAGAGTATTAGGATCAAAACCTGGAATAATTGTTTTACTAATTGATGCATTCAAAGGCTGGACAGCCACTATTTTGTCTTTTATTCTAATACACAATAGCAATATACATGAAAAATACATCCCTATTTATGGAATGCTGTTTGGAGCATTGGCTGTAATAGGGCATATTTTCCCACTTTTTGCCAATTTCAAAGGAGGAAAAGGCGTTGCAACTTCTATAGGGATGGTGTTTGGAATTAATCCTGAATTGGCACTCGTTTGTTTGGTCATTTTTCTGATCGTTTTTTTTACCACTCATTATGTATCACTTGGTTCTATCACAGCAGCTTTTGCCTATCCATTACTGATGCTTTCGCCACGCTTTTTGCCCGAACAACATTTCATGGTGATTCTGGGTTTTTTTATGTTCGCAATGGTGGTCATCATGCATCAAAAAAATATTGTAAGGCTGATAAATGGCGAGGAAAGCAAAATTCACCTTTTCAAAAAGAAAAGCCAAGCTTAAATTATTCAGAATATAAGGCATTTTCGTTCACTAAAAACACTGATCAAAACGGTCTCAAAACTTCAATCGAAGTCTTTCTACGGGTACATTGTTTTTGATATGGCTTTCAACAATCTCGGTTACATCAGCTTCTGTTACTTTTCCGTAGAAAACACCTTCAGGATACACCACCAAAGCAGGACCAAATTCGCACACATCGATACAACCAGCACGCTGCGCACGCACTTCGGTGTTTAATTTTCGTTCCAAAATGGCTTTTTTGAATAATTCGACCAATTTCATCCCAGCCGCCTCGCCACAAGATTCTTTACCTTCACGCTGATTGGTACAAATAAAAATGTGCTTTTTGAATTTCATGATCTAATTTAAGAATTAGGGATTTGAGAATTTACTATGGACAAAAGTACAGAAAAACGATAGGATTTTCCATTCTGAACAAATTCAAAAAGTCGTTTTATGATTAATTATTAATCAAACTTGTTTACAATTTTATAATATTGTCTTGATATAAAAAAACCTCATTTTTGATTTCCGAATAAAACAAAACCAATTATGTCTTCGAATAGTAAATCGAAAATACTATTTCACATGCTCGTTCTAAGCATTTCAAGCGCACTTTTTTCTTGCTCGACCCGAAAAGTAGCTTATCTACAAAATGCGCCTGATTCTACCAATTCGAAGACTCAGGTCAAAGAATTCAGATATATTGAACCAACCATTCAGCCAGACGACATCTTATCAATAAGTATCCAAACAATAGATCCTCAAGCAAATACCACCATAAACCAAACATCAGCTCCGATCCAATCAGTTGGCGCCAGTTCGGCCAATGTTATTGGCAACCAAACCATCTCTGGTTTTTTGGTTGACAAAGAAGGTTTTGTAGAAATGCCCATGATTGGAAAAGTAAAACTAGGCAATCTTAGCACGTTCAATGCACGCGAGGTAATCAGAGAAAAAGCCTCTTTATACATCAAAAATCCAACGGTTTTGGTGCGATTTGCCAATTTCAAAATCACTGTTTTGGGCGAGGTTCTGAAACCTGGCACTTATACCGTTCCGAATGAGAAAGTCTCCATTTTAGACATCATCGGACTAGCGGGCGATCTTACTATTTTCGGAAATCGTTCCAATGTCTTGTTGGTGAGAGAAGTTGAAGGAGAGAAAAAATTCACACGTTTCGATCTTCGCTCAGTGGATGTTTTTAAGTCGCCTTATTTTTATTTAAAACAAAACGACCTCATCTACATAGAACCCACCCAAGCCAAGGTCGCCTCGACCAATGTAGCCCGCACGCAGTTGTACGCACTTATCGCCTCGTCATTGTCCTTTCTGATCATCCTGATTCGCTACAGCCCAATAAAATAATCCCGAAATGAATACTAGCACAGATCCAGCAGAAATGGAAAACCAAGACACAAACGAAAATGCACGAATAAGCTTATTTTTTGACCGAATCATCAGTAAATGGTGGCTATTTGGCATTGGAACATGTATTGGAATTTTAGTGGCATTTTTTTTAATGCGTTATACAAGTCCTGAATACAAAATCTCGACCAAACTACTGATTGAGGACGAGAAAAAAGGAGGTGGAAGTTTCAATTCGGCTGATTTTCTGGGGGATATGAGCAGTTTGCTTGATGTAAAAAGCAACATCGACAATGAAGTGGAAATATTGAAAACAAGAGAAATGGCCGAAAATGTGGTCAAAGGTCTTGATTTAAACATCAGCTATTATCGATCTGGCACTTTCAAAAACACCCAAATTTTCCCTGCGCCATTCAAAATAATTGTGATCAGTCCTGCTGATACCATCAAGGCCAGCACTTTCAAACTTGTTTTCAGAAACGGAGATTCGATTTCGCTGTCCTACTCGGGCAACAAGAAAGAGGAACTAATACAAGAATACATTGCATTCGATCATCCCTTTATCGTGAAAGAAATTGGGGTTTTGAAAATCGAAAAGAATCTGGATGTTTCTTTCCTAGAAAAAGAGTATGATTTCACGATCGTTTCGATTGATCAGGCAACCGAAAAACTCCAAAAAGACATGTCGATTTCGGCCGCCAACAAAATGGTTTCGATCATCGACATTAGCCTAAACCATTCATTACCAAAGTATGGTGAAACGATTTTAAACAAATTTATCGAAGGATACATGAAAATGAATCTTTTAGACAAGAACAGCATTGCCGATAGTACCATCCTTTTTATCGACAACCGAATAAAACTAGTGAGCCAAGAGCTAGGCGATATTGAACAAAACATCCAAACTTTCAAACAAAAAAACCAACTGGCCGACTTGCCCGAACAATCTAGAATCTTGGTTTCGAACGCCAATACGAATGAAAAAGAGCTTACAGGTCTCAAGACGCAAGAAAGTATTATTGAGGCTTTGGAAGAATATCTGAATGACGAATCGAAGCACAAAAGTGCCATTCCTGGCTCCATTTTATTACAAGATGCCGCGTTCAACAAACTTGCCGATAACTACAATGTCTTCCTACTTGATCGCGAAAGACAACTGCTCACTTCGACCGAAAACAATCCTTATATCGGAAACCTAGATCAACGAATTGGTTCAATTCGAAAAGCACTACTTTCGAACCTCACTGGAACCAAAAAATCGGTCAAAATCAAACTGGCAGAACTAGAAAAAATGCAGACCGAATTGGGCAGCCAAATGACCAAAGTACCTATTAATGAGCGTACTTACCTCGGCATGTTTCGTCAACAATCGTTAAAACAAGAGTTATATCTTTTCCTTTTGCAAAAAAGAGAAGAAGTCGCACTTTCGAAAACTTCAAATATTTCAAGTTTTAAAATTATCGAACATCCCAAATCGGCCAACAAACCTTTCAAGCCCAATGGTTTGATTTTAATTGCTGTTTGTATTTTAATGGGTTTGGCAGTACCGTTTGCAATGATCTATGTTTTGGAACTTCTGAACAACCGCATCCAAAGCAAAGAAGACATTACGTGTTTGGTTTCAATACCTGTGATCGGAGAAATCTATAAGGCAAAATCGAATGATCTTTTCGTGAACAGCAATCCGAAATCTATTTTATCGGAACAATTTAGAGACTTGCGATCAAATCTCAATTTCTATTTCAATGCCCAACAAAGTATTTCAATATTGCTCACGTCTAGTATGCAAGCTGAAGGTAAAACTTTCACTGCCTTGAATTTGGGAACAATATTGGCTCTTACCGATAAAAAGGTACTCATCATCGACTTGGATTTGAGAGTAGCCCGACTAACAGAACAATTGGGCTTGAAGCACAAATCGGGATTCACGAATTACCTTATTTCGTCCGACTCAGATTTTCATTCGCACATTCATGCTTCTAGCTTAAATGAAAACTTATTTATCATGCCTTCTGGAGCCCTTCCACCAAATCCGGCCGAACTGCTGATGAAGGAACGTACTGGCGAATTGTTCCAAAAACTAAAGGAAGAGTTTAATTACATTATTTTCGACTCCCCTCCTATTGGTCTGGTTTCTGATGCTCAGATTTTGAGCAAAAATGCCTCAATAACGCTTTTCCTTGTTCGCGAAAACTATACCTATAAACGCCAAATCAACCATCTGCGCGAATTGCACAAGGCAGGAAAACTTGGAAATACAGGTATCATACTAAACGATATTAAAATTAATTCATATTCAAAATACGGCTATGGACAGTATGGCTATGGTTTGATACCCGAAGACCGTTTCTTCAAGAAAATGACAAAAAAAATATTTGGAGTCTAAACCATGCAAGCGGCCAACAAAGTAGCGTTGAACACAAGCATCCTCTACCTGAGAATGTTTATCACCGTTACTTTCACTTTATTAAGTACACGTTACGTATTGAACGCCTTAGGTGCGGTCGATTATGGTATTTTCAACCTCATTTCTGGAGTCATCGCATTTTTGTCGTTCCTGAATGCAGCCATGTCCATTTCGACCCAACGTTATTTTTCCTTTCATCAGGGAAAAGGAGATTTCGAAATGCAGGAAAACGTGTTCAAAAACAGCTTATTACTCCACTTTTTTCTTGGTTTTCTTATCGTTGGTCTTCTCGAATTAGCAGGTCTATTTTTACTCAATGGCTTTCTCAATATTCCTTCCGAAAGAATAGAAGCTACTAAACTGATTTACCATTTGATGTCTGGCACGGTCTTTTTCACGGTGATATCCGTTCCTTTTACAGGCCTGCTCAATGCCCATGAAAACATGCTTTGGGTAGCAGCAGTGACTATTGTAGAAACGTTCTTAAAATTTGGTTTAGCCCTTTTTCTATTTTCTGTAGTTGGAGATAAGTTGGTGTTTTACAGCATATTCATGTCTGTTATCGCTGTGCTTAGTTTTCTACTGTATGCCGCCTTTTGTTTCAAAAAATACAAAGAATGCACCCTGCGAAATATCCAAAAATACGACCCAGCACTGATCAAAGAACTAAGTTCGTTTGCTGGTTGGAATCTATTCGGGATTGTGTCTTGGCTCGGACGCACGCAAGGATTGGCCATTTTACTCAATTTGTTTCTAGGAACAGTCGTCAATGCAGCATATGGTATTTCGAACCAAGTTTCGGCTCAGTTGAATTTTTTCTCGGCCACGCTTCTCAAAGCGCTCAATCCTCAAATTATGAAAAGCGAGGGCGCGCAAGATCGAGCCAGAATGCTGAAACTGGCCATGATTGCAAGCAAGTTTTGCTTTTTCCTGCTGGCCTTCATTGCCATTCCATGCATATTTGAAATGCCCACTATTCTGAAATTTTGGTTGAAGGAAGTACCTGAGCATACCGTCATTTTTTGCAAACTGATGTTAGTAGGAACGCTCATCAACCAGCTAACGATTGGTCTACAATCGGCCATACAGGCTATTGGTAAAGTCAAAATGTACCAGATAATAGTAGGTAGTACACTCATTCTCAATCTACCTATTGCTTATTTTCTGCTAAAAATGGAGTATTCGCTTTATTCCATCATCATCAGTTATATCTGTATCGAATTCATTGCCTGTACTTTACGGCTGTTTCTCCTGATTAAAACAGGCGGCTTGTCCTTCGGAGAATATTGGAACAGGGTGTTGCAAAAAGAAATCATCCCAGTCGTGGCCTCTGTTGCTTGTTGTTTCTGGATCACCCATTCTTTCGAATCCGAATTTCGTGTATTCGCAACAGGAATAGTTTCTGTAGTTGTATTTGGCATAAGTATCTATTTCACAGGACTTTGTACTGATGAAAAGAAAACAATCTTCGAAATGATAGATAAAATGCTTCTAAAACTCTTGAAGAAAAAACGCATATAAGCATTATTAAATGAATTATTTATACTATAAATCTAAGAAAGGAAATTTCGGAGACGATCTGAATGTGTGGTTATGGCCAAAAATCTGGGGTAACTTAAGTGAAGAGCTAAAAATCTATTTTCTAGGAATTGGCTCTATACTTTACAACGAAAACCCAAATTACAAAAAACTGAATGACGATAAAAAAATCGTATTCGGAAGCGGTATTCGCCCTTCTCCGCTTTACACAAAATTCAAAATAGACGCTACTTGGAACATTCGATTCCTCCGTGGTCCACTTTCTGCTCAAGCATTAGAGAATAAATATCCCTACATAACCGACTCAGCCTACGCGCTTAGGCAGCTTCCTGAGTTTGATAAGTATTTGAATTGCGAAAAAAAATACGACATCAGTCTCATGCCTTATTTTCATTCGGAAGACTATTTCGACTGGCCAAAAATCTGTAAACAACTCGGCTACCATTACATCTCGCCCCATTCTGAAAATGGCGTTGAGTTTACGATCCAAGAAATTGCCGCTTCTCGCAAAATCATCACCGAAGCCATGCATGGAGCTATCGTGGCTGACTTGCTTCGTGTGCCTTGGCATCGTTTTATCCTGAGCACACCATTTACCGAGGGGCCAATGGTTTCCGAATTCAAATGGAACGACTGGTTAGGTTCTGTCGAAATAAACCAACCCGAAGTCACTTATGTCCCGTTTTATGGCAAATTGAAGAAACAGAAATCGTATTCGAGAACTATTTTGTATCAAAAAATAAACAGAATTTCAAGCATCTTCTTTTCTGTTGAATTTCTATTCAAAAGAAATGTCAGAAAAAATCTAATGAATAAACTTTCCAGAATAACCGCCTATTCATTGTCGGAAGATCGGGTAATAGAAGTAATTGACAAAAAGATGGCCATTGAGATTGAAGCCTTTAAAAACGAGTTTTCAAAAGCAACATCTGTCCTGACAAACAGTAAATAGCACGATTCGGCAAATGAAGAAACTGATCCTTCTGTCCATTCTACTTCTCATTCCTTTGTTGAGGTATTTTGTGGCAGATTTCAAAAAATCGAGACATCTGTTGATCAGTTTCTTCGTCACGTCTATTCCGTTTCAGGTTGCTTTTCCGCTTTACAAACTCACTACTTTTTCTGGATGCGGCACTATCGGAACGGTGTTTCCACTTTTACTTCCCTTGGTCTTGGTTTTGCTCTTGCTCCCTATTTATTCCACGAAATGGACGGATTTAAAATTCGACAATAAAATATGGCCTAAATTATTTCTCCTAATCGTCTTATTATCAATCTTCAACCCGATAAACGAAGCCAAAGGAGCCACCTTGGTGCTGTTTGTATTTGTATTCTCACACTTCTTGTTTTTCAAAATCATAGGCAACATTTTGTCTGAAAGCGAAATAATCAAAGGAACTTTTGACGGTCTTCTGATCTTGTGTTCTATCCAATTGGCTCTGGCTATTTGCTTTCCGCTCTTAGGAATAAAAGCGGTCACAGGTTTATTTTATGACGGTGCCGAAGGTTGGTCGATACGCAACGGTAGACCTGGTGCGGTAGGTACATTTACTCACCCAGGTAATCTTGCATTATTTTCTACCATTGCTTCAAGTTTTTTTCTCGGATCTTACCTCTCAAACTACCAAAGAAAAACCAGTCTCATATTTCTTATCGTGAATGGCATTACCGTTCTCCTCACGTATTCGAGAACATCCTATCTAACTATCATTTTCGATTTAACTTTTGTTTATTTTATATTTAAAAACGCAAAAAATAATATTTTCTCATTAGTTAACATTCTGAAATTTCTCGTTCCGATTGTTACCGTGTTGGGTTGGGTCATCTTTTTCTCACCTTTCAGCGACATGTTTGTTAATTCGAATGCAGAAGAAATGTACATGGCTCGGATGATGCATTGGTTGATGGCATTAGACATTTTTCAAACTTCGCCCATATTGGGTGCTGGCCTAAATGCACACCTCGAATATTTTGCAAAACATGGCTTAACAATGCATTCGGTCGATATTAAAAATGCTTTTATAATAGCCAATCCTATTCATAATATTCATCTAATCGTTTTGGCCGAAAGTGGAATCATCGGTTTTGTAGCTTGGATTGCATTCCTTTTTTACAATATAATAGAAGCTAAAAAAGGGATTGCAAATAATAAAGGAAATAAAATAATATCGTTAAGTATTATTGGACTTGTAGTTGCCTATTCAATATATGGCATTACAGGCTGGGCTCCTTTGTCGGCCGGAGTTTTACCCTTTTTCTTATACTTCACCTTTTTCGCAAGTAAGTTTAATAAAAATCACATAAAATATAATTAATGAAGACAATTGTATTTCTTACAGGGGAAGACATGTTAGACGTTGACATGCCAGTGGTGAAAGAGATTCATAAAAGTTATGATTTTACATGGGTCATTATTCTAAAAGGCTATGGATGGTTTTCGGAATCATTCATCGAAGAATTTTGCAATTCAAACAATATAAAATTCATATTGTTAATCCAGAATTTTAAACTCAAAAATCCAAAGACACCTTTTTTTCATTTGAAAGTTCTTAGACTTTTGCGTTCATTAAATCCTGACTTGATTTATGACAGCTACTTGGGAGTACCATTTATGCATATTTTTTCGAGTCTTTTCGTCCCTCAACATAAGTTTGTAATAGCCATTCATGATGTAATACAGCATTACAAAATAAAAAACAGGGCTATTCGGTCTTTTTATTACAATTTCTTAATGAAAAAGTATGAAAAAATTCATCTTTTTTCTGAAGGTCAATATAAAGAGTTCACGAAAATCTATCCCCAAAAGAAGGTTCTTCTTGCCCCACTTTGCTTGAAAGATTTCGGAAAATCGACTTTAATGGGCACTGCAACTAAAAATGCGGGAGAATGTCATTTCTTAATTTTTGGAATTATACGCAAAAACAAAGGAGTAGACCTTTTAATTGAGGCTGTCAAATTGCTTTCCTTAAAATACCCCAAAATCATTGTTACGATAGCAGGCAAGTCGGAAGGTAATTGCTGGAACGAATGCGAGAAATTGATCGAAGACAAAAGTTTGTTTGATCTGAAAATCAGAATGATAGAAAATGATGAAGTGCCTGATTTGCTATGCAAGGCAAATTTTATGGTTTTGCCATATAGGGATGTGACCCAAAGTGGTGTTTTACTCGGCTCTTACAACTATGGTCTTCCTGTAATCGCGTCTGATTTGGAAGGCTTTAATGAATATGTAAAAGATGGAAGTAACGGTTTTTTATTTAAATGTGGTGATGTACAATCATTGGCCGAAAAGATGGAGCAGGCGATATGTCTGAATACAACTCAATATTCAGAAATGAAACAGGCATTGAATAAATATGCAGAAGAGGAGATAAGTGTTTCTGCTATCAGCAAAAAATACATTAAATACTTTAACGAAAACTTAAACTAAGTCATGTCAATTCTAAAAGATTATAGAGCATATTTGGAGCATACCAACAGCGCTGTAAAACCGTTTTTTAAAATATTGTTTTACTGCAACATCTTCTTCAGAATTAGTCACATTCTCTATAAAATCAAATTAGTTCCATTGTCTAGGTTCTTTTGGCTGCTCAATAGGATATTATTTTCAGTGGACATAGACCCAAGGGCAACACTCAAAGGTGGCTTTGTCATGTTGCATGGTGTAGGCATCGTGATAGGGAGATATGTTATTGCCGAGAACCGTTTTAAAATATATCAGGGTGCCACATTGGGCGGGAATAACAACAAAGAAGCAAATTATAATAATCAAATAATACGCCAGCCTGTTCTGAAAGACGGAGTTGTCATTGGCATAAACGCAGCCGTGCTTGGACCGATCATTTTGGAAGCAGGTGTGACAATAGGAGCAAATGCAGTAGTTACCAAATCAATGCCAGAAAATGCAATCGTGGTTTCAACCAATTTTATACTAAATAAGAAAACAGTCGAATAGTTATGAAAATATATTCAATATATCGCAATATGGAAAGATATGGCGGTGCACAAAGGGTAATGGTGGATGTACACAACGGTTTGAAAAAACACAATGATGCCAAAATTATAGGATTTCAAAAATTCGAAGAGTTGCATCCAAAATATGGAATACAAAGAGAGGAATACGTTTTGCTTCGACATCCTTGGCAACTGAACGGAAAAACGGTAGCTGTACATTCGAGAAATCTAATCCCATTTTTCGTTTTTATAAAAAAGATATTATTTCTCAATACTAAAATCGTCTATGTGCATCATAATGTATATGATGATTTTGGCAACTATACTTTTTTTCCAGAAACAATTGTTTCTACTTCTAAAAGAGCAACCAAAAACCTTGTCGAGTATTTCAAACAAGATCCAAAAAAAATAACGCTCATATACAACGGGATTATTGATACTGAAAAAGACACGCCTCCTATTGAAAAGAAGAAAGATAAATCTATCAAAATCATATATGCAGCACGTGTCAATCGTGTAAAGCAACAATTATTGATCGTAGAAAATTTAAAAAACAAGCTTGACCCTAATGTAGAAATACATATAGCTGGTGTGGGGGATGATTTTGAGGCTTTAAAAACACTTTGCGAAGGTCTTCCAAACTTCAAAGTCTTGGGCTTTGTTTCAGATATTGTCAGCCTGATGAAGGAATATGACTATATGATGCTTTATTCTATTCAAGAAGCACTGCCACTCGCTCTGATTGAGGCAATTATGTGTAGCAAACCTCTTTTGGTGAATGATGTAGGAGGAAATCTGGAAATATGTGAACCTGGGAAAAATGGAATTGAATTAAAAGATTGGGATTCTCTTGCTAGCCAATTGAACGGATTGAAAAATATATCAGACGAAGAGTATAATGCTATGGCGGTTCAGAGTAGAAAAATCTTTTTGCAAAAATTTCAATACGATGAAATGATAAAAAACTATCGTCAATTAATTGAAGTAATATAGGTGAATGTTTGAGCCTGAAAATTAAACCAAATATTACATTAACAATATTACCGTAGTATTAATTAATGACTCACATATCAATGAAATATATTTCAATGATATGTGAGTCATTTTTCATCAAACCGTCCCAAAAACCTTTTAAAAGACTTTTATCTAGAAAAATAATTCCTGAAAGCGTTTTTAGATTCAAAATTGATCTCCAACCCATTAAGGATTTGATAATATACAGTCCACAAAGAGGTAACATTGCTTTTATAACTTGCATCATTATCCAAGACATAAAAACACAATGAAAATATTAGCAATCGCTTCGGCTGGTGGACATTGGATCCAACTCCTAAGATTGACGCCAGCTTTTGAAGGTCATAAAATTTCCTTCATGTCAACTAAGGATGGGTTCGAAAAAATGGTTCCTGGTCATGATTTCTACCTCGTTCCAGATGCCAATAGAAACGATAAAATAAAGTTGATGCAAAACTTTATGAAGGTGGCTGGCATCATTTTTAAAATGCGACCAGATGTCATCATCACTACGGGTGCCGCACCAGGGTTGATGGGACTTATTATTGGTCAATTCATAGGCGCAAAAACGATTTGGGTGGATAGCATCGCCAATGTAGAAACCCTTTCGCTCAGTGGAAAAATTGCTTCGCGATTTGCAAAACGCAACTATACCCAATGGCCCAACTTGGCCAATCGCAAGAATATTTATCAAGGAAATATCTTCTCATGATTTTTGTCACAATCGGGACTCAGGAGCCTTTCGACCGTTTGGTGAAGGCAATGGA
>JAYVIX010000099.1:0-29014 GCA_043769845.1 Cytophagales bacterium
CATCTGCCAATTCTTCTTTTACTTTTTCCTTATTGGCGTCTTCGGCTTTTTTCCATAGAAATAACTCTAGCAACTCTCCAGCTTCGATATTCAATGCCAAAGCCAAGTCCTTGGCGTTATGAAATTGTTCCCAATCTCTTTCGTTTCTGAATTGTAAAAGTGCCTGAGTTATTTCCTCCAAGTCTGCCATTATTTCTTTGGTTTATACATAGCCTTTGCCATTGTATACTCATCATCATAAGGTAATTGCAATTGGGAAAGCATTTCGGGAATCGCCATTGCCCAACTCACATAGTAATAAGCGAGAATATGATAACCTGTAAAAACCCTTCCTGCTATTGAATTAAGCCTATAATCGCTTTTGTCTGGTCTCAAACCTTGCGTGCCCAACATGGCTATCTCAAACGCAATTTTCTTGATTTCTTCTTTTGGTTTACTTTCAAAATACTGCATCGCGTCTACCATGTACATGACTACCGCCATGTTGGTGCCTAGTTCTTGCTGTGCCTTTTGGAACGTTTCCATTTCCCTTTCTTTCACAGGGTCTTTGGTTTTAGTATCAAAAGGATCTTCTTCTATCGAAGTCAGCAGTTCATCTATATTCGTGCGCTTTCGGTAGGTGCTTTCCAAAACGAGTTCGAAATTCTTCTCCAGCTTCAAATCTTCTGCCCAATGCTGCACCAGCTCGTACTCTTCGGCAGGTTTTTTATCTTCTTTGTATTCTAAAAATTCCTCGTAGAAAACTTGAGCTTGTTTCAGTTCTGCAGGTGTTGCTTGGTAGTCTTTCAAAAAATCAAGACCATACAATTCTTTGAACTGCATGGCACCAAGCAAATTGTAGATTTTTGTCTTGGATAAAATATCTTTGGGCGTAAGCTCTACCACCTGCTTATCGGTCACGGCTTTCAGTCCTTCTTGTACAATGGTGTACAAGGACACAAACTGAAAAGGTCTTAATTCAGCATATTCATCAAACAGGTAATTTTCAATAAAAAGATCAATCGGGGCATTGAAAACCTGACTATTGACTCCATTATAAAGGCCAGCACAATAGTTGGCAATGGCTTGTTCTGAAACACCCATTTTCTGCATCTTATCTACAGTGGGTTTTATTCCTTTTATAAATGCCGCTTTTTGTTCCTGATTGGAGACAAACAACTGGTTGACGTTCTCTTTTCTAGCTTGTATGACCAAGTCCAAATGCACTAGTTCGTGCATGATTAAATGTTCTTTGGATGGATAATTTGGTTTGAACCTGACAATGTGTTTTGGTCGGTCGTAGTATTCGGCAAATTCTATTTTTGCAGCCGTTGCTATCTCGTTGTCTTCTACAATGTCGATTTCTTTGTTTCCTTCGAACTCTAACTTGTGCCTAAACTCTCGGTATATTTTTGTTCCTTGATCGGTTGCACAGATATTTTTTGCAAGATCAAAAGCTTGCCTTACAGCATTTTGGTATAAAGCATCTTTATTCTTGTTCTTTTTGATTGCTTGAATAGTACTGTAAAATGCCGAATGAAAGTCATTTTCCATTTCTGCCACCAAACCCAAAGCATAGTGCGTGTTCGGGTATTGATCATTTAGCTTGAGGGCCTGCCAAAAATATTTTTTCGCTTCCTCGTTCTTTCCTTGTTGCAAAAGATTTGCGCCAATATTATTGATGGTGATATGATCGTCAGGCTTGGCAATCAGTGCCTGATCATAATATTTCATCGCAGTGGACACGTCATTTTGGAACTTCGCAAAAATATTGCCCATCATGAGCAATGCGTACCCATTTTTGGAATCCCAACGCAGGGCATCAATCAGGCAATTGATCGCTTCTTCCTGATCTCCTTCGTCTGAAAGAATTTGCCCCATTATTCGATGATACTCCGAATTAGTCGGGTTTTGGGCAATCAGATTTTGTAGAATTGGTTTGGCTTCTGAATAGTGCCCTTTTTCGCAGAATGCGATGGTTTTTCTATAATCGACCTCTTGTGTGTGAATGCTGGAAGTGTCGATGTCTACCGTTACCCAGCCGTTTTCGATGGTTATTTTGGGTATGATAGACCCGTAAGAATAGTACTTTTCTAACGTACTGATTATGAGAGAATTACCCCCCCCATTAGTTCTGGGAAGATCGTCAGCAAAAAGTCGTCTAGTTTATGGATGATTTGCATTGAAAAGGCATTGAATCAAAGAATGTATTTGGCTACCAAGGTAATCACAAAACCATTTAATGACAATTTCCGAATGCTTATCTGCGGTATCAATGTGCCAAGTTTTTGTACTGAGAATTTCAGAAACGAGTAGAGACCTTAACTCATATCGCCACCACCTTTTTATCCTTATTTTCCTTTAATTCCTCTGGCACCGATTCTAAAATAGTTTTTGCGACTGCATCTACTATTTTCTTTTTTAGAAACTGACGGTGAATCACTAATGATATTTCCCGAACTGGTGCAGGCGTTTTGAAATAACGCACCAAATCTTGTTGATTTTCGCTAAAACCTTGCGTAGCTAAAATAGGTAAAATCGTAATTCCTTTGTCCATTTCCACCAATCGCTTCAGGGTTTCCAAACTACCCGATTCATAATTGAAGTGTAAACGTACACTTGCTTGATGTTCTTTACACAAGTTAATGACTTGGTTTCGAAGACAATGTCCTTCGTTCAAAATCCAAGTTTCGCTTATGTCCAACTCGCCAGCATCAATTTCTTTTTTGCTAAATAGCGGACTTTTACGAGAAATATAGGCCACAAATGGTTCGTAAAACATGGGCATTTCGGTGAGAGAGTGATCATGAAAAGGGGTCGCCATAAGACCACAATCGATTGTTCCTTTTTTCAGACGGGAAACAATTTCATCGGTGGGTAATTCTTGTACATGTAGTTCAACATCAGGATATTGACTCAAAAATTTATCCAAAAAAACAGGCAAAAAATAAGGCGCCAAAGTCGGAATTACCCCTAGATTAAGCACACCAACTACTTTTCCTGTTTGGTCTTTGGCCAAATCAAGTATTTTTCTACTTTCAGCCATAACCAATCTTGCTTGCTGAATAATTTCTCTCCCCAATTCGGTCGCCACAATCGGTTGTTTACTTCTATCGAATAATTTCAACCCAAATTCATCTTCCAATTTCTGAATTTGCATGCTCAAAGTAGGCTGCGTGACAAAACTTTTTTCAGCCGCTTGTACAAAACTTCTGTAGGTATCAACGGCAATGATGTATTCTAATTGAGTAAGCGTCATGATTATTGTTAGTTGTTCGTTGAATCATTAACTCTCCAAGAGTTTTGAACCCTTGGAGAGTTATGAGTATAAATATAAACTATACCTATATAAAAACAATCGATTTTTATTATACTTCAACTTCAAGCACTTTTGCATCATACTCTTTCAAAAAAACATAAACGTCATGCAAAATAGAATCTTATCGGTAGGCTCGGTCTTCCCAGCTTTCAAAAAAACGGCAGTAGTATCGATTGAAAAAGGAAATGAATTTTACGAAATCACTTCCGAAGACCATAAAAATGCGAACAAATGGCTCGTAATGTTCTGGTGGCCAAAAGATTTTACATTTGTTTGTCCGACCGAAATTGCCGAATTCAACAAAAAAACGACTGATTTCGAAGACCGCGATACACAACTAATTGGTGCCTCGACCGATTCAGAATTTGTACATGCCGCTTGGAGACGTAGCCATGACGATCTTCGTGACTTGAAGTTCCCTATGCTTGCAGACACTTCTAAATCATTGGCTGAAGAACTTGGAATACTTGAAGCAACTGAAAAAGTAGCTTACAGAGTCACTTATATCGTTGATCCACAAGGAATTATTCGCTGGGTATCCTTGAACGATCTTTCGGTAGGACGGAATGTGAACGAAGTAATTCGTGTGTTAGATGCTTTGCAAACAGACGAACTTTGTCCTTGCAACTGGTCGAAAGGCGAAGAAACGATCAAAGCATAACTAATAGTTAATAATTGTTCATAATTAACAATTAATAGTGATGGGTTTGGCTAATACTAAAACCCAACACTTAAATCCTAAAAAAATGACTACAACAGGCACTATCAACGAAACATATGCCAGCATTATGGCATTGCTCAATATAAAAGAAGGTCAGGTAAGAGGCGGAATCTTGGAGGTGGCCGAAAGCAATCATCGATACATAAAAGACCTAAAACTAAATCTTGGCTATGCGCTCGAATGCGACAATTTGAGCAAAAAAGAAGCCCTTTTACTAGCTTTGGCCACTGCCTCAAACGAAAAAAACAGTGTATTAATCGAGGCATTTGGAAAAATGGCTTTAGAAAACAACACTACGGAAGCAGAAATTGCAGACGTATTCGCCTGTGTTTCATTGATGAATACAAATAATATTTTGTATCGTTTCAGGCATTTTACCAAGAAAGACTACTACGAACAAACTCCAGCCAAAATCAAAATGAGCATCATGATGAGTCCAGTGATAGGACATGAATTGTTCGAACTGATTAGTGTAGCAGTCTCTGCTTTAAATGGTTGTGAAATGTGTGTGAATGCACACGAACATTCTTTATTGTCGAAATTGGGTTCTTCCCAAGCACGTATTTACGATGCAGTAAGAGTGGCGGCAATTATCAAAGGTGTTTCAAATGCTCTTTACTAGTTCAATGTTTCAAGTTCAAAGTGAAAGGAAATAAAACGCCTTTCACTTTATTTTATTTAATGTCTCGGTAACGATGATTTCTTCTAGTATCACTCTGTCTTTTATATCAAATATTCTATCTTTGAATAAACTCCTGACTTTTTTATAATCGTCCTTGTGCTTCAAATTCAGAGCTTCTTTGGCGGTTAGCAGCATCCAATGATCCTCTTTCAAATAAGTGGGGTGATAAACACTCACTTTCAATTCATTATACAAAAAAGCATCTCTTTCTTCTACCTTTTCATAAATCAAAGTACCTCCAACCAAATTATAAACTGCCTCCGAAACTACAAATCGAGCTTGGTTGAAATTTCCGCCTTCATCCATATGAAAAATAGGTGGCGAAACATTGACATAATACGTGTTTAACGCCTCAGGCTGAATTTCTTCCGTTTTAAATTCGCGCGATCGCACCATCACGTATTGTTCTTTTTGATAGGGCGCATGTACGGCATCAATAGCTTTCTGATCCTTTTTGACAGTAGCAGCATTTAATCGCTTCTGTGCTTGAGCATCCCACGGAGTTGCACCCAATTTAATATCACCAAGTTTGGGAATATTGAGTTCGATTTCTGAAAAAACGGCTTTTATTTTCTTCCCCAACTCGGTTGCACGTGCCAAAGCCAGTTGTTTATTATTATCAATAGTTGTTTTTCCAGCGATTGATGATCCATCAGATTTGATATTATTGTTAGGCATTGTCGGGTCGAAACTAGTGGGAATTTGCGAGGCGCTCCCGATCACATCCAGCACCACTCCTGCCCCATTGGTATTGTCGCCCAAATAATCCCTGATTTTCTGCACCACCAATTTGAATTCGGCTTCGCCATTGGCCGTAAAATCGGTCATGTTATTTTTGAATTGTTTAAAAGCAGGAATATCTAACCTTTTGTCACTCAGCTTTATCACATTAAATTTAATCACATTTGTCCCTCTGAGAATGCGTGCACCTGCATCAGCCGATTCCTTCGGTTTCTTGCCTTCTCGCACATCTTTGGCCTTTTTAAAATCAGGACAATTATTGGCACTTCGCTTGGGTTGCTGCGCCAAGGATTGAACCGAGATCACAACCCACAAACACAATACGATATATATAAGATTGGTTTTCATATCATTATAAATATATGAATTATAATTTATATATTTAATTTTTTCAAATTCTTCCTTAATGTACCAGATATTTGCCTAATGTCTGCAAAAAGATCTAATTCTTAGTACTTTTAAGACTTTCTTATCGAAAAATAACAAATAGTTCACAAACATGTTGTTAGAAGCAAGCCATTTATCTTTCAAAAGAGACCAAAAAGAAATTCTTCGCAACGTCCATTTCAAAATCGAAGGTTCCAAAATCACGGCTGTTCTTGGAGCAAACGGTTCGGGCAAAAGTACTTTACTAAGTCTTCTTGCTGGTTTGCTGGATACTGATAGTGGATTTATTCAATTTAATACTAAAAAAATAATTGGCCCCGCGCACAAGCTTATTCCTGGCCATGAAGGTATTGCGTTGGTAAGGCAAGATGCGCGACTGACTCCTTATGCAACTGTTCGAGAAAATCTGCGCCATGTACTACGAATGTATGACGAAGACTATCAAGAAGAAAAAATCAATGAACTGAGCGCTCTTCTTGGACTAGAAAATTACCTCGAACGGATTGTTAAATTTCTTTCGGGAGGCGAACAACAACGTGTGGCCATTGCGGCTGCTTTGGCTGCTGGTCCGGAATTGCTACTGATGGACGAGCCTTTTAGCCAGACAGATATGTTTTTGAAACAGGAATTAAAAGAATACCTTTTTCAAGTAGTTGAAAAACTGAATGTTAGCATTTTATTTGTGACCCATTCGCCCGAAGATGCCTTGGCGATGTCTGATACGATCTTGATTCTACATGAAGGCGAAATAGTGGAAAGCGGAAATAGTACTCAGCTTTATTTTTCACCAAAAAACAAAACCAGCGCACAATTGACTGGCTATTGCAACTTTATTCCAACTGAAAACAGAAACTTAAACTTGCACAAAATAGAAAACGAATATTTGATACGACCCGACCAAATCGTGATTTCTGAATCTGAAAACAAAAAGGGCTATCCGGCAATTGTCACAAAAACAGAGTTTTGTGGCTTTTTCAAAGGCGTTTATTTATTTGCTGAAGATTGGAAAACAGACTTATTTGTCACCCATTTTAATCAGCAATTCATACCACGGGTGGGGCAAAAAGTATGGATGTTGTTAGATAACAGTTAATAGTCCATGGTTAATAATGCTTCATTTTGCTTAAATTAGCCTACAAATCAAACAAAGATGAATAATCCAATCACTATATCACCCGAAATACAAAGTGGAGCGCCTGTGTTCAGAGGAACACGTGTACCAGTAAAAATCTTGTTCGATTATTTAAAAGGAGGCGATAGTTTGGAAGATTTTTTGGAAGATTTTCCCTCTGTTACCAAAGAACACGTAAATCGTGTACTAGATATTGCCGAAAACGCACTCACATTTAGACAATTGGCTGCATGATTAGAATTTTGATTGATGAAAACTTACCAAAAAGGCTAAAATTTCGTTTTAGTGAAAAATACGAAGTCTTAACAGTTGGCGATTTAGGGTGGAATTCAAAGAAAAATGGCGAATTGCTTGGCTTGATAGAAACAAATTATTTTAATTATTTCCTCACTGCTGACCAAAACATTGAATACCAACAAAATTTAAACACCATCAAATTTTCTCTTATCATTTTGGAAGTCAGCAACAATCGTTACGAATTATTGCAGCCATTAATTCCAAAAATTATAGAAGCGATAGAGTATAACCTTGATTCAAAATTAATTCGTATTGCATAAGTGCTTTTGCAGACTCTAGCTATTTTTTCTCCTTCTTCCCAAATACAGAAAAATGAACATATCGGCTAGGGCGATCTTTCATATCGAGGAATAGTTTATCCAAATCCTTGACAGTCTTGTCCATATGCACATAAAGTGAATCTTCGTTCAGCAGTTTGCCCATACTTCCATTTCCTTTGTTCATTTTGTTGATCGTTTCATCAAGATCGGCCATTGTTTTGTTGGCTTGCGCGATAGTCGCTTTCAACTTAGCATCTTTCAATGAATCGGAAAATGTAGTCAGATTGGCTAATAAAGGCTTGAATTGCTTCTCGGTTTCGACCAACGAAGCCGAAAGTTTGCTCAGGTTAGCTGTAGTGGCAGCAATAGTTTCTTTGTTGGCCGCCATAATATCACGACTATGCATCGTGAGAGATTCCATGTTCGAAAGCAATTGCGCTATTTTTTTCTGATTGTCATCGTTCAGCATGTTATTCACACCCAACAAGGTTTGGTCAAACTTTTTCATGGTCGGATCGGCCTTGTCCATAAAAGTCTGCATCATACCTGGTTGCACGTACGAGCGGATCGAATCTCCTTCGGCCAAGACTTTTGGACCTGCTTTCAAAACCAACACAATCGACTTGCCGCCTAGCAAACTACCGTCCACCAATTTGGCCACAGCACTATCCGAAATAGGCACGTTTGAGGCAATTTGAAGCGTTACTTTTACTCGATCATTAGACGAAAGTTCTAAATTTTTCACCTGACCAACCGACAATCCATTGACATACACAGGGTTGCCAGCTACCAAACCGTCTACATCCTTGTAGAATACAGCATAGGTATTAATGCGTGAGAATGTATCGCTTCCCTTCAAAAAGTTGAAACCTGTGTACAGCATAGTACCAGATATGATCGTGAGAAGGGCAATTTTGATTTCTTTAGTAAATCCGAATTTCACAGAGGAAAAGTGTTTAGTGACGACAATATTAGGAAAAAACTCAATTGTGTTTCTCCATTTGTTCTTTGTATTGTTTGAATGCAGTAAAAATTCCTTCAGCAATGTTCAGCTGATTTTCCTTTTGCATCAAGAATTGTTCTTCTTCTTTGTTGGTCAAATAACCAATTTCAATCAATGCGGCTGGCATGGTAGTCTTCCAAAGTACCAAAAAACCTGCTTGCTTGACGCCCCTTTTTTTATGTCCAGCGTGTTCAAACAAATTGTCTTCGACTTTAGCGGCAAACTGAAGGCTATTTTCTAAAAATGCATTCTGAAAGTTAGAAAATAGAATGTGCGCAATGGGAGAACTTGGATCGAAGCCATCGTATTTTTCCAAATAATTATCTTCCTTCAATATTACCTCGTTTTCACGTTTTGCAACTTCCAAATTGCCATTTGAAGTATGCAAACCCATGGTATATGTTTCATGTCCATGTGCCTGAGGATTGCCCGCGTTGCAATGAATGGAAATAAACAAATCGGCATTGTTTTTATTGGCAAGTCCCGCACGATCGTGCAGTTCGATGAATTCGTTTTTATCACGTGTGTAAATCACTTTTACATCTTCAAAACCATCCGAGATACATTTCCCCAATGCCAAGGCAACTTTCAATGAAATTTCCGCTTCTTTGGCCGATTTACCATGGCATCCTGGATCTTTGCCTCCATGTCCGGCATCGATCACCACTTTGCGCACTTTATAGGTCCTATTATTTAAGGACGAAAAAGAGCTCAGAAGCAGAATTCCAGAAATAAAGACAATTGCTAAAATATTTCTCACTTTGATTATAGTTTACTTTCCCAAATTGGACTTATTTTTGTGCGAATATGCAAAATTTTTAGCCAATTCTGAAACAGTTCATCCAGCTTTTAACGAGAAATCGCACCATTTTCATTTGGTTAACGCTGTGTCTATCAGGCACTGCCAATGCTTCTATATTGTCAAAAGATAATTTTAGCGCACCGCCAAATACTGTTACAACTTCCCAAGACAGCCTGCAAACAAAGGCAAAACTTGATTCTTCGACTGCACTTTTGAAAGATTCGACCAAGAAAAAGGTGGATTCGGTGAAAGTAAACGACCGTGATGGAATAAAAACTTCGGTAAAATATGCGAGTGAAGATTCGATTATTTTCGATGCTGAGAAACAAACCATGAAGCTTTTTGGCAGCTCGAACATCGAATATGGAGATGTCAACCTAAAGGCCGAAGAAATAGATATCAATTGGCTAAACAATAATGTAGAAGCCCGAGGAAAAGCCGATAGCACTGGCAAACTGAAAGGAACGCCTATTTTTAAGGAAAAGTCAGACGAATATCAAACCAAAAAAATTGTTTACAATTTCAAAACAAAACGAGGAATTATCAGCGAAGTGATCACCAAACAAGGCGATGGCTACATTCATGGTGAAAGAGTGAAAAAAAACGAAGACAACGAGCTATTTGTCAACCATTCGAAATACACGACTTGCAATCTGGCCAAGCCACACTTTCATATTGCGTCATCTAAGATCAAAATGATTCCTGATAAAAAGGTTATTTCAGGGCCTTTTCACCTTGCAATCAACGATGTTCCGATGCCACTTGGTTTCCTTTTTGGCTTCTTCCCTATTCCCAAAAACAGGTCTTCCGGCCTCATTGTGCCATCGTATGGCGAATCTCAAACGCAAGGATTTTTCCTCCAACAAGGCGGTTTCTATTGGGCAATGAACGATTATATAGGCATGCGTTTCCTTGGCGATATTTATTCATTAGGAGGAGCTGGTGCAACTCAAATTACGGAGTACAGAAAAAAATACGCATTCGAAGGCGGTCTGAATTTCCGATACAAGTGGGTAGTGGTTGAAAATGCGGTAGACGAGAAGAAAAACATCAACCAAAATGCCCTTTGGATCAATTGGCGCCATAGTACACTCAGCAAAAAACTGGGTCGCCTAACGGCCAATGTGGACGCTGGAACTTCGAATTTCAATCAAATAAACGTTCAGAATACCAACCCTGGCGTGGTGCTTACGCCCGCTTTTCAGTCGAGTGTGCAGTATTCGCAAAGTTTTAGAAATTCTCCATTCAGCATCAGTTCTACCTTGAGACAAGATCAGAATACGAGTGGAATCAAAAACTTCACTTTGCCCGATGTCAACTTGGCTATGAACCGCCAAATGCCTTTTCAGAATATCAAGGGTGGCAAAAAAACGGAAGCTATTCGGAAGCTGAATTTTAGCTATAATATGAACCTTCAAAACCGCATCACCAACGACCCAAATGCAGTAGGGCAAGTATATTTAGGTGCTGACTCAATCAAAGGAGCTGACGGAAAATACATCAAATACAGAGATTACAATTTCACAAATGATTTCGATTACCTTCTTGATCCTAAGAACTTTAACAATGGAATGAAGCACAGTATTCCTGTTTCGACCTCGATCAAGGTGATGAAGTATTTCAGCCTAAACCCGAGCATGTCGTATGACGAATTTTGGTATACCAAATCGCTCACGTACAGCGTAGATACGTTAAATAAAAAACAAATCGTCAAAAAAGATACCGTTCAAGGTTTCAGCAGAGCAAGCCAATATGCGATGGGCGCAAGTTTAACGACACGTATTTATGGGACATTTTTTATCCGTAAAGCTCGAATAGAAGCAATCAGGCATACTTTAGTGCCGAATCTAAACTATTCTTATAGACCCGATTTTGCAGAAGATCAATTTGGCTATTACCAGACTTTACTTGTGAATGGCGAAAAGCAACGATTGAGCAAATTTCAAGGTTTGATTCAAGGCGGACCAGCTGGTGGCAAATCTTCTTTACTTGGATTTTCGCTTCGTAACACCTTCGAAATGAAGGTAAAAGAAAAAAACGATTCGGTAGATGCCAAAAAGAAATACAAGAAAATCATGCTTTTGGATGACCTTGGCTTGAGCGGAAACTATAACCTCAATGCCGATTCGTTTAATTTGAGCAATATCAGTGCTTCGGCTAGAACCAAACTTTTCGGAATGTTTGATGTCACTTATTCTGCTGTTATTGACCCTTACGACCGCAAAAATGTGATGGACACAAAAGGTTTACTGGTATCAAAAAGAGTCAATCAATTTCAATGGGACAATAAAAAGGGAATTGTAAGTATTGCCGCCTCCAACTTATCTTTTGGATTTGGATTGAATTCTCAGAAATTTAAAAAGACTAAAAAACCAGAAGTAGAAGAAAGATCGGCAGGTATGAAACCGATGGGAATGGAAGAACAAATCTTAGAGGATATCAAAAAGAATCCGAACAAATATTTGGATTTCACTATTCCGTGGAGTTTTAATATGGCCTACAACCTCACCTATCAGCAACTTCACGTCCCAAATTCCGCTCCTGATTTGTACAACCACTCGATTACTTACAATGGGGATATCAGCTTTACCGAAAAGTGGAAGATTCAGTACAGTTCAGGATTCAATTTGACACAAAAAAATGTGACCTATACCCGAATAGGAATCACCCGCGATTTGCATTGCTGGATGATGTCAGTGAACTGGGTACCACCAATTGCAGGTTCTATTAATACAGGTTCTTACAATTTCCAGATCAATGCCAAATCATCGGTGCTACAAGATTTAAAATTGACTAAAAATAGATTCTGGACGGATCAGTAAATAGTTAGTTAACAGTGAATAGTCAAAAGTTAATAGTTTTCTGAAAGACGAAACGACTTTTGAAACTCTTGCGGAAGACTTCGACAACTCTTCAGCATCTTTCTCCCAACTCATGCGCAAGACTTCTAAAGGTCTTGCGCACGTTTTTTATAACATGGTTTCTTACAGTATAATCAACAAAAAAGGAAGGGAGCAATGACAATGTCATTGCTCCCTTCCTTTTTACTAAATGTTCTTATTTCTATTTCTTACCTACTACTTCTACCACCACTGGCGAATCTACATCGGCAAGCACACGTCCGCAATGCTCGCAAACGATGATTTTCTTTTTCTCTTTGATATCTGCCTGACGCTGTGGAGGAACCGTGTTGAAGCAACCTCCACATGCATCACGTTTTACCATCACTACCGCTAGGCCGTTTTTCAAATTGGTACGCAAACGATTGTACGATTGGTACAATCTGTCTTCCAATACCTTCTGAACTTTTTCTCTTTCTTTTTGGATACGTACTTCGTCTTCTTGGCTTTCGCTGATCAAAACATCTAGCTCGCCTTTTTTGGTTGCCAAATCTTTGTTACGATCCGAAAGCGAAGTTTTGATTGTTTCGATTTCGATATTACGAGAATCAATTTTAAGACCCGCTTCTTTGATTTTTTTCTCAGAAAGCTGAATATCTAATTGTTGCAATTCTACTTCTTTCGAAATAGCATCGTACTCGCGGTTGTTACGAACGTTGCCTTGCTGATCAGAATACTTCTTGATAAGCTTTTCGCTTTCTTTGATGGCGTTTTTACGACTACTTATTTCATCGTTCAACGTTTGTATCTCATTTTGAAACTTACCGATACGAGTTTCAAAACCAATCAACTCATCTTCCAAGTCGCGGATTTCTTCAGGAAGATCACCACGCATTCTGACGATATCGTCCAGCTTTGAGTCTAATGATTGAAGTTTTAATAGTGTGTCAAGTTTCTGTGATACAGTAGCTTCCATGTAACTAGTAATAATATTTTACAGGGTTTGTATTTACGGTGCTGAAAAGGATTGCAATATTAGGTATTTTTTTCGTCAAAATCTCAAAAAATAGTTCTTTAGTAGAATATTCACTCTCGAAATGTCCAATGTCTGCGATCATGATTCGGCCTTCGGCATCAAAAAACTCATGATATTTAAAATCGGCCGTGACGAAAGCGTCCGCTTTTGAGGCAATCGCTTTCTTCAACAGAAAACTACCAACACCACCGCAAACGGCTACTTTCTTGATTTTCTGCTCGAAAGACGTAAACCGAATCACGGAAAGTTGCATTTTATCTTTCAAATGAATGAGAAATTCCTCGCTCGTCATTTCGGTTTCCAATTCGCCAATAGCCCCCGCTCCTACTTCTTGATTCTCATTGGCCAAATCGCTCAGAAAATAAGCCACTTCTTCATAAGGATGCGCCAGAAACATGGCATTCAAGACTTTGTTTTCTAAATGTTTAGGGAAAATAACTTCCAACCTAAACTCTGCCACTTCTTCTGGCTGATTCGAAGATCCAATAAAAGGATTCGCAGTTTCGGTTGGTGTAAATGCGCCAATGCCTTCGGTTCGAAAACTACAGTCTTTATAGTTACCAATCTGGCCTGCGCCAGCATCGCCAAGAGCTTTGGCCAATTTGTCGACATGTTCTTTGGGAACAAAAACAGTGAGTTTTCGCAAATTTCCAGAAGTAGGTTGTAGAATTTGAACATTCTTCAAACCAATTTTTTCCGCAAATTTGAAATTGACGCCTCCCGTTGCATTATCCAAATTGGTATGTGCGGCATACAAAGCAATGTTGTTCTGGATGGCTTTCAAGAATGTACGTTCCACATAATTGGCGCCTGTCAGTTTTTTGATAGGTTTAAAAATAAGCGGATGATGCGCAATAATCAACTGACAATCAAGCTGAATCGCTTCATCTACAACTGCTTCTGTGATATCAAGCGTAATCAATACTTTCTTTACTTCCGCTTCAGGATTACCAAATTGGAGCCCAGAGTTGTCATAACTTTCTTGAAACGCAAGAGGCGCAAATGACTCTATAATATGAATTATTTCTTTTATATTCATGCCGATTTTTATTTCTCAAATACAAGAAATCGTTGCCAAATTAGTGCAATCTGATCCTTTTTGTAAAAAGAAATCAGAATCATGCGCTAGAATTTGATTTTGATTTTTCTCATCCTCTTATTTTGTGGTAATATTGCAAGGTATGAGGCACGTAGTTATTCTACTTTTCTGTTTTGGGAGTACATTCCTTTTTTCATTTTCGGCCATTGCACAAGCAAATGAAGGCGAGATTGAAAATCAGCAAATCATTGTAGAGAAAAATAAAAAAATCGAATTGCCCGAAGCCCAGCGTGGATTCGAAAAAATCGTGATTGAGAAGAAAACGGTAGACGTTTCGAAGCAAAACTATTCGTACAACGATTATCACTTGCCGCTTCCTCTGATGGATGCCAAACTCAAAATACTGACAGTCAAGGAAGAACCATTGCCTAAACTGTATGCCAATTATATAAAAGCTGGAATTGGAAACTATGCCACTTCCTATCTGGAAGCTTTTTTATACAACAAACGTTCCGAAAAATTGGCTTATGGCCTCAACTTACGACATTTTGCGAGTGCTCGCGGACCGCTCAAAAGATCAGGATTGAGCGATAATCATATTTTACTTTATGGAAAATACTTATTATCAAAAGCTTCCATAGATTCCGATTTGGGTTATTTTCGTACTGCTCGTCATTTTTATGGCTACAATCAAGACCTTGAATTTAAGAAAGATACACTTAAACAAAGATTCAACAATATCGTTTGGAACATTGGAATAAAAAGCAACGATAGTTCGGCAAGTTTCAAATACCAAGGCAATATTGAGATTTCAAATTTGAATGATGCCTACAAAGCCAAAGAAACCGAAGCCCTGATTCGCTACAAAACCTTAATGAAATTGGACGAAAATTCGTACATGGGCGTACGAGGATTGATTTCAATCTCTAGTCGTTCGGATTCGACCAAATACGTCCGCAATTTGGTAAGCCTCCAACCTTATTATCAGCGTACACTGGACAAACTAATCTTGACTGGCGGTTTAAATTTCGGATTTGAAAACGATACTTTATTCTCTAAAAAGAACTTTCACCTATATCCAGCATTAAAAGGAGAATACAAAATTATAGAAAATATAATTCACGTATTTGGAGGCTTAGATGGCAACATGGAGCGCAACACCTTACGAAGTACCTTAAAAGAAAATCCTTGGTTGACCAACAGGGTGGCTTTGGCGCATAGCAACAAACTGGTCGAATTGTTTATCGGCACTAAAGGTACGCTTCTGAAAAAAGTGACGTATCAATTACAAGGTTCTTATTTATCATACAAAAACCTGCCTTTTATGGTCAACAATGGCCAAGATTCACTCCGATTTGCCTTGGTGTACGATTCGAACAATGTCAAAATCACACGCTTAAAAGCAGAAGCATCTTATAGTTTGGACACCAAAATGCTTGCTGGTGTCTCGTTCACCTACAACGGCTACAACATGGGTACACTCAAGCAAGCTTGGCACATGCCCAAAATGCAAGCCAACTATTATCTGACCTATTTTCTGAAAGATAAAATGGTCTTTCATTTGAGTTCGTACATGTTTGCTGGCATCAAAGCGGTTGACCCGAGCGGAAAAGAAATAGTGCTGCCTACTATTTTAGACTTAAATGTAAAGGTCGACTATTTGTTTTCCCGAAATTTTTCCGCTTTTTTGGAGTTAAACAATCTTTTGGCGAATAAATACGAACGTTATTTGTACTACAAGCAAAAAGGAATTAACTTACTGTTGGGTGCTACTTGTAGTTTTTAAAGAAGTAATATGGTGATGAACAGGTATATACAAGAATTGATAGCGACCGAAGAGCTGGTTTGTTTGCCAGAACTAGGCGGTTTCATCTCCAAGCACGTATCGGCACATCTCGACCCGAGTACGCATATATTTTCGCCTCCGCAGAAACAATTGGCCTTTAATGAAAGACTAAACGAGGATGGCGGAAAACTTTCGAGATTTATTCAAGAGGCTGAAAAAATCTCAAGCAGAGAAGCTGCAGAGAAAATTTCAGATTTCGTTGCGGAAATCAAAACAGCTTTAGATAAAAATGACGAATACAGTATTAAAGGAATCGGTTATTTTTTCAAAGACGAAGACGGAAATACTACTTTTAATCCAAGTTTAGACCCCAAAGCTGATCCAATTAATTTTGGTCTTCCTCAAATTTTGGTCAAACACCAACCTGATAATCATTCAAACAAAGATTTTTTACAAAAACCAAAAGATCGCAAGGCTATGAGTACTCAAGATTTACCATCGGTTCCAGAACCTCTTATGGAGGGCGAAAGCGCATTACCAGACCACGAATCTAGCAATGCACCTAAAAAGAAAGCCGCAAACCTCACATGGTTGTACATCATCACTCCACTGGTGTTGTTTGGCGGACTTGGTACATTCTTGGGCGTGACAGACGATGGTCGCAAAATGCTATCATCCATGCATATTGTAAGTACTGAACCTATCGAAGCCGATTCTACTACCAATGAACTTGAAAGTGCTACAGAAGGTGACCTAGCTGAAGCTTCCGCAGAAAATACTGAAAACACTGCTACAGAGTCGTTTGAAGATGCTGTTTCGGCCGAAGAAACTATCAAAAAGACAGAGAACGAAGCATGGGGCGAAGCTCCTGTCAAATCTCAACAAGAAGATATTGCGAAAAACGAAGACGTAGAAGTGGCTACTGCCAACCTCATCACAGGCAAATCAGGCCGTTTTTTCATCATTGTAGGCGGTTTTTCAAACAAGAAAAATGCGGTAAAAATGCGTGAAAAATTGATTCATGATGGTCTTGAAGCCAAAGTGATTGCTCCAGCCGAAGGGGGAACGTTATACAGAGTTAGTTTGGGCGATTATAGCAACCATGCCGAAGCCACTACGCAAGTCAAGTCGCTAAGAGGCGAACATGGCGATGCACTTTGGGTAATGGAATACTAAAATCGTTTGTAACAAATTGTTTCTGATCGCTCAAGAATGAATCTTCTTCAAATAACCACGGTAGCCCAAAGTACAGACGTACCCGTAGCTTCTGAACCTTCTATGTCGATATTAGATTTGCTTTTGAAAGGTGGATGGATTATGCTTCCTGTCCTATCTCTTTCATTAGTAGCTATATATGTAATCGTTGAACGTACTTTAGCTTTAAATAGAGCCGCTAAAACTAAAAAAGGATTAGTCGATTCTATCAAAAGCTCCATTCAAAAAGCAGATTTGAGTACCGCCCAAACTATGGTTGCGCAATACGATACCCCTGTTGCAGCTATGCTTTTGAAAGGCATAAAACGAGTAGGAAGTCCAGTGAAAGAAATCGAATCGGCCATGGAAAATACAGGTCGAGTAGAAATCATGAAACTGGAAAAGAATATGAACTACCTCGGTATTATTGCTGCAGTAGCCCCAATGCTGGGTTTCGTAGGAACTATTTCTGGAGTCATAAAGATTTTTTACAACATCTCATTAGCCGACAATATCAGTATAGGATTAATAGCTGGAGGTTTATATGAAAAAATGATAACCTCTGCCGCAGGCTTAATTGTGGGAATCATTGCGCATGTTGGCTTTCAATTGTTGAATATGCGAATTGAATCAATCAGTCTTGAGATGGAAAAATCAGGAGTAGAATTTATAGATATCATTACAGAGCACAAATAATCAACCGCTCAAGCTAAAGAAATTGAATTTTAGAAGAAAAAATAAAGCACATTCTACTGTCGAAGTTTCGGCATTGAGCGACATCATGTTTTTCTTGATGTTGTTCTTTCTGATTGCTTCTACCCTAGCCAATCCGAATGTGATCAAGTTGCTCTTGCCACAAGCTAAAGCGGGTCAAACGGTTAGTAAACAACAATATAGCCTTACCGTTTCGAAAGACTTGGATTATTATGTCAATAATGAAAAGACTCCCCTTAGTTTTGCCCAATTAGAACCACGTTTGAGCGAAATAGTCAAAAACTCAAACGATGTGACAGTGGTATTAAAGGTAGATCGTGCGATTCAAGTACAAAATCTAGTAGACATTCTGGCTTTAGGTAGCAAACTGAAGATCAAGATGATCTTAGCCACACAGCCACCCAAATAAGCCTAGGGTTTCGCTTTGATCAAATTTCTAAAAATAAACGACCCATATCGAGTAGCTGTATTGGCCATTGCCTTTCTTGCTATCCGTGGTTTGTTCTTCTCTTTCGACTTACATTTCACACAGCCCGAGCTACGATTTTTCATTGCAGCCAAAGCATTGGGCGATGGCAAATGGCTCTATCGTGATATTTGGGAAACTACCGAACCTCTCGCCACCGCATTTTTCTATCTTTTACCACGCAACAACGCTACTTTTCTGGCAGTAGCATATTGGGTCAATGCGAGTATTATTCTATTCAATGCGATCTATCTCAATTTCTTAATTCAACGATTAGATATTTTAAGTGAAAAAACGCATTTGCCAGCCTTCTTTTATCTTTTTCTATCACTACCATTTGTC
Source organism: Cytophagales bacterium (assembly GCA_043769845.1). GTDB lineage: Bacteria > Bacteroidota > Bacteroidia > Cytophagales > UBA9547 > UBA9547. The sequence continues at coordinate 18,741 of JAYVIX010000099.1, forward strand.
GAACTCAACACCTTATCTTCCGCCTTGCTAGCATCCCCATTTCTGCTTTTAGTAGTCGGAAATATGCTGGTTTTCTTAAAAAAAGAAGATACTCAACGTGTATACAATGCTGGGTTCTTTTTGGGAATAGCCACTTTATTTCACCTCCCTTGCATTGCTTTGGTAGTGGTGATGTTAATTTCTCTCATCGTTTTTTCACGCGGTACAGGAATTGCGTTTTTCCTTTTATTACTTGGTAGTCTTTTCCCTTGGTTTGTGCTGTCGGTTGTCTATTTGTGGCTAGGTGGTTTGGCGGCCTTCTGGCAACTCTTTATTGGACATTATTTCGAAAATCCCCAAACCTACTTTACTTGGTCAGAAACAGGCCGTATTCTTTTAGCTCCCGGTTTAGTTTTTTTATTCGGACTATATTTGAGTTTGAGTGGCACGGTGCGCGAAATCAATTATCAAAGCGTTTGTCGCAGATTTATCTTTGTATGGCTTATAGGTAGCGTATTTACCTGCATTATTTCGCCCATTTCCAGCTTTTCATTGCTGCATTTACTTGCATTTCCACTCACCTTCTTCATGACGTATTATTACTTACCAATCAGAAAAACACAATTGGCGAGCATTGGACTTTGGATCGCGATGGCGAGCATGATTACGATGCAAGTACGAAGCATGCAAGGTATTAGCTTCAAACAATCCATGATTCAACTCACTGTGTTTGAGACTAAAAGCCCTGATATGTTTCAAAAAAAGATTTTGGTGGCAGGTGATTCGTCTGAATATTATTTAAATTCAAAAATAGGAACAAAATACCTCAACTGGAATTTAAGCAAAATCGACTTCAACAATATTTCGACCTTTTCTTCCGTTGAAAGTATTCGAAAAAACCTCTACGAAGACTTGCCTGAAATCATTATTGACCAAGAAGGAATTGTTCCTAAATTATTTCATAGAATTCCTGAACTTCGAACGGAATATACTCTCTCGAAACCAGGGCATTATCTATTAAAAAATAAAGGCTTTCGATGAAAAGTCTTTTTTGCATTTCAATTCTGAATTAAATCCCAAAGGAGATGAATTTTTCCCAAATCAGTGGTTTGGTCGATTTGAAAAACACATTGACTCAATCGGTAAAATCGAACCATTTAGCTCATGCATTGCTTTTCAGAGGACAGGAAGGCGGTGCGAGTTTGTCGATCGCTATTGCATTTTCGAACTTTCTATTATGCCCCAATAGAACCGAAACCGATGCCTGTGGAACCTGTGATGTGTGTTTCAAAACGAAAAAATACATCCATCCCGATTTTCATTTTGTATTGCCTTACAAAAGTTTGAGCGAAAAAGAAGAAGATTCTGGCAAGGCCGACATGATGGCTCAATGGCGCACGCTTTTGCTCGAAAACCATTATCCAACCTTGTACGACTGGGCCAGTGCGGCCGGAATTGAAAGCAAACAAATAAGTATTTCGGTCAAAGAAAGCCGAAAAATACTGTATAACGCTGCCTTAAAACCTTTTGAAGCGGAGAAAAAAATCATCTTCATTTGGATGCCCGAATTGCTCGGCAACGAAGCGGCCAACGCACTTCTGAAAGTATTGGAAGAACCAAATGCACGCACCCAATTTATCCTTGTAGCGAGCGATTACGAAAAAATACTTCCGACCATTCTTTCTCGTACCCAGCTGGTTTCAGTTCCTAGGCTTTCAGAATCCGAAATCATAGCTATACTAGAAAGCAAGCATGCAATAGAGCACGAAAAAGCCATTCAAATAGCTCGCTTGGCCGATGGCAGCATGAATGAAGCAATTAAGCTGACCGAAGAAATGCCCGACAATAATTTGACTCAAGTACGCGATTGGTTCCGATTATGCTTTGGTCAAAAAATGGTCGAACTTGTAGCAATGGCAGACGAATTTATGGCAATGGGCAAAGAACCTCAGAAAAACATGCTCCAATTTTCGCTCTCTATTTTGCGCGAAACGATCATCTGGAATTTTGGAGACGAAAGTTTAATCCGACTTAGTCCCGAAGAAAAAGACTTTGTGTCGAAATTTGCACCTATCATTCAACCTAATAAAGTAGATAAAATCAGCCAATGGATCAATGAGGCCTATTATCACTTGGAACGAAATGTAAACCCCAAAATGGTATTTCTAGATCTTTCGATCATGATTGCCAAAATTATAAAAAGCTAAATATCAGATTATTATGTTAAAATTTATCAGAATCACTTGTCTTCTATTATTAGTTACGATAGTGAACGCTTTCTCTCAAGGCACCCAAAATATCATGCAGCTTACTGGCCTCATCGTAGGAGGCGATAGTTTGTATGGAATTCCAGGCGTACACGTGTATGTGCCCAAAGCAGGACGAGGAACTTCGACCAATTATTATGGTTATTTCTCCTTACCAACTCAAGTGGGCGATAGCATAATCGTAAGTGCGATTGGTTATGCTAAAAAAGAATTTGTGATTGAATACAACGACAAAAAGAGTATTTCCTTAATAATTGAGCTTAAAGAAGATACCACTATTCTGCCTTTGTTGGAAATATTCCCATATCCTACCGAAGAGCTTTTTAAACATGCCTTTTTATCGCTAAAAATGCCTGATAACATGTACAATGGTATCAATATAAACGACCAAATCATGAGCAGAGTGACCCATGCAAACAAAACGGATGCTAAAAGCTACTATTTGTATAAAGCTGCAAATCGTCAAAGTTTTGTTCTGTTGGATGCCTTTGCTTGGTCAAGAGCTATTCGCGATTTGAAAAACAAACGTGCAGTAAAAAGAAGGAAGGAAAACGGAATGAATGAGTAAGTACGTAAATAGTTAATAGTTCTGTATTTATATTTCGAACATATTTACTTATTTCAAACCTCCCTACTGAACAACAAAAGAAGGGTAAAAGCCTTAAGATTTTACCCTTCTTTTGTTGTAAAATCGACTTCTAAATACGTTTATCTTTTTTCTGTAAATATATTTTCAAATCATTCCCGAAAACAGTAGAAAACCGCTTTGCAGAATCGCCTTGTAAATGCATACTGTTATAGAAATTCTCCTTTACCTTACTCATTGGAATATCGGAATAATCCCAAAATTCAATGTTGTGTTTTTTTGCTATTGATTTATAAATATCAAATATTTCTTTCTTGTTGGCCAAATAAGGTTGTATTTCATAATATTCTGGAGTGTTCACTAATATAATATCCGAACCACTGCTCTTTACTTTCAAGATAATTTCTTCGATTTTTTCAATTCCTCGTTTCTCTATTGGAAATGTCTTTCCATTTTTATTTTTCTTATAAAATTCATCTGCATTGCCATCCCAAGGCAAATTTAAATTCTGAAAACCATTGTCGAAATCAAAATTTGTATTGATTTTGCCTAGAATTTGCTGTTTAAATCCTGTAAATGAATTAGTTAGATAATACTTGTTATATAACGAAAATCCATAAAGGGGAAGATATTTCCTAAGAACAAAGTCTTTGTCAATAGATATGAGGTTTTTATATATTATATCTTGATCTAAATACGGAAGATATTGTTTTTCATCATATATGGTCTGGATGTAACATAAATTCATTATGTTAACTTCCTGAATCACTATTTTGGGTAATTTATTATTTGATAGATAGACTTCTAATCGAGGATATTGGACATTTGGTAGTGAACCTATCATGCCAATATTAAACACCGTTTCTCCAGTAACTTTAGATATTTCAGAAGGTGAAAAATGGAGAGCAGATCTTGAAGAACCTGTAATTAATATCGAAGAATTACATTGACCATTTACTATCTTATTCCAAATACCAAATTCATATGTTTTCACATTTCTAATCCCATACAAAATTAGCCAATTGAAAAAGTAACATAGAACTACAAACAAAATCAATGTAATTGATGATATAATTATGTTTTTTTTCATCTAAAATTGAAAATATATAAATTCTGTAGTATTAAACTCCCCAAAGAATATGATTGAAAAAATTAAGAAATAAATAATTGCAATTCGTTTTATAATAGGTCTCTTCATTATGAAATTATTTGCACTTTCTTCTTTAATTAACCATTCAACCAACATTAAGAAGAGAATAACAATTAGTCCTAAAGAATAAGAGTATTGATTAAGAAATTGCAAATGGACTATTTCACCTGAAGCAATCCCAGTAGTCAATTTGTTGAGTATCAAAATAGCATCTGAAAAACTGTTTGCTCTGAAAAAAATCCAAGCAATATCAATTAGTAAGAAAGTATATATTGTTCGTAGGATTTGAATCAGAAATGCTGGTTTAGTTGTCTGTTTTTTGCCAAATATCCAAAGTTCTAAAACGATATACCAGCCATTTAGTAACCCCCAAATCATATACGTCCAATTTGCACCATGCCAAATACCACTTATGAGAAAGGTAAATAACAAATTAAACCAATGTCTTTGTTTTCCTTTTCGGTTTCCTCCCAATGGAATATATACATAATCCCTAAACCAAGACGAGAGCGAAATATGCCATCTTCCCCAAAATTCTGTTACTGATTGCGAAAAATATGGTTTGTCGAAATTTTTCATGAGTTCAAAACCCATCACCCTTGCACTACCTAAAGCGATATCTGAATAACCAGAAAAGTCGCAATAAATTTGAAAGGCGAAAAATATGGTGGCCACAAAAAGCATTGATGGTGACTGACTGCTTGGATCTTTGTAGACTTCGTTTACAACAACAGACAATCGATCTGCAATCACAATCTTTTTGAAAAAACCCCAAAGCATCTCTATCAAACCACTTATTACCCTGTGGTAGTTGAATATATGCTTTTCGTGAAACTGATGCAATACATTTTGGGGTCTTTCGATAGGCCCAGCAACCAACTGCGGATAGAACATCACATAAAGAGAATAAATCCCAAAATTTCGTTCTGGTTTTTGATTTCCTTTATACACTTCCACTACGTAGCTTAGGCTCTGAAATGTATGGAATGATAGTCCAATTGGAAGAATGACATTGAGTAAAGGCAACGGATAATTGAGATGAAGAGCTTTTGCTAGATTCACTACATTCTCTTGGAAAAAATTAAAATACTTGAAGTAAAAAAGAATAAAACACGTAGATAGAATACTAACTACCAAATAGAGCCTCTTTTTCTTTTCGTCACTTGAATCGTAAATCCAAATACCTGCTAGATAGTCAATTAAAATAGTGGCGAATAGAATAAGGATGTATTCTGGTATATACATCATGTAAAAAAAGCAACTTGCCACAAGTAATATTGCCCACCTATATGTATGTGGACTCAAAAAATACATTACAGTTACGACAGGAAAAAAATAAAGGAATTCTAAAGAATTAAAAAGCATTTGTAAATGTGTTAAAATATTGAATTTTCCCTTTTCATAAATCCAAAAATGACTAATTCGATTCATTATTACAACCTGTTTTTTTTCAAAAACAAAAAGAAAGGCCACCCTAACGAGCAGCCTTCTTTGAAATTATAATCCCATTCCTCCTATTCTGATTCGATAAATTGTTCGCCTAATTTAATAAATCCCTAACTTTTGCTAATCAATTTGGCTAAGTAGGTTTTTTTAGCATCGGGCGTGGGAATCAAAATTAGGATCAACTGAGTTTTTCAGCAGACCCTAATTTCTAGCTAATTGCTTCGCTTACCAATCTAGCAGCATCTTTCAAGATCACGGCTGATTTTACTTTCAAACCAGATTCGTTGATGATTTTTGCACCTTCTTCGGCATTGGTTCCTTGAAGACGTACAATGATTGGAACTGGAATATTACCTATTGCCTTGTAAGCTTCTACCACTCCATTTGCCACACGGTCGCAACGGACGATACCTCCAAATACGTTGATTAGGATCGCTTTCACGTTCGGGTCTTTCAAGATAATTCTGAAACCAGCTTCTACCGTTTTAGCGTTTGCGCCTCCGCCTACGTCCAAGAAGTTAGCGGGCTCACCACCTGATAACTTGATAACGTCCATCGTAGCCATTGCCAAGCCTGCTCCATTCACCATGCAACCTACGTTTCCGTCAAGTTTCACATAGTTAAGGTTGTTTTCGCCAGCTTCTACTTCTAATGGATCTTCTTCCGTAACATCTCTGTAAGTAGCAAGATCAGGATGACGGTATAATGCATTGTCATCAAGACTTAATTTACAGTCAACTGCAAGTATTTGATCATCAGATGTTTTTAACACTGGATTGATCTCAATCATTTCAGCATCGCTGTCTACATAGGCTTTGTACAACTTCGTCACAAAAGTCACCATGTCTTTGAAAGCAGCACCAGTAAGGCCTAATCCGAAAGCAATTTTTCTAGCTTGGAAAGCTTGGAAACCAACCAAAGGATTTACCCATTCTTTGAAAATCAAATGTGGAGTGTTATGTGCCACCTCTTCGATGTCCATACCACCTTCTGTACTAGCGATGATCACGTTCTGACCAGTACCACGATCCAAAAGGATACTCAAATAAAGTTCTTTCGGAGCACTAGCACCTGGATAATATACATCAGCTGCTACCAATACTTTGTTCACTAATTTGCCCGCAGGACCAGTTTGGATCGTTACCAAAGTACCACCAAGGATTTGAGAAGCCTTCGCTTTCACTTCGTCCAACGATTTGGCGACCATTACACCACGGTATTCAGTACCAACGATTTTACCTTTTCCACGACCACCAGCATGTATCTGAGCTTTCACTACCCAAATATTTGCGCCTGTCATTTCGGTTAATTTTTTGGCAGCTTCTACCGCTTGCTCAGGAGTTTCGGCCATGATGCCTTCACCTATTTTTACCCCGTGTTTTTTCAGGATTTCTTTTCCTTGGTACTCGTGTATATTCATCTTTTAGGTATTAGACGTAGTATTTCGTAACTGTCCTCAAAGTAAACTAATTCCTTTTGAAAATCAAACGAGTATTGGCTTAGTAGAAAGATATTAGCAATATACAACAATACCATAAAATATATTTCATAATAAAGGTCTAAAAATAAGAAAACCTCCGAAAATTTGTGCTTTGAAACAGCCATTCTCGAAGGTCTAATTTTTTACTTGTATACTTTAATCGATAAAATTAAAAAGTCGTTTCCAGCGTACTCGGCTCAAGAAACTACCATCTTTATCGAGTGACATCCAAACCAAAAGTGCTTTTCCAACTACGTGATCTTCGGGAACAAACCCCCAGAAACGAGAATCGAGAGAATTGTGGCGGTTGTCGCCCATCATGAAATAATAGTTTTGCTGAAAGGTGTATGTTTCTGCCACTTTTCCATTGATCAATAACTGACCATTTTCCACTTTCACATCTTCCAAACCTTCGTAGTTTTTGATGGTCGTTTCGTAAGTGATCACATTTTCAGGAGTCATTTGGATGGTTGCTCCTTCTTTCGGAATCCACAATGGAGCAAAGAAATCAAGATTGGAATTCGATTTGGAACTATGTGGGAAAATTTGCGGATCGCCCACTCCAGGCTGGTGTTTGTTCATAATCACATGCTGAATGAAAGGCAATTCTTTTAATTTCAGAGCTGTGGCAGGAGTAGTATGCACAACGTAGCCGTCTGGTATTTGATAATAATCAGTAATATCGTTTGCTCTAAAAATACGATCGTTCAGATTTTCGTTAGTAATCAAATAATATTGAAACTGATACATTTCAGGATTCTCTACTGGTTTTCCATTGATATATACCTGAGTATCTTTTATTTGCAAAGTATCGCCCGCAATGGCAATACATCTTTTGATGTAATTGGTTTTCAGGTCAGTCGGGTAACCTTCGTCAGCTGGCCAGTTGAATACTACCACATCGTTGTTTTTGATGCTCGTAAAACCTGGAACTCTGAAACTTGGCAACTGAATCGCATCCGAATAGGAAGGCAAATCTGTTCCCCAAATTTTTTGATGTGTAAGTGGTACTTGTAGAGGCGTTTTGGGCGTACGAGCTCCGTAATGAAATTTGCTCACAAACAAAAAATCTCCCACCAAAAGCGATTTTTCCATCGAAGGAGTAGGAATCGTGTAGGCTTCCAAGAGCAACCAACGAATAAGCGTTGCCGCCACTACTGCGAAAACTATAGCGTCCGTCCATTCCTTGACAAAACTTTTCTTGGGTGCATTTGGATCCTTTGGCTTGCCAATCAGAATCACTCTGATCCAATACAAAGTCTTGTTTAAAATTTCTTTAGCAGTCATTTGATTAGTATTTCGTAATTAGTATTTAGATTCTGAGCTAAAGAATTAATAATTCAACGCTCATCATTTATAATTAAAAACCAAGCATGTCGTTCATGCCAAAAATTCCTTTTTTCCCTTGAATAAACTCAGCTGCCAAAACAGCACCAGTTGCAAATCCTTCACGACTATATGCGGTGTGTTTCAGTTCGATGCTGTCTATTGGCGAATGATAGGTAACAGTATGTGTACCAGGCACTGCCGCAATACGTCTGTCGATGATTCGAAGTTCTTCTTTCAAATCGACTTCGTTTAAAGCCCAATTTTTCTTTCTGTCCAAATTGGCCAGAATCCCTTCCGCAGCCGTGATGGCGGTCCCGCTTGGTGCATCTTTTTTATAGATATGATGAATTTCTTCAATTTCTACATCGTAGTTTTCAAAACCGTTCATCATTTTAGCCATGATTTTGTTGAAATGAAAAAACAAATTCACTCCCACGCTATAATTGGAAGCATAGAAGAACGTAGAATCATTCTTTTTCACTAACGCTTCTACCTCTGCTTTTCTTGTGAGCCAGCCTGTAGTACCTGAAATAACTGGAATTTTACGATCAAGACAGATTTTGATATTGTCGAAAGCGGCATCAGGTTGTGTAAACTCAATCGCAGCATCGGCCACGCCTGGGATAATTTCTTTCAGCAAATAACTATTTTCGGCATCTATGCGCTGTACTATTTCATGGTTTCTGGAAAGGGCGATTTTTTCAATCTCTTTCCCCATTTTTCCATATCCTAACAAGATGATTTTCATAACGCTAATTTTTACTAAGAATGAATGATGAATTTCACGAAATCAAATACATGAATATTATTTTAAGTAAAATCGACATGTTAAACCGGCCATTGGTTGCATGTTTGCAAAACGCAAATCAGGATCAATCCGCATACTCAGGTTTTCGTTTACTTCGAATTCTCTCAAATGCGCAAAAACGGCTGCATCTACAATATTCAAGGCATACACAACGGCAGAAAGTATCACAAAATAATCGCGATCTCTTCGGTAGCTATCACGTATAGTTCTCAGATTATCAGTCGAATACGAGCGTATACCTGCGTTTGCTGGACCATTTTCATCATAAATATCATACAAACTAGGATCTAATTTTGCTTTGGCATAACCATCCTCTACATTGGTTTTTCTGATCCTATACACTTCTTTGGCGTTTTTATAATCGTGATGATTAGACGCAATCATGATTCCGAAAAACACACCGAGACCTCCAATAATCGGTACTTTCCAATATTGTCGGTTGTAGACTTGTCCCAAACCAGGCACAAACGTGGAAAGCAAAGTGGCTTTCCGTGGCGAATGTTTCTTCTTTTTGACGACAGAAGTATCGGTCCTCAACCAAGCGGTACTATCGTCTGCCAATTTTTGATTTTTCACTTCTACTTTCGATGAATCTTTCTGGTTTTTTTGTCCGAAAGAAACTCCATTTGCCAAAAGCAAAAACGAAAAAATAAAAGATCCTATTAAACTAAACCTCATTAGGCATTGATAATTTCGAGAATTCTATTCAAATCGTCTTTTGAAATAAAAGGGATTTTTATTTCACCCTTCACCTTTTCGTCACTCAAGATACTGATTTTGGTTCCAAAATGGGAAGACAAACGGCCTTGCAATTGCTTCAATTCCACGTTTTCTGGCGATTTGGGCTTTGGTTCAGGCTTTTCAGGTTTGCTGACGAGCGCACGTACCAAATCTTCGACTTTGCGCACCGAAAGATCCTCGTTGATCGCTTTGTTGAAAATCGCGAGTTGATCTTCTGTTTTTTCTACGTTTATAATCGCACGTGCATGTCCCATGCTTAGCTGATTGTCGCGAATGGCGGCCTGAATCACTGGGGGCAAACGTAACAAACGCAGGTAATTATTGACTGTTGTTCTATTTTTCCCTACACGTTCGCCCAATTGCTCTTGTTTCAGATCGCATTCCGAAATCAGACGTTGATAGCTGAGCGATATCTCGATCGCATTCAGATTTTCACGCTGAATGTTTTCGATCAAAGCCATTTCCAACATCTGCTGGTCATCGGCCAC
>JAYVIX010000100.1:0-18124 GCA_043769845.1 Cytophagales bacterium
TAGGCTGAATCTGAAAATTAAGAAAAACGAAACCTTGAAAAATAATTCATAAAAATTGATCTAGAATTTATGTAATGAGGGCTGATTGACAATCGTGGATTTTGCCACGATTGTCAATCAGCCCTCATTACTTTTTTGGCACTTCCATCGCTGTACAGGTACAGATAAAGGCCGCCAGACAATTGGTCTTCTTTTATTTCTTGACCATGCAGATTTACTATTCTTACGATCGTCTTGGAAGTGCGCAAAAAATCTTCTTCCACCCCAGTTGCGCAGGCACTATTCCAAATGGCAAAATTGTCTTTGCGCCACAGGTCCGACCGAAGCTTTTGCGCATCAGTGATACATATTTCCTTCAGATTAGGATTTGAACCACACCAAACATATTCTAGACGAGGATTTTGTAATAAAACGAGATGTCGAAGCGCGTTTTCAAAACATTCGAGTTTGACCAAAGCGGTATTGTTGCTTAAATCCAAACTGTCGATCTTGTTGTGATGACAATCAATATGTACCATTTCTTTATTTTTACTTATGTCCACTTTGGACAGCTGATTGGCAGCGCAATGAAAATGTAACAGTCCGACATTATTGACTACATCAATGGTCGTCAATTGATTATCCGAACAGTAAAAATGCTGTAATGCGGTGTTTTTAGTAATATCAAGTGAACTCAAAACGTTTGAGCTACAATCTAGTTCGATCAAAGCGGTAAATGCTTCTATTCCGGTCAGATCCTTTATTTGTCGATGATCAAAATAAAGTTTGGTTACTTTTGACGCTTCTTCTATTTGTATTTTTCCGTCTGAATCAAGGTCTATACCTTCAGCAATCAATGCTTTTAAAAAATTGGAGTCAGGAATTGAAACAACATTTTGTGCCTGAATCCGAAGCACCCAAAAAGTTAGAGACATAAAAAGTAGGAATGTTTTCATCACAACCAGCGATTTGTTTCGAACATAACGCATTTTTCCGATTAAAAGTATTTGTGAAGTTCTTGGCACAATCTTTCCGTTCTCTACGGTTTTAAATTGATTGGCGAGTCTTTTTCCTATTTTTACAAAAATTATTGCCTTTTGAATCATCACATATTCAAATACAACCAGCCTTTTGAATTAGAGTCTGGCGAAATCTTGCCTTCGATCCAAATCACTTATTCTACTTGGGGCACCTACGATCCCGATAAAAATAATGTCGTATGGATATGTCATGCCCTCACGGCCAATTCGGATGTTTCGTCATGGTGGGAAGGTGTGGTAGGCGAAAAACAGGTGTTCGATCCTGAAAAACAGTTCATTGTTTGCGCAGCCATCATTGGTTCGTGCTACGGAAGTTCTGGCCCATTAGACATCAACCCGCTTACAAAGCGCCAATACTTCTTGGATTTCCCGATGGTGACAATCCGCGACATGGCTCGCGCGCATATTTTGTTATGCAATCATTTGGGAATAAAGCACATACATTCGTTAGTAGGCGGTTCGTTGGGAGGCCAGCAAGCCTTGGAATGGGCGGTGATGGAAAATGGTCGTTTCGATCATCTAATCGTACTCGCCACCAATGCCTACCATTCGCCTTGGGGCATTGCACTGAACGAAACCCAACGAATGGCGATTGCGGCAGATCCTACTTGGACCATGCAAGACGAAAACGCTGGGCGCGAAGGTTTGAAAGCAGCTCGTGCTATTGCCTTTCTTTCGTACCGCAATTTTGAAGCCTATCAGAAAACACAGTCTGAAACGGATATTGAAAAACTGGATCATTATCGAGCCAGTTCGTATCAGTTGCACCAAGGAAACAAATTAGTGAGCCGGTTCAATTGCCATGCTTATTATTATTTGACAAAAGCCCTTGATTCGCATCACTTGGGGCGAGGGCGTGGCGGTGTGCTCCATGCGTTGGCCAGTATTTCGGCTAAAACGTTGGTGGTCGGTATTAGTAGCGATATTTTATTTCCTGTTTCTGAACAAAAATTTCTGGCCGAGCATATCAAAGGAGCTGAATATCAAGAGATTGATTCCTTTTATGGCCATGACGGTTTCTTGACAGAAGCAAAAGCGATTTCACAATTGTTCAGAGAATTTTATTTAATTAATAGTTAATAATTAAAAATTAATAGTGAGCTACTAACGACTTGCTACTAACGACTTGCTACTATTATGAACAAGACACTAAAAATTGGGCTTTTTGGCTATGGCGTAGTCGGACATGGGATTTATGAAATCTTGGCTCAAAAATTGGGTTTCGATGTAGAAATCGTAAAAATCTGCGTGAAGGACCGAACCAAAAAGCGAGACCTTCCGATGGATCGTTTCACGTTTGACAGAAACGAAATTTTGGACAATCCCGAAATTAATCTGATCGTAGAAGTAATCAATGACTCGGAAGCCGCTCTTGAGATCGTGAAAACTTCGCTAGACAAAGGGAAAAACGTAGTCACTGCCAACAAAAAAATGATTGCCGAGCATTTGGCTGATCTCATTCGTTTGCAAAAAGAAAACAATGTTTCGTTGCTTTACGAAGGATCTACTTGCGGTAGCATCCCCATTATCAGAACTTTAGAAGAATATTACGACAACGAATTATTGTTTTCGGTAAGCGGAATTTTCAATAGTTCGTCCAATTATATCGTTTCGCGCATTTTCAAAGACAATATCGATTTTGACATTGCTCTGAAACAAGCCCAAGATTTGGGTTTCCTCGAAAGTGATCCTACACTCGATCTTTCAGGAATGGACGCACTTTACAAAGTATGTATCATTGCGGCACATGCGTATGGCGTGTTTGTAAAACCCGAATTGGTACTCAACCACGGCATACAAAATCTGAACGATTACGACATTCAGTACGCAAAAGAAAAAGGCGTCCGTATAAAAACGGTAAGTATAGTTCGTAAAATGAGTGATTCATCCGTCACCATGTTTTCGATGCCACAATTTATTCCGCGCGGACATAAATTGTATTTTATTGAAAATGAATTGAATGCAGTCATTGTAGAAGCTTCTTTTTCGGATCAGCAATTTTATATGGGAAAAGGCGCAGGCGGTCATCCGATTGGTTCGGCTATTCTGTCGGACATTTCGGCCAACTTGTACGGCTATCGGTATGAGTACAAAAAGTACCTGAATACCAAGAAGATGGACTACGTGACCAATCTTGAATTGGAGGTTTACCTGAGGTATTATGACGAGAAAAACGTGGCCTTATTTCAATTCGATAAAATTACAGAACGCTATTACGGACAAGATTTCAACTATGTAGTGGGTACTGTGAAACTAGACAATCTGCTAAAAAACAAAACACGCCTCAATAGTGCCGATGTGCTGATGGTATGGACAGGAAAATGGAAGGTTTTATAAAAGGACAAACCTCGCTATTTCAGAATTTATCAAAAAAACGTACCAATTCTTCTATTTCTCTATCAGAAATGGCTGGAAAATTAGCGACTCTGAATGAATTATTTTTCATTGACCCGTAGCCGTTTCCGAGGATTAAACCATTCTGTCCAGCTACTTTTTTTAGTTCTGAAATAAAATCAGGTTCGCCCTCAAAGGCCAAAACAGTATCGGAATAGCAAAACGGATTTTGACTAATTGGCTGAAATTCCGAATAGCCTTGAAAGTAACTGTAAAGATGTTTGGCTCGAGTTTCGGTCTTTTTACCTATTTCCTGACTGTTAGAAAGTGTCTCTAATAGTCTGAATAATAGGTAAATATCTAGCACATTGGGGGTATAATGCGTTTGATTTTTAAGACTATTTTGGTGAATATTCAGAAAACTATTGTAGTGCCGATTTTCGCCAATAGATTCGGCTTTTTGTACGACAGCATCCGAATAAATAACTAAGCCAAGTCCGGAAGGCAATCCGAAACACTTTTGAACGGAAGCAAACCAGAGGTCGGCATTGCCAATAGTGAGATCAATTCCCCCTAGCGAACTGGTAGCGTCCACAGCAATGTATTGATCGATAAAGGCTTTGCGAAATGCGCCCAACACTTCGTCATGAATTTGGGTTCCGTTGGCGGTTTCGTTTTGGGTGAGACAAATCCATTCGTTTTCAAGCGGAATATCCAGTATTTCGGGCTTCAGTAAAGTGTCCACCGAAAAATCGATTTCTTCGGATTCGGGCTTTAAGTTTTTAGAAATTTCAAACCATTTTTTGCCAAAATCGCCATTATATAAATGAGTCGTTTGTTTTTCGACTAGTGATTGAGCAATAATTTCCCAACATTCGGTTGCCGAGGAAACAAAAGCCAAATGATAACCATCGGGTACGTTCAGAAAATCAAAAAGTCGCGCTCTGGTGAGTCGGTACATCTCCTCAAAAGCTGCACTGCGATGGTTCATGCTCAGAATTCCCTTTGCAAAAGCGTCTGCCGCAAAAGCGGGTACCTGATCGTAAATACGTGAAGGACCTGGATAAAAAGTGGCGTTGAACAATTTCATTCTACTATGTTTTGTCTGGTATTGGTTCAGCCTAAAACCCAATACCTAATTTCTAAGACCTATTTTAATCAAATAGCGCTTTCAATCCGCTGGCTTCCGAGGGTTTCATTTTTCCAGCCAAAACCAAACGCATTTCTCTGCGGTTCAGTGCACTTTCGTACAATGCTTTTTCGCCATCTGTTTCAGGAATTACTTCTGGTACAGCAACAGGTTTGCCGTTTTCGCCCAAAGCCACAAAGGTAAAATAGGCTTCATTGCTTTTAAATTTACGTCTTGCAGGCACATCTTCGCCCCATACTTGTATATGTACTTCCATCGAAGTGGTGAACGCCCGAGTCACTTTCGCTTTCAGGGTCAGTACATTTCCAAGTTTGATTGGTTCTTTGAACGATACATTATCAACGGATGCTGTCACAACTAAGCGGTTCGAATGACGTTGTGCCGCGATGGCTGCGATTACGTCCATCCAATGCATCAGTTTTCCACCCATCAGGTTGAAAATCATGTTGGTGTCGTTGGGCATGACAAGTTCTGTCATTTCGGAATACGATTCCGAACAAGGTCTTGGGTTCATTATTTCTGTGTTGCTTTCCATCCTTTTTCTCCGACTAAGGGCACAAATCTGAATATGCCATGTTCTTCTTTAGTAATATTTCCCTGTATGTCTTTTTTGTATCTAACCATCAATTGCGACTTGCCATCGCCAATCGGGATCACCATAATACCACCTTTGTCTAATTGCTCGAGCAAAGAATCGGGCGCAACAGGAGCACCTGCCGTGACAATGATTTTTTGAAAGGGCGCATGAGCTTTTAATCCTAAGCTTCCATCTGCCAAAAACAAGTCGGCCTTATAGCCAAGTTTTTGCAAAATCAAACTCGCGCTTTTATGCAAGGTTTTTATTCGTTCGATTGAAAAAAGCTTGGCTCCCATTTCGCACAAAATGGACGCTTGATATCCCGAACCAGTCCCGATTTCCAGCACTTTATCGCCACGTTTTAGTTCTAATAATTGAGATTGAAACGCAACTGTATAAGGTTGAGAAATGGTTTGTCCATCCCCAATCGGAAAGGCTTTGTCAGTATAGGCTTGTTCCAAAAAAGCCGATTCGAGGAAAACATGACGAGGTACAGTCTGCATAGCCGACAAAACTGTTTGGTCAACAATCCCTTTGTCGACCATTTCTTTGACTAATTTTTTACGGAGACCTTTGTGTTTGTAATCGTCAATTAACATGCTTGCAAAAATGGAAGGTAAATATAACCTTTGTTAGGCAAAGCTAAAGGAAAGAAAAGATGTTTACAGGCATAATTGAATGTATGGGTTTGGTGAAAGAAACCCAAAAACATTCCAACGGAAATGTCGAATTTAGAGTACAAGCACCTTTTGTAGAAGAACTAGTTCTGGGTCAAAGCATTGCCCATAATGGAGTTTGCCTCACCGTGACGGCTATCGAGAATGGGATATATAATGTAACCGCTATCGAAGAAACGCTTGAGAGAACAAATTTGGGCGAAATAAAAGCCTATGAATTTGTCAATCTCGAACGATGTATGCCTGCCACAGGCAGATTTGATGGACACATCGTGCAAGGACACGTGGACACGACAGGAGTTTGTGAGGAAGTAATTTCAAAAGATGGAAGTTGGATCTTCAAATTTTCGCATGAATCACGACATGAATACATGACAATTGAAAAGGGTTCTATCTGTGTAAATGGCATTTCGTTGACGGTGGCTAGTTCTGAAAATAATAGTTTCACTGTGGCTATAATTCCTTTTACATTTGAACATACCAACTTGAAATCGGTTGCTAAAGGCACGAAAGTCAACTTGGAGTTTGATATTTTAGGGAAATATTTGTGTAAAATGACCCAAAATCTCACATCACACTTTGATAGGTAAATATAAAATCCCTATTTTTGGAGACTACATCATATCACCATTCACAAAATGGAGTACCTTATGAAAAAATCAGGTCTTATTATAGCAGCCACTTTAGTACTTTCGACATCTGTATTTGCACAGCACGAAGGAGCTAAACATCATAGCCATACCCAAACACTGAAATCAAAGAAATTAAACGCTTTGAACTTCATAAAAGTCACTGGCGGCTTGGGCTTGTCTACTTATTACGGAGATATATGTGATGGCTGGGACTGTTATAAATTACGCCATTCACTTTCTGCAGGTGCGTATTTCAGATACAACAATCGCTTTTCTTTCAGAGCAGATGGTTTCTGGACTCGACTTGCGAATGATGATAAAACTTACAAAAAACATAGGAATTTGGCTTTTAGGACAGACGTTTTTGAATTCTCTGCTTCGACAATGTTTGATATTTTCCCATTTGAGCATAAGTTTGAGAAACGTAGGGCTGTAGAACCTTATGCACACGCAGGAATAGGTGTAGTTTACTTTAATCCAATGGGAAAGCTTAATGACAAATGGGTTAGTTTGAACAAGTACGAAACAGAAGGCAAGGATTACATAAAGTCTTCACTTGTTGTGCCCTTTGGTGTAGGAGTTAGAACGAGGTTGCGCCATGATATAAATATCGCAGGAGAGTTTACCTATCGTTTGACGTTCACTGATTATCTTGATGATGTAAGCAGCAAACATTATATAGAGCCTAACAAATTTCCTGGCGGGGCAACTTCCGAGGCAGCAATTTTGTCAAACAGATCTGATATTCCATACTTCAAAGAAAGGGTAAGAGGTAATCCTAAAAAAAATGATGGATATTTTACTTTCAGTGTAAAGGTAGAATATATGATTATGGCTTTTAGTGATTTAAGATCAAAAGGAAACTTGAACAGAGTTCCAACAGGAAAGAAAACGATTAAAAGAAGATAATCTCCCATACAGTTTATAAAAAAGGAAAGGCTTGGATTAAATCCAAGCCTTTCCTTTTTTTAGATATTCTAATGTCTTTTCCTCTACACTTTGTGGTTGTGGTACATAATTGTAGTGCCATTCAGCCATTGGCGGCATGCTCATCAAGATGGATTCTACACGACCATCAGATTCTAGCCCAAACTTTGTACCACGGTCGTACACGAGGTTAAATTCCACATATCGGCTTCGTCTAATTGCTTGCCATTTTTTGTTTTCTTCTGTAAATACAGTAAGCTGTTTTTTCTGGATAATATGTGCATAAGTAGCTGCAAATGTGCGACCAACAGCACACACAAACTGAAAAATTGACTCTTTCTCATGCTCGGCTCCTTTTAAGTGATCGAAGAAAATGCCACCAATGCCTCTTGTTTCATTTCGGTGTTGGATGAAAAAATAGTCGTCCGCCCATTGTTTGAACTTCGAATAATAACTAGGATCAAAAGCGTCACAGGTGCTTTTCAATTGTTGGTGAAAAAATGAAGCTTCTTCCTCATCCACATAAATAGGTGTAAGATCTATTCCACCTCCAAACCACCATGTTTGACCTGGAAGTTCGAAATATCTGATATTCATATGTATGATTGGAACAAATGGATTACTTGGATGCATCACGATGGAAACTCCTGTGGCATAAAAATCTTCCGCATTCATGCCAAAAGCTTGCTTCATTTGGTCGGTTACGGTGCCAAATACTTCCGAAAAATTTACGCCTGCTTTTTCGAGTATATTTCCGTTTTGCAATACTCTGGTATTTCCGCCCCCTCCTTGACTTCGCTTCCATATATCGGAAACGAACGTGCTTTTTCCATCTAATTTTGATATTTCAGAACAAATTTCTTCTTGAATTTTTCTGAATTCGTTTGCAATTGCCTCTTTATTCATGGTTTAGAACGGATACCCAATTCCGATGTTTAAAATTCCAAATTCTTTCCTATTGATAATATTAGTGTACGACCATTGTTTTACCACAAATCGTTCCGCGACTTTGTAGGCTGGGTCGTATACTTTCATTCCCAAATCGAACCGGACGAGGATGAAGGTAAAGTTGAATCGCAAACCAACACCAGTCCCCACAGCAATTTCTTTGTAGAATCTTGTAGGGTTGAACTGGCCTGATTCTTCAGATGTGAGCGAAGTTCCTAATCGCCAAACGTTACCAAAATCGGCAAATACGGCTCCTTCGATGAATTTTATGATCTTAAAACGGGATTCAGCACTTGCTTCCAGAATGATTTCGCCTGGTTGTTCGAATTTATAATCGAAGCTTCCGTTAGCCAATTTGTTGACAGGTGCTTGCGAACCTGGCCCCAGCCGCCTCGGTCGCCATGCTCTGATGCTGTTACTTCCACCAGAGAAAAAATATTTTTCGTAGGGAAGTGTTCTGTTTTCACTACTCGAAAAGGCCAACCCTCCATTTAGTCGAAAAGCAAATTGGCTTTTGGGCAAAACAGATCGATAGATTCTATAATCAGCACTGAATTTCAGAAACTTATAATAAGAAAGTTCGCCAAAAAGCAAATCATCCGAATTGATAATTTTAGTTTCCTTGAGCCGTTGTTCGAAGAATCTCAAACTTGTTCCGCCAGTTTCGGCAAAAAGTCGTAGAAAACGTCCATTCACAAAACGTGTAAAATCGTTGTTGTTGTACAAATAGGTAAAGTGCATACTTGATACAAACGAAGGCAAAAAGCTGGTATAAAGAGTGTTGCCTTGCAGGAGTAATGTCTGCAAATAATCATTGAACGATTGCGTTTTATAAGGAGTTTGTACCACGTTGAGGTCAGCAATAGACAAAATATAACGTGAATAAGTATTCCTGATAAAAGTATAATTGACGGCCAATTTGTAATTTCTCCGCGAATATTCGGGGCGAACAATGTTGTTAAACGAAAAGCTAAAACGAGTTTTGGGAAAATAATTATTGAACTTGAATCTTAATTTGGTCGGGAAATACATTTGTGGAAACGTAATTCCGACATCGACCGAACCTTCTGCTGTTTTGTATACCACATTTGCATCGGTGGCACTCGCCACGCCTTCGATTCCGTATCGAATACTTGCATCCACGTTTTCGCATCCACGCAGCACGTTTCTATTTAAAAACGAGATACTTCCCTGCGGCCCTGGCAAACCTTGCGTGACATTAAGGCCCCATTCGTCAGTTATTTGGTATTTTTTGTTCGAATTCAAAACAATAAACATATTAAGTGTCGAGTCATTGGCCACTACATAGCGCACATCGACATATTTAAAATTGTCTAAATTACTTAGATTCAGCTGAGTGTTAGTGGTTTTTTCTTGACTATAATAATCATCAGGTCGAAATTTGATTTTCCCTGCGATCACTTTTTTCCCAAACCGATTTTTGGCTTGTACGAATTGCACCTTGTCGTACCAAATAGTGTCTAATTTGTTTTTGGCAAACTTGCTGTATTCAAGCAAACAAGTAATCGTGCCGATTCGATATTGCCTAAAAATGGCCGAATTGGAATCTGACACAATTTTCAAATGCACACTTGCCGAAAAAGGACTTGCGTTTGTATCCACCACATAGCTGACAGATTGTTTGTCGAAACCAAAATATCCATTGTCTTTCAGTAACTTATCTATTCGGTCTCGCTCTTGCACCAAACTCGATTCATCCAACCTTCGACCAATTCGGACTGCACTATGGTTTGCTTCCAAAAGCATCAGAGACTCCACTTTTGTATTGGCCACTTCGTACGTGATTGTGTCTATTTTGTGGGCTTGGCCTTCCTCCACACGATACAAAACGGCTATTTTTTTGCCGGTTGTATCATAGATTGTTTTTACTTGATTATGAAAATAGCCTTTCGCTTTCAGCATTTGCTGCATCATTTCGGCAGTGCGTTCTAATCGGTATTTGTCGGCTATTGCAGGTGCTTCGCCAAATGTGCGCATGAATCCATTTCCTTCTTTTTCGCGCCTATCCAGTTTAGTTAGTTTTTCTTCTTTTACATCTTTCAAATAGGCCACATGCTTGGGGTGTAGCGAATCTTTTGCGATTTTGCGATCGTATTTTAAGCGTACTTTTTCCTTCTTTTTCTCGATTTTATCTTTGAATTGAAGTGAACTGCCTATGATATAAAAGTAGAAATAAGGCTTTGAACCTAATATAAACAGTTTTCGATTTGGCTTTTGCTGATATAATGGAGTGAATTTGTCCTTCGAAACCGCTTTCGCACCTTTCGTTTCGACACTCGAAAGCAAATATTCATCTTTTCCGATTGCTCCCTTCTTTTCCAAATACCGAATAGTATTACAAGAACTTTGGAAGAAAGAAAAAGCGATGGAAAACAGTATGTAAATTTGGGATTTACTCAAAATAAGGGGAGATGCTAAGCAAAGCAGACATCAAGTTCATCAATTCTTTGCAAAATAAGAAATACCGCAAAATTGAACACGCATTTTTGGTCGAAGGTCACAAAAATGTACAAGAAGTATTGGTTTCCGATTATCAGGTAGCCAGAGTTTTGTGTACTGCCTCTTATTTTCAGGAGTTGAATAAAAACAAGCAAAATGCACCGATAGAAATTATTACCGAAAAAGAACTCGCCCAACTAGGTACTTTGGAAACCAACCATAGTGCTTTGGCGGTTGTAAAAACGAAAGAAATACAAATTCCTGAAATTGAAGGACTGACCATTGCGCTGGATGGAATAAACGACCCAGGCAATCTCGGGACGATTATCCGAATTGCAGATTGGTATGGAATCCGAAACATTGTATGTAGTAATGACACGGTCGATGTCTATAACCCGAAAGTGATCAATGCCACCAAAGGTTCTTTTACCAGAGTGAATACTTTTTATACTGATTTGGAATCCTACTTTCAGGTAAATAAAAATATTCCTGTTTTGGCTGCCTGTATGGAAGGCAACTCATTATATAAACTTGAACAAACATTTCCATGTATTCTTTTGATGGGAAATGAAGCGAACGGAATAAATGAAATATTATTCAATTATGTGACAAATAAAATTAGTATTCCAAGAATAGGTGCAGCCGAATCGCTCAATGTAGGTGTAGCCACTGGAATAATTGTGGACCGGTTGTTGAATGTTTAAGCGAAGGTGATCATGACCGAACATGATCACCTTCGCTTTTTATTCAAAATCTATCTTTTTCTCTGGTGCCACATATTGATCAGTTCCTGAGGTGTCTGCGGAAGTCCGCTTCTTTCCACTTTTATAACGTTGGCAATTAAGTTCTACATCAAAACCTGCTGGTCGTTTGAAATATCCTTTTTTGATGCCTGTGGTGCTGTCGGCATATACTTTTTCGTAGAATTTGCCCACGATCGGAAGTGCAAGTTTGGAACCTTGTCCCAACGCGTAAGTTCTAAAATGGATACTTCGGTCTTCGCCTCCGACCCAAGCACCTGCTACCAAATTGTGAGTGATGGCCATAAACCAACCATCTGAATAATTAGATGTCGTACCTGTTTTTCCGCCTACTTCGTTGCCACGAGTGATGCCATAACGATGTAATCCTAAGGCCGTTCCGTCTTTTTCTTCGGTTCCACCTTTGAGCATGTGTACCATTTTATAAGCACTTTCCTCATTCATAGCCTCTTTCGTTTGTGGTACAAATTCTTGGATCACATTTCCATATTTGTCTTCGATGCGGGTGATAAAGATTGGCTCTGTCCAAGTACCATTGTTGGCAAAAGTGCTGTAAGCATTGACCAATTCATAAATAGAAACATCGCTAGAACCCAAACACAAAGCCGGAACGGCCTCCAGCGGACTCGTAATTCCAAGTTTCAGAGCAGTTGCTGCTACTTTTTCTGGGCCTACGATTTTCATCATATTAGCCGTGATCGAATTGACCGAACGAGCCATTGCTTGGCGCAAAGTCATAGTCTGGCCTGTATATTTTCCTTCGCTATTTTGAGGTGTCCAAGTTTTATTTTCATTTCCATCAAAAAACTGGAACGTAGTAGGCACATCTTGAAATTCGTCACAAGGCGTATACCCATTTTCCATTGCAGTAGCATACACAAAGGGCTTAAAAGTAGAACCAGGTTGTCTGCGTGCTTGCTTTACATGGTCGTATTTGAAAAATTTATGGTTCACGCCACCTACCCAAGCTTTGATATGGCCATTGGTCGGGTCCATACTCATAAAACCTGCTTGCAAGTATTTTTTGTAATAAGCGATTTCCTGAATAGGACTCATTACGGTATCAATCTCGCCTTTGTACGCAAACACAGTGACCTTTCGTTTTTTGTTCATATAGAACTTGACAGAGTCTTTGTTGCCTTCGTAAGCGGTGTTGTATTGCTGATAGATGTCGGTTCGTTTCGAAACTGATTCGATGAAATTGGGAATTTCTTTTCCGTTTTCGGACACCCACGGATTGCGACCTTTCCAATGTTCAAAAAATTTAGACTGAATGATTGTCAAATGTTCATTTAGAGCTTGTTCGGCATAGATCTGCACTTTTGAATGAATGGTGGTGTAAATTTTCAGTCCATCAGAATACAAGTCGAATTTGTTTTTGGCACACCAGTCGATCAAATAATTGCTTACCATCGAGCGGAAATAAGTGGCAGATCCTTTGTTGTGGTTTTCGACCTTGAATTTGAGTTCGATCGGGAGTGCCTTCATCGAATCAAGCGACTTGACAGAGATGTAGTTGTATTTCTCCAATTGTTCCAAAACAGTATTTCGTCTGTTTAGTGCATTTTTGGGATTCAGAACTGGACTATAAAGCGTTGGAGCTTTCAAGACACCCACCAAAATGGCACATTCAGGATAAGTTAGATCCATTGGCTTTTTTGCAAAAAAGGTTTGTGCAGCCACTTGAATTCCAAAAGCATTACTTCCAAAATCAACCGTATTGAGGTACATGGTCATGATTTCTTCTTTGGTATAAGAATTTTCAATTTTGACAGCCGTAATCCATTCTTTTGTTTTGATTATGACGGTTTTGATCAGCGGTATTTTGCTCAATAAACCTTCATATGCTTCCTCTCGCGTCCCAAATAAATTTTTTATTAACTGCTGAGTAATCGTGCTCGAACCTCTTCGCTGGCCTGTCAATAAGGTGGGAACTATTGCCAAAAGTCCTTTTAAATCGATCCCTGAATGTTCGTGGAAACGCACATCTTCAGTTGCGATAAGTGTATTGACAAAAAGAGGTGAGATATTCTCATATTCAACTGGCGTACGATTTTCGCGAAAATATTTGCCCAATAAGACTTTGTCTTCTGAATACAACTCTGAAGCAACTTCGCTTTTGGGGTTTTCCAGTTTGTCGAAAGAGGGCATTTCGCCAAAAAGGTAAAGGAAATTGATTTGGACTAAAAAAATCCACAAAATGATGCCTATAAAAAACACCGCAAAACTGCCCCAGAGGTAGAAAATGATTTTTTGCACTTCGTCTAAAATTTAAGGCAATTTAGCCAAAAAATAGCCGCAAATGCACGAATAGACAGGCAGTGATATTGTTTCTATTCGTGCATTCGCGGCTATTATTACGATTACTGATTCATCTGATGCAGATCGTCTGCAATAATGTGGGGGATATTCAAAAAAGGATCACTTTGCGAGTAGAGAATTCGGATTGAATCGTTCACTCCTAAATGCTGATGATTGTCGTGGTGTAATTCGGCTTCGTACACCAGACCTCTGTATTTTTTGCTTTTCAGCATGAATTCGTATTCGAAATGCGACTTATTTTTGGTGGTACTTAGCTGGTTGGCTTGCTTGTATTTCACGATTTGGCCCCAAGCAGTTGCACTGTCGTGGTGCAAATAATCCATCACGATGTGGGCTCGATTGTGATGCTTGGGATCAGAATGTTGATCGTGCTTGTAGATGTACAAGAAGAAGAGTGGGGAAATGACCAGAAAAGCCCCAATGAGACCTATTCTACTTTTCATTATTCAAATTGTTTTTTGTTTGCTTGTCGTTTTTACAGACATACAAATATACAAAACAAGTAGATACGAGACACTTGGAAATGAAAGTCCCTTAATTAGTCTCTTAATTTCTGGAAGAAATCCAATAAAGGTTGGCGCACTTCTATGTGTATTTTTTGCATTTATCAAACGAAATCAATTTGCCATTTCAGAAACACTAAATAAAGAGTTCGAAAACCAGATACGAATTCATGACGCACGCTTCTTCATTATTTGCAAAATGGAAAATTTTAGAACTTCTGACCGAAATTTACTTTACAAATTGTGAAATCCTAAAAGACTTGGGTTGCTTGTGAGCACTCTGGTGACATATTCTTTGGCGAGCAGACATGCTTTTTGGTCTCGAAAACCTCTTGCCAAATAAGCCGTGAGTGCAGCCGAAAGCACACAGCCAGAACCATGTTTGGGCGGAACGTTTTTGGCTTTTGGTCTGAAACTGGTCGTGCAGATTTCGAGATTTGTGGTTCCGTCAGGATTGAAGACTAGGTTTTGGTTACTCACTAAATAATCATATCCTAGTTTCTTCGGATTATGTCCGCCTTTGAGGAAAACTTTACATTGCTTGGCAAGTTCCACAGCAGCATCCAAACCCTCTTTTCCTCCCGAAAGCCAATTGATTTCTTGCCAATTTGGAATAATGATATATAATTCATTTAATACTTCCTGCCACGCTTTTAAATTGGAAGTTTGGTGGAAATCGAAACCCGCAGAAGCTTTCAAAATTGGATCCCAAACGATTCGGATTTTAGGATTTTGTGTTTTTAAATAGTGAACAACCTTTGTAAACGTTTCTACATTTTCGATTAAGCCAATTTTGGCATATTCTACTTTCGATTTGCGAAGCAAAATGTCGATTTGTGAAATGATTTTTTCAGCCGAAAGCCATTCTACACGTTCAAATTCGCTTTCGTTTTGCCAAGTAAGAGCCGAGACAACACCAAGACCGTACACTTTGGCTGATTCAAAGGTCTTGATGTCTGCCAATAAACCAGCTCCTGCAGAAGGATCGTAGCCGGCAATTGTGAGTGCTGTAGGACGAGTTTTGGGCATAGATTACAAATGTAGCGGTTAAAAACTGGAACTCAGATATCAAGTAGTCGACCGTTCATAGTCTGTCAAACTTGGCTTAGCTCACTAAATTGCACTTTAATTCTGCGAAAATCATTCCGATCAGCGTCATCTGCGAGCCAAAGCCTTATATTTGTCGCTCTTTTTAGGCAAAATGAAAAAATACACGTTCACTGAAAAATTAGACACACGTTCAGGTTTTGGCGTTGGCTTGTTAGAAGCTGGCAAACAAAACCCCAATGTAGTCGCACTTTGTGCCGACCTGATTGGCTCGCTCAAAATGGATGCTTTTGTAAAAGAGTTTCCAGAACGCTTTTTTCAAGTAGGAATTGCCGAAGCCAACATGATTTGTTTGGCTGCAGGAATGACCATTGGTGGAAAAATTCCTTTTACAGGTACATTTGCTAATTTCTCTACAGGACGAGTTTATGACCAAATACGTCAATCGGTCGCTTACTCAGGCAAAAACGTAAAAATTGCTGCCTCACACGCGGGTCTTACCTTGGGCGAAGACGGTGCCACACATCAGATTTTGGAAGACATTGGGTTGATGAAAATGCTTCCAGGAATGGTCGTGATCAATCCATGCGATTTCAACCAGACAAAAGCGGCTACACTTGCGGTGGCTAATTACGAAGGACCTGTTTATTTACGTTTCGGTCGTCCAGCGGTTCCCAATTTTACACCAGCCGATCAGAAATTTGAAATCGGGAAAGCCCTCATGATTAATGAAGGAAAAGATGTTTCGATTTTCGCAACTGGTCATATGGTCTGGGAAGCCATTTTAGCTGGCGAGATTCTGGCCGAAAAAGGCATTGATGCCGAAATCATCAACATTCACACCATCAAGCCATTGGATGAAGAAGCAGTTCTGAAATCAGTAGCGAAAACAGGTCGAGTAGTTACTGCCGAAGAGCACAATTACATAGGTGGTTTGGGAGAAAGCATTGCATCGTTAATCGGGCGCAATAACCCTAAACCAATCGAAATGGTAGCAGTAAATGATTCGTTTGGCGAATCGGGTACTCCTGATCAATTGATGAAAAAATACGGACTGACAGCTGCTGATATTGTAGCGAAAGTAGAAAAAGTAATGAGCCGATAATCTTTCTTCTAAAATCAAGCATAAAAAAGGGTCGCTTTAATTGAGCGACCCTTTTTTAATGCCAATCAAAATAATGATTATTTTTCCACTATTTTGAAAGTATTCGATTCCGTTTGGATAAAATATACGCCAGAAGATTCGCTGTTTAAATCAACAACTTGTCCGTTTCCTTCTACCACAATGTCGCCAAGCATATTTGTAGCGCTCCATTTACCCGATTTTGGCAAGTTTACCAATCCTTCAGTCGGGTTAGGAGTTCCAATAAACGACCCAATTTCTACTGTTCCGCCCGTCCAACTTGGAGCAATCGTAGTAGCTTGTGTTTTTACAAGCATACCATCTTCGTACAGTTTTTAGCTAGTTCCATCGTAAACGGTTACAAAATGATGCCATTCGTTCAGTATCGTTCCATTTGGAGCAGACGCTTCAGCGTAAACGTTTGATGTAGTAGCAGATTGTAAAGTGAGTTTATTTGCTCCGCTAAAATACGCTCGTACATCACGACCTGGAGTGCGTTTGAAGAATACATCGCCTGTATTTTGTTCGTTTTTTGCCAAGAACGTGACCGAGAATCCTCCTGTACTGTTGAAAGCTGCAGCATTTGAAACGGCAATTCGTGCCGATCCGTTGAAATAAGCGGCTTTACCGGCATTGCCGTTTTTATCTGCCACAAAAGTGACACCTGTATTAGTGGCAGTGATGGTGGCAACAGAAGTAGGGTTTACAGTTCCGTCAAAAGACCACGTAGCGACTGGCAACTGCGCTTGTGCTACTAAAGTGAAAAGCGACAACTTTGCCGCAAGAAGTGGTAAGAATTTTTTTTTCATATTTTTTGAGATGTTTTGCCACAACATTAAAAGTTAAACACTAAAAAAATAGTGTTGATACACATTTGATCAGATCTCGATAAAAATAGTTGCAGCGGACGGCAACGTTTTGCCACAAAAAACCATCTTAATAATAACGATAAAATATTGGGAACATTTCCGACTTAGGACGTCTTATCATAAAGCATTGAACAACTATTCCAAATGAACAGCGATTGGCCAAATTAACTACAAGCATTTTTTGAGTTAGTCAAAAACAAAAAAGCCAGATTATGTCTGGCTTTTTTGTTTTCTGTTCAGGACAGTATTATGAATATTAATTAATGTTATACGAATAAATTCATAATATCTTCCTGCGTGAGCGATTTCACAAAGCTTTCTTCGGTACTGATGATATCGCTCGCCAGTTTTTTCTTAGAATTTTGAAGCAGCACAATTTTTTCTTCCAAGGTGTTTTTGGTGATAAATTTGTAGATAAACACCTTTTTTTCTTGCCCAATACGGTGCGCACGGTCTACGGCCTGTTGCTCGGCTGCTGGGTTCCACCATGGGTCGAGGATAAACACATAATCGGCCGCTGTAAGGTTGAGTCCCACACCTCCAGCTTTCAACGAAATCAGGAAAACTTTCACATTTTCTTCGTTCTGAAACGTTTCTACTTCCTTTTGACGATCGCGTGTGCTTCCGTCCAAATAGGCATAGGTAACGCCTTTTTCGTCCAATTGGGTGCGGAGCAAATCAAGGTGTTTTACAAACTGACTGAAAATTAAGATTTTATGATCTTCAGCCATGGCGTTTTCCAACATGGAAAGTACCTCGTCCATTTTCCCCGAAT
>JAYVIX010000101.1:0-5153 GCA_043769845.1 Cytophagales bacterium
ATCGTAACGCTCGTACTTGAAATAGGGCCGAGTGAGCGCCACAGAATCGAACAAATAAGTACGGTTTTTAGGACTCAGTTCTGTAATAGACAAAATGAGTTTATCGAATGAAGCATAATCTTCCTTCACGTTCTTTCCAAAATGAAACGCATTGATAGCCAACATGCCCGAAGCAGTAATATTTTCCGCATCGTTGAAATTTCCCTTTGCCTTTAAATCGGCATCAAGCGAGGCCGAGAAAATGCCGTAATTGGTTAGTTCGTTTAGGTATTGCTGAATAATGTTCAAATCGAACTTGTGCGCCAAGGCTACAAAACGATAATCCAAATTTTTGGTATTGATCGTAAAATTGCCCTCCAAATCGCCAGTTCCAATGCCTGATAAGAATGAAAAATGGGAAACTATCGTATCCGAATCCCAACGAATTCCTTCGCTTTCAATGTTCACGTTTTTGAGAAAATACTTGATAGGCGTAATCTGTTCGTTGTAATAAAATTCGCCTTCATTTATCTTTATTCCTAAAATGTTTAAATGAATAGGTTCAGAAGAAGCTACCAAACTATCTGATGAAAAGCGTTTTATGACGTCATCAAAATTCAATACATTTTTATTCTGAATCAGAACACCACGCGGTTTGTCGAGCGTACATGCGCTTATTTCGTAGGTATTAGAAAACAGTTTGTACAGCGCAAAATTGGCACTGAGACTATTGGCCGAAATGAACAAACTGTCGCTATTGGATTCGTAAATTTTGAGTCCGCTGAAATAAATATAGCCCGTAAAAGGATTCACATACGCCCAATCCATCGTGATTTGTCGGCCTGTATATTTCTCGTCATACTTCTCGACCAAATATTTCGAAATGGGAGAAATAAATAAAATCACTATCGCAAACAGTACTACGAGTAGAAAAGATATAACAAGGATTGTTTTTTTGATTTTACTCATAATAGAAAGAAATGGCTTTTGCAGAAAAAATCAGAGCATAGCATTATACCACAAAAGTGGGATGTTAAACTAAAGTAAGTATTATACATTTAGGGGGAATAGTTACAGAATTCGCATGTTCCGGCTAATTCAGCACATTTGTATACATTTTATGAAAAAGCAAGTTGGCAAAAATCAAGCCCACCCGAGCATTCATTTCGGAGTATATAGATGCATAATAATATTTGGTGAAAAGCAAAAAACAGATTGCCATTGCATCCATCATTTTCACTTATGGATGCATTTTTACTTTATATGGAAGGATAATTAAGAAAAAGGGTTCGATTGAAGGAAAAAATGGTTCTATAGAAGGTGTCGATGAAAGCAAAGAATGTGTCGATGGAAACAAAGACACAATCTTTGAATAAGTTATTTGGCTTTATTTAAGATAAAGAGCCTCTTTTAGTTACAAAAATAGAAAAATTGCTTCCTTAAAATACTTTTGTAGTGATTGGCAATTAATCGCGAACACAAGCCACATTACATTTTCTGTCGAAATAAAGCAATTTCTGAACCAAACAAACTCGCCTGCTAGCATCTGGGCTTTGTTGCCATTGATGTTCGGCTGCTTTTTTGGTTAATAATTCTGTTTTATCATCTTGTTCTGCGTTCAACATTGCGAAACAAGAAGCGATCTGTGTCCCAAAGAACGAGGTGAAGCTTTTTCTCTAGGACTGATTATGCTATATTAATAAACGAACATTTTTGGTAATAATAAAACAACACTAAGTCTTTGATTTTTAGTGTAATCTTGTCAGTGTTTAAGTTGACTAGAAAAGTTTTATAAGATGAGGTTTGAATCTAGCCCTCTAAATAGTTGGACACAGTTTATGATAAAACCGTATAAATTGTTGTCACATGGGAAGGCATCGAGAAGCAAATTTCCCTCGAGAAAAGCAAGCCTTCAGAAGAACGGGATAAGGAGAAATTGCTAAAGTT
The DNA here is from genome assembly GCA_043769845.1 of Cytophagales bacterium. Classification (GTDB taxonomy): domain Bacteria; phylum Bacteroidota; class Bacteroidia; order Cytophagales; family UBA9547; genus UBA9547. Next base: position 1,927 of record JAYVIX010000101.1, read on the forward strand.
GGAAAGCATCAAAAATGTGGCTTCGACTGATTATGTGAGTTTTGTGCGCAAGAACGTCCATGCCGATGCCGACAAATACATCGACATGCGACTGAATAGAAACAAGATTCCGAAGGACATGGTGATGGTGTCGTACCTTCTTGGCGAGAACCAGCTCTATATTTTTGTGGCAAGCAGGGATTCGGCCATTGCACGCATTGTACCTGTTTCGGCCAACGAGGTGAGGAAGACTGTGAATTTTATCCGAAACCAAATCAAACAGAAAGAAGGTGTGGTGACCAATAGCCTGGATACAAGCAACGCACAAAGCAAACGCAACGAACTGCTGCTCGACACCAAACAGCAAGATGTGTTGTTGCAGCATCTGGAAAAGGCCTACGGCTACCTCATTGCTCCTATTCAAGATGCGATCAAGACTAAAAAGCAACTGGCTATTATGCCTTCCGACAAGTTACATTTCTTGCCGTTTCAGTTATTAGGAAAAACGCTTGCCAATGGTCGTTTCAACTTTCTGGTAGAAAATTATACAATCTTCTACACCAAAGATTTCAAAATGTTGAACAGGGAGGCGAATGCGGATGTGAACGCGATCAAGATTGTTGCTTTTGGATATCCAGACGAAACCTTACCAGCTTCAGAAGAAGAAATTCAATTGATTAAGAAGAATTTCCCCAATACCCAAATGTATTTGCGCAAGGAAGCAACCGAAGACAAAGCCAAAAATCTAAGTTCAGAATACAATATCGCCCATTTTGCCACGCATGGCAACTTGGATTATGCCAAACCGGAACTTTCCTACCTCACGATGGCCAAAAACCTAGCCAAGGGAGAAGATGGAAACTTGTCGTTGCATGATCTTTGGGGTTTGAATTTGATGAACAATTTAAACCTAGTCATTCTTTCGGCCTGCAATAGTGCCATGAGTAGCGATGCCGAAGTACCTATCAGTCCTGCAACTGGTTTTTTTGACAATGGTGTAAAAGCTGTAATCGCAAGCCTTTGGGCAGTGAGCGATGAGGCCACTTCGCTCTTGATGGCTGATTTTTACCGAAATATCAAGACGATGACCGTGGGCGATGCCTTTCGTGTGGCACTAAAAACCCGAAATACCATCATCCCTATTATTGGGCACCCTTTATTTTGCAGGTGATTGGAAATAGTAGTCGATAGTTAGTGGCTAGTTGTTAGTACTAATCACTAACTACTAACAACTAAAAACTAATAAGTCAATTTGCTGATGCTGCCGCCTTTGGTTCCGAACCAAAGTACATTTGAATTGTCCGTTGCGATACATTCTACATGATTGTTAGACAGTCCGTTAACGATCGTAAATGTTTTCCACGTTTTGCCATCGTACTTGCTTGCGCCACTTTCGGTACCTATCCACACATTTCCATTAGCATCCGAATTGATACAGTTGATATGGTTTTTGGGCAGACCATTTGCCATCGTGAAACTCACCCATTTGGTACCATCGAACTTGGATAATCATTTGGTAGAACCCACCCAAATATTTCCCGCCTTGTCGATTTGCAAGCAATGTATGAGTTTGTCCAACAAACCATCTTTCATAGTGTAGTTTTTCCATTTTGAACCATCAAATTGACTCACACCATTTTCGGTTCCTAGCCAGATTGCACCTTGCTTATCTATTGCGATTGCCTCTACTGCATTGTCGGCCAAACCGTCCACCGTCATGTAAGTAGTCCATGAAGTATCTTTCAACCTACTCAAACCACCATCCGTTCCAATCCATTTATTTCCGTCCTTATCCATCAAATCACAATAAATAAAGTTGCTTGCTAATCCGTTCGATTCCTGATAGTTGACAAAAGTCGTATCGTAAAAACACTCAATCCGTTGTCGGTTCCGAACCATTTTAGACCTTTCGAATCAATAGCGATTGCTTCTACAGCATTATTTGGCAAGCCATTTTCGACCGAAAACGATTTCCAGTTTTTATTATCGTACTTAAAAACTCCGATATCCGTCCCCAACCATTTGTTATTTTTTTCATCTACGACAATCGTATTGATCAGTGTATGTTTGAATGGTACAGGAACAGTTTCCCATTTACCTTGAGCCGAAAGCGTGTAAAAAGAAAGAAAAACATTGGCAAGAACAAAAAGCTTTTTCATAAAAATGATCTATTATGTTTAAATATGTATAGAGGAATTTTCTTTTTCTACGGTCAATTCTAAATAGGGTTCTATTTGACACACATTAGTCAATGATCTGGCTATTCTCCTTTCTAAATCGGAATGCTTTGTTTATTTTTGAGTTTTATGTCTTTTAAAAATTGCGATGAATCGAGTTTTTCTCAGCCTTTTTATTTTACTCCTCTCCTACCAAAAGCCATTTGCACAATCAGGCTGCCCTGAAGGGTTTGAATCGGGCAAAAATTTAATCCAAAACTCTGATTTCGAGAACGGTATAAAGGATTTTTATTCTGATTATAAAAAAGCGTATTCTAAAGACTGGTTTCAAGGAAGCATTTTTGTGACCAACAATCCCTCCGAAGTACACAACAACTATCGCTTGTGTCTTGATACCAATTTCAAAAATCTGGGCAAAATGCTGATCGTAGACGGTGCCGAAGACCGAAGCAAAATCGCTTGGCAACAAAAAATCAAGATTGAACCAAATACCGACTATTATTTTTCGCTCTTTTTTGCCACTTTGTTGAAAAATAATCCTGCCCAATTGGATATTTCGATCAATAACGTCCGATTATCCAAACCGTTCAATTACAACTACCAACATTGTAGAGGAAGCATTTTTTTTACTTTTTGGAACTCTGGAATAGCCACCGAAGCCGACATCAAAATAAAAGCTTTTACAACCGAATTGTTAGGAAACGATTTTGTGCTTGATAATATCCATTTTTTCAATTGCAGGAAAAAAACTGAGCCTATGGTTGTAAAACCAAGCATCGTTTTAAAAGATTCGATTCCATTCCACATTTCTATTCAAGATAAAAACCTACAACCTATTAAAGCCAAAATAAATATCTCGGCAGAAAAAGATTCATTACCTACTCATATACAAACAGATAGCACAGGAAAAGCACAATTTCTTTTGCAGAAAAAAAATCTCTTTGTGAATATTCACGCCACCAATTTTTTTGTACTAAAAGACACCATTTTGGCCTCAGCAAAGGGGTATAAAGATTCTGTTCTGGTGAAGAATTATGTATTGAATCCGATAGATTCAGGAGCCACTTTTAC
>JAYVIX010000102.1:0-14761 GCA_043769845.1 Cytophagales bacterium
GGAGGCAAGTAGCCATTCGGCCAAGCCTTTATCAAGAGCCGCGCGTACTCCATTTACATTGTAAGAGATGATTTTCATCTTACTAAAACTATAATTGAAAATGCAAGTTATAGAAGAATTTTGATGAAAAAAGCATCAAGAAAAGTATTTCGCTCTGTGAGACAAAATGGGAAGAAAACGTGGCTATAAATCAAGGATTTTTCTTTCCAACAAATCAGGATTTTGTTTGGCGTGCCAAACGGTAATCAAAAAAATATATTCAGGAAAAAGTTTATAATACACATTCAAGTCACCTTTTATCAGTACTCTTACTTCCTCATAATCAGAGATTACGCCCAAATATTCGTATTCAGAAAGGAGCTTCAAGGTTTTCTTGAGCGATTCGTTTAGCTTTTTTGCATACACTGTGTTGCCGTTGCGTCTAATATAAAAATCTAGAATTTCTTTAAAATCGAACGTGGCGACTTTCGACCATACTATTCTTTTAGCCATTCATCCAATTCGGCAAAAATTTCTTCGTTAGTAAAAAAATCACCTACTTTCTGTTGTGACAAAGCTATATCTACTCTTTGTTTTTCCACTGGCGACATCACATAGGTTTTATTGACAGTATTCTTTTCGAAAAACAGCTTCAACCTATTCAAAAGAGCCACATCCTGTGTTCGTTTCACATGGTCTATCAAATCCTTTTGTAATTGAGAAACTGTCATGACAATGGCTTTTTACGAAGTTACAAAATAGGTTTGTTATTTTCTAGAGCCTACCGTGTTCTGTGCCCCACAGAACACGGTGTACCTAATAATCGAGATTTAATATCCCTCGAAATATTCTAAAACACACATTTTCAGCATTTTTTCTTGGTCATCTAAACTCAATATGGGGATCGCTTTTGCAAGATTCCAATGCGGCCAGCCTTCAGCATCCATTCCGTCCAGTTCGTAATAGCCTGAAAAGCTTAAAACCTTGCACGTTGCGATGTGCATCAAATCTTGTTTTTCTTCTTTTGAAAACGGCCTAAAACCTTGGCCCAATTCTTGCACCCCAATCAAAAACAAAATAGCATCCATGGTTGCCTCTTTGCCAAGCATTTCATTCAATTTTTCGAGCAACCTAACCCATTGTTGGTCGAGCGATTCTTCTTTTATAGCCATTCAAAAACGTTCTATTTTAGTTGGGTTGAAACTTAAACGGTAATTTTGCTTTAATTTACATGAAGTAAACCAAAGCTAATGACCTTCACAGAGATAGTTGCAAAGTTGACGGAAATATTTCCAGAAAAGACTGTCCTCAAAATCGAGGCCGAAATTGCACAACCCGCCATCACGGTCGACAAAAATCAGTTGGTCGAAATATGCCAATTTCTATTTGCCACCGAAGGACTCTATTTCGATTTCCTTTCGAACCTTACAGCAATTGACAATGGAATGAAAAATGATTCATTAGAAATGGTCTATCATCTTTATTCTATTCCTTATAATCATTCGATCGTTCTGAAAGTATTTTTGCCAAGAACATATTCTGAGGAAACAAAGGCCGAATTTTACGAATTCAACAACTCATTTCTGCCAATCATTCCAAGCGTAAATCCAGTTTGGCGATCGGCCAATTGGCACGAACGAGAGGCGTTTGATTTGATGGGAATTTGGTTTGAAGGCCACCCAGACATGCGTAGAATTTTATTGCCAGCCGACTGGAAAGGCCATCCTTTGCGCAAAAACTACGAAAATATGGAAACGTATCACGGAATAAAAGTGGCGTATTGAATGATGAATTATGAGTGATAAATTATGAATAATACAAAGCCATGATCAGCCTTCGTTCAACTCTCATCATTTTTAACTCATAATTCAAATTGGTTCTCTTTCAAAAACTCTCTAAAAAATACGAAGGTCATCAAGCACTAGATGGTGTCTCTTTTTCGATTCCAAAAGGCGAAATATTTGGATTGCTTGGGCCAAACGGAGCTGGAAAAACGACTTTACTTCGTTTACTCACCCGTATTCTATTGCCCGATTCTGGCGAAATACGGTTCGACAATCAAATTCTGAGCGATTCTCATCTTTCCAAAATTGGTTATTTGCCCGAAGAGCGGGGACTTTATTCTAAAATGCGTGCAGACGAACATCTCGTCTTTCTAGCCACTTTGAAAGGTCTGAAAAAATCAGAAGCAAAAAGTCGTCTTTTGCTTTGGGCTGAACGCTTGGAAATCACACCGCTTTTAGGCAGAAAAATTGAAGAACTTTCGAAAGGGCAACAACAAAAAATTCAATTAATTGCATCGCTTATTCACGACCCAAGTTTGCTTATTTTGGATGAGCCCTTCAGCGGTTTCGATCCTGTAAATGCCGAATCGCTCAAACAAATTATTTTAGAATTGAAATCGGCTGGAAAAACGATCCTTATTTCAACCCATCGCATGGACAATGCCGAGGAATTGTGCAGTTCGGTCGCAATGCTGAATCATGGAAAAGTGGTTTTGAACGGAACATTAAAAGAGATTCTTAGTTTTCAAAATACTTCAAAATACATCGTCAATTGTATGTCCAAGATAGAATCGAACGAGTTGTATGAAGCAATAAAAATAGAACAGGATCAATACTCCATTACTACACGACAAACAACGACAAACAACGAAGTGCTACAAAGCATCCTGCTTCAAACTGAAATAGTGAGTTTCGCACCTGAAAGGAAGAATTTGAAAACGGTATTTTTAGAGAAAGTAGCCGAAAAATAATTAGTCGATAGTATCCTGAAACGTAACAAAGAATCAAAACTGATTTTTGAGTTCCTTGACGTCTTCCCAATTACTTCACCAAATTTTTCAACGAAGACGACACCACTAATTGGCATTTTTTCAGCTCGTCATCGTTCAGGTCGAAATGGAGGGCATCGTTTTCGAGGTAAAAATTGAGATGCACGCCTTCGGTACTTTGATGCACATCGCTCATGATAATGACATTGTTTTTGCCTTTCTTTTGAACTTCAGAAAGTAAACTCAATTTTTTTGATGAGAGGTAATACATATTCGCAAATTCCACTTCCTTGAGCGAATTCATCTTTTTAAGCACCACGGGCTTATCAGCTATTTTTTTGCCTTTGAATTGATTCGACAATTGTTCGTACAATTTATCATCGCCTACTACACCCAAGATGAAATAATTTTCGGGTTGCCAATCGACATATTTTACAATGTTTTGGATGAAAAACGAAACGCGTTCATGATTGTTTTCATCAATTTTTTTCCTCGAAGTAATTGGTTTTTTGTTTCCTGATAACTGAGTAATCGTTTTTTGGGCTTGCGAAAGTGCCAGTGTTTTCAATACCAATTCGTTCGAAATACTATCTACTTTGACGTGAAGTTTTTCGATCTCTTTATTCAATGCAGTTATTTTTTTCTTGCTCGCACAAGACGAAAAAGTGCCAATAGAAACGCAAAGAAAGAACAGAAAAACAAATGAATTATATTTCATTTTAATAGATCGTTAAATGGCGCCCCAACTTTCCCTGTCCAAACTTCTGTATTGAATGGCTTCTGCGATATGTTCGACCTTTATTTGTTCGCTGGCCGAAAGGTCGGCAATTGTTCTGGCAACTTTCAGAATCCGATCATACGCACGTGCCGAAAGTCCCAAACGCTCCATAGCCGTTTTGATGAGGGCTTTTCCGGCATCGTTGATCTGGCAAATTTCTTTCACCATCTCGCTGGGCATCATGGCGTTAGAATATATTGGCTTTCCTTCGAAACGCTTTGTTTGAATGTCGCGCGCCAAAATGACCCGTTCTCTGATTTTTTCGCTCGTTTCTGGAACTCGGTTCGAGGTCATTTGGTCGAACGAAACGGGCGTCACTTCCACGTGCAAATCAATCCGATCCAAAAGTGGGCCACTGATCTTGTTCAAATAACGTTGCACCGCTCCAGGAGGGCACACACATTCTTTTTCGGGATGATTGTAATAGCCACACGGACAAGGATTCATGCTGGTAATCAGCATAAAATTGGCCGGAAATTCGACCGAAACTCGTGCGCGCGAAATGGCAATTTTGCGTTCTTCCAATGGCTGACGCAACACCTCAAGTACAGTTCGTTTAAATTCGGGCAATTCGTCCAAAAACAACACGCCATTATGTGCTAAAGAAATTTCGCCTGGTTGAGGATTGGAGCCTCCGCCTACTAATGCGACATCGGAAATCGTATGATGAGGCGCCCGGTAAGGGCGCCTCGCAATGAGCGAACCCATGCCTTTGGTTTTGCCCGCAACCGAATGAATTTTGGTGGTTTCCAACGCTTCGTTGAGCGAAAGAGGCGGCAAAATGGAAGGAATCCGCTTGGCTAACATCGTTTTTCCTGCTCCTGGAGGACCGATCATGATAGCATTGTGACCACCTGCAGCCGCTATTTCTAGCGCACGTTTGATGTTTTCTTGTCCCTGAACATGCGAAAAATCGACCTCGTACTCGTTTGCAGTGTTGAGAAATATTTCACGAGTGTCCACCACAATTGGTTTGATATCTGATCTTCCTTCCAAGAAAGCGATCGCTTCTTCGATCGTTTCTACCCCGATTATGTCCAGATTGTTGACAATGGCTGCTTCGCCTGCATTTTCTTTTGGCAGAATAAAGCCTTTGAATTGATGTTTTCGGGCTTCGATCGCAATTGGGAGTGCTCCTTTGATGGGGCGCAATGTGCCATCGAGCGAAAGTTCGCCCATGATGAGGTACTTATCCAAATCCAAGGTATGTAACTGGCTTGAGGCTTGCAAAATGCATAAAGCAATGGGCAAATCGTAAGCCGAACCTTCCTTGCGCACATCGGCAGGAGCGAGGTTTACGACTGTTTTTATTCGAGGAAATTTAAAACCAAGCGATTTGATAGCCGCTTCGACTCTTTGCTCACTTTCTTTGACAGCGCTATCTGGCAAACCCACCATATAGAAATCCTTGCCTTGCCCCACGTCTACTTCGATCGTGATCAGCAACGCATTTACTCCTTGCAAGGCACTGCCATAGGTTTTGGCTTGCATAATTAATTTGTTAATAGTTTGCAGTTAATACTTCCCCTGTCAGGATTCAAAAGTTCCTTGTTCTGACACTCGCAATGTCCGAGACCAGAGCAAGGTGTTGAACTATCGACTATTAACTAAACAGTTCTATTTCTTCTCTAAACCTAATCCTTTTTCAATCAGAAGTATCAGACTATGAATGATTTTGATATGAATTTCTTGGATTCTATCGGCATAGCCAAAATGCGGAACTCGTATTTCGAGGTCGCAATTTTCGCCCAGTTTGCCACCGTTTTTACCAGTAAGAGCGACTACTTTCATGCCTTTGATTCGAGCCGTATTGGCCGCACGAATCACGTTTCCAGAATTTCCGCTCGTGCTGATTGCCAACAGCACATCGCCTTTTGTGCCAAATGCTTCGAGAAATCTTGAGAACGCAAAATCGTAACCGTAGTCGTTGCTCACACAAGTGAGATAGCCAGGATCTGAAATTGCAATGGCAGGAATCGCTTTACGATCTTCTCTGTATTTTCCAGTCAATTCTTCTGCAAAATGCATCGCATCGCAAGACGATCCGCCATTTCCGCATGAAATAATCTTTCCACCGTTTTTTACGGCATCTGTCATCCAGTTGGCCGCTTTTTCAATGTTGATGATGTTTTCTGGTTCCCCAATAAATTGGTTGAGGACTTCCGCTGCTGTTTTTAGTTCGGCTAAAATGATTTCTTGGTTATTCATTTATAAGGATTTTTTCTTTTTCACCACTTCCAACGCCACGATGCCAAACAAGCCTCCAAGCAATAAAATAGAGCAAATGAAACTGATCTGATTTCCTGTATGATAGGTTGGCATGTCAAATTTCATTTCTATCGTATGCACTCCTGCTGGCACATACATGGCGCGTAATACATAGTTTGCACGAATAATATCGGCTGGTTGGCCATCAATAGTAGCCGTCCAACCGATTGGGTAATAGATTTCTGAAAACACCGCCAGCTTTTCGGCACTCGAATTGCTTTCGTATTTTAGGTAATTTGGTTTGTATTCTTTCAATGAAATAGTAGCCAAACTGGTATCAAATTTTTCCGCTTTTAATTTGAATATATTTACATCTATTACGGCTGTATATGCTGGTTCAAATTTTTCCAAGGAAGTAATTTCTTCATCCGGAGAATTTACTTTTTTGATTTCCTGCACAAACCATGCATTGCCCAATGCGCCAGGGTTCAATTGTGGCGGTTGTTCTGGAGATACAATGATGTACTTGGCATTCAACATATTGATCACCTTTTCGTTGTTTGCGCTCAGATGTCTTTCAATCAAATCTTGGTACCTGCGCAATTTCGCAGGGTTGTTTCCGCCCAATGATTTGTGAAAATTAGAAGTACGGTTTTCGGTAAATGGATTGCCACTGAGATTGTACACTCTGTAACTTTTCGAAGTGTCTTGTTTGATGTATTCGTCTGCTGGGGAAGGCGCAAAAAACGTGTTTGTTCCTCTTTTGATGAAATTCGAAGCATTTAAATAATTTTTATCAAGCATCCAAAGATCCAAGAAAATAAGAACGGCAGCTACAGAAACGACAATCGTTTGTTTTATTTTTCCTGTTAAATAAAAGAAAATCAAACCTGCCACAATGGCAATCAGAAACAAGGACCGGAAAGCATCGCCACGCATCAAACCTAGGCGGTCGGCCAAAATCGAGTCCATGATTTGTTGTGCAAAAGCGGCATCACCTGTCATGTTTTTGAAGCCTTCGAGCATTTTCACATCGCCCACGCTACTAAAATCGAACATGCCAGCCGATAGCGCTACCAACAGACAAATACCGCCAGTGGCTGCAAAAGCGTAAAGCAGTTTCTTTTTCAGAATTTCTTTGTCTTCTGTAGAGGAAAGAATACGCTCAAGTGCAACCATTGCCAAGATGGGCATACACAATTGTACGATCACGATGGCCATCATCACTGCCCTGAACTTGTTGAAAAGTGGCAAATGATCGAATAAGAAATAGTTGAACGATTCGAAATTTTTGCCCCACGTGAGGAACAAAGACAGAATTGTAGCGGCTAAAAGCCAGAATTTCAATTGTCCTTCGGCAACTAACAGTCCTAAAACGAACAAGAAAACAATAATGGCTCCGATGTACAATGGCCCTGAAGTGAATGGCAACTCGCCCCAATAAGTCGGGAGCGATTGGGTGAAATCTTTCGCACTATTGGCCGGAACACCTTTGGAAGTCAGTGTAGCATAGGTTTCGGAGCTCTTGCCTACGTTTTCATTGCTCGATCCACCGTAGAAGCGTGGAATCAACAATGTCATCGTTTCCAGCGGAGTATAGCTCCAGTCGAAGGCATAATCTTTGTCCAAACCTTCGGAAACTGCCGTTGTAGCATCTTTGGGTTTTAATTCCGATTTTCCACGAATCGAATATTGACTGTATTCCGAAACCGACATCAAATACCCTGCATTGGTTCCTACTGCAACTGTGGCCGCAAATGCCAAAGCTACCGAAGCGATGAAAAAACGTTTAAGTTCTTTTTTCTGAAAGCTGAAAATGAATTCGCTAACCACAAAAACCGTAACGGCCAAAAACGTGTAAAACGTAATCTGAACGTGATTGGTCACAAGATTTAAGGCCAAGCCCAAGGCCATAAGTGCCGAACCAGCCAAAAGATTTTTGCGATACGCCAACACAACGCCAGCCAACACAAAGGGCATAAAACCCATCGCCATTACTTTCGAGTTGTGCCCTGCCTCGATAGAAACGATTGAATAAGTGGAAAAAGCATAAGCAAAAGCACCTGCAACAGCTAAAATAGGCCGAACTCCATAGACCGAAAGTAAAATATAGAAACCGAGAAGTGCCACAAAAATCATGTCGGCACCACGTGGCAGTTTCAATGTTAGATACGTGTTGAGGTGATTTATAAGATTTCCAGGATAGTAATTGGAAATCATCAATGAAGGCATTCCGCTAAAAAGTGCGTTTGTCCACAGGGAATGTTCGCCCGTTTTTTCGGTAAAATCACGCAATTCAGTCGCTGCTCCAACTCCTTGCATCACGTCACCCGAAGCAATGATCTTTTTTTCGAACACCAATGGACTAAAATAGACCACCGTAATCAAATAAAGCGCCAACACCGAAAGAATGTGTGGCAAGTTTTTCTTAAAAAAGGCAGAAAACATATTCATAAATATTGTTCAAACAAAAAACTAAAACTTTACACCTAAGTCTAGACTTAAAAGATTATTCTTGACGGATACATATTTATATGGCTTTACTTTTGTGCCATTTACATCATATTCTAAAAAAGGATTAACAATGTTAACTAGACCACGATTGTAACTAATTCCTGCATATAAAGTCGTGATTTCTTTCAATTTGAACTCGGCTCCAAGTCCTGCCAAAATAGAAGCATCGGCAAAGGTGAACAAGGCATGATTTTCTTTTGCAGCATACTCTTTGAACATGATGTTGTCGTCACCGCTTTTTTTCTCGGCTATTTTCACATCTACAGTTGCTCCCAAAGTGAAATACAGTTTTACGCCCGAAGTGATTTCGTTGGTATAAAATTTGAAATACACCGGAATCATCACATACTGAAGATTGTATTGAGATTTGCGAGTAGTCGAATTTCCCAAAGTGTCTTTGTATTTCGCAGAAAGCACCACCGCCCTTGGCGAATACCAAAGTCCTGTACTGAACGTGACATTGTCGTTGAGTCCAAAATCGACATAAGGGCCAACTATCAACCGAGCCACCGAGCCACCACGGCTGTATTCCACATTGTCATCACTTTTTTTGTAGATAACGCGAGCATACGAAATCGTAGGTGCGACTTTGATTCCAAGTTTGACCGATCTTGACGAAGTCTCTTGGGCGTTCGATACCAACATGGTCGAACAGGATATAAACAGAAGAAGAATTTGCTTTTTCATGGAGATAATTTATCAAAAATAAGAATTTTCTAGGCTTTTGTGCGTTCTTCTTTGATGGCCAGCAAAATACTGAACTCGTAAAGCAGGTACATGGGCAAGGCCAACAACAATTGACTGAGTATATCTGGCGATGGCGTGATAAATGCAGCCGTAATTAGGATGACCACAAAAGCATGTTTTCGATACAATCTCAAAAACTGGCTCGACACCACTCCCGCTTTTGCCAAAAGAAGAATCACTAATGGAAGTTGAAAGATGGCGCCACAACCCAAAACGAGCATGAGCAAAGTCGACACATAGGAGGTGACGTCAAACTGGTTCGTGATGGTGGGATCGAGTTTGTAATTGGCCAAGAAATTGATCGAGAGTGGTGCGACAATGAAATAGCCAAATGAAATTCCGATCAGAAATAAAATGGTCACATACCACACCAAACCATTCGCCACATTTTTTTCGGAACTATATAGCCCTGGTCTGATAAAACGCCACAATTCCCAGAAAACATACGGAAACGCCAGCACAACGCCAGCCACCAAAGAAGCAGTAATAGACATCACAAACTGGCCTGCCATCGTGCGAGATTGAAGCACAAAATCCAATTTATCAATACAAAGACCTGAAATAGAGAATCTTTGTTCGAGCCAGCACATGGTTTTGTAGGTCCAAAAATCAGATTTCGAAGGGCCAAGTACGATCTTGCTGAACCAAAAATCAGTAGTGACGAAAGCCGCAATAGAAAGTACCAAAACGGCAATGATAGACCGTACAAGGTGTCCACGCAATTCCTCCAAGTGATCGAGGAAAGACATGTCTTTTGAAACTTGAGCCAATGTGTATGAATTTTGAACCGCAAAAATGACTCCTTTTATCAGAAAAAGAAAATAGGTAAAACATTGTTCATGTACTTGTGTTGGCAAGAAAGGAGGATACAAGTCATAAATGAGACTTTTGTTTAAATATTTCTTCAGCTTTCAAAAACCAATGCCTCGGCAATGTGTATAAATTTCTGTATTTTTGTGTATAGAAATTGCAACCCCATGAGAACCAACATAGAAATAAATGATGAGCTGATGAAACAGGCCATGGAATTCAGCAAGTTGAAAACAAAGAAAGAAATTGTGGAGGCTGCTTTAAAGGAATTTATCCGAAAACACGCTGTGCAAAGGCTGGAAAACCTGCGAGGAAAGGTAGAGTTCTTTGAAGATTACACACCTAGAGCCGAGGGATAAAATGTTTCTTTTCGATACTTCTGTTTGGATTGATTATTTAAAGAATGCCCAAACTCCCCGTCCAAAGTTACTGTCGTTAAGTCTTGCTAAGAATCGAGTAATTTCTTGCCCTACGCTGTTCCAAGAAATATTGCAAGACATGAGAGATCGCAAAAAGTACGAAGAAGTGTATTCTTTGCTTTTTTTGGCCACAAATAGAATTGAGAACGAACCCTACCAAGCCGCTGTCGGTGCTGCCAATATGTACCGTACACTCCGTGCCAAAGGCATCACGATCCGCAAACCAAACGATTGCCTGATTGCTTGGTATTGTTTGGTAAACGACTTGGAATTGGTACACAATGACATCGATTTCGACATGATTGCAAAGCATTTTCCATTGAAAATTTGGTCTGATAAAGCCTAAAAAATCCTAAGACCATTTCTATTCCTTAATATTGTAGTTCGATTTTCTTCCACATGATCCAAGACCCTAAACGTTATACCGTCACCGCAGCACTCATTTATGCCAATGGCCCTATCCACATTGGTCACTTGGCGGGTTGTTATTTGCCAGCCGATATTTATGTACGCTATCTTCGTTCCAACGGAAAAGATGTGGCGTTCGTGAGCGGTACGGACGAACACGGTGTGCCTATTACCATCAAAGCCAAAAAAGAAGGCGTTACACCACAGCAAGTAGTGGATAAATATTATGCCATCATCAAAGACTCTTTCGAGCAATTTGGCATTTCCTTCGACATCTATTCTCGTACAAGTAAGAAAGAACACCATGAACTTTCGCAAGAGTTTTTCAAAACACTATACGACAAAGACGTTTTTGTAGAAGAAACAACCGAGCAGTATTTTGACGAATCGACTAACCAGTTTTTGGCTGATCGTTACATTATGGGCACTTGTCCCATTTGCAGCAACGAAAACGCCTATGGCGACCAATGCGAAAAATGCGGCAGTTCATTGAGTCCGACCGATTTGAAAAACCCTCGCTCGACCCTGAGCGGTGCAAAACCGGTGATGCGCAAAACCAAAAACTGGTATTTGCCATTGGACAAGATGCAGCCCAAGATCGAGGAGTTTGTCAACTCACATCCTGAATGGAAGACTAATGTCGCTGGTCAATGTCAAAGTTGGCTGAAACAAGGACTTCACCCGCGTGCTATGACACGGGACTTAGATTGGGGCGTGAAAGTACCGCTTCCAGATACAGACGGAAAAGTGCTTTATGTTTGGTTCGATGCGCCAATTGGATATATCACGTTTACGAAAGAGCTTTTTAGTTCAAAGTTCGCAGTTCGTAGTTCCAAGTTAGAACACCACGAACCACGAACTACGAACTACGAACAAGAAACGAATAACTGGGAACATTACTGGAAAGACAAAGAAACCAAGCTCGTCCACTTCATCGGTAAGGACAATATCGTTTTCCATTGCATCATTTTCCCGGCTATGTTGATGGCGGAAGGAAGTTATATTATGCCCGATAACGTGCCAGCCAACGAGTTCATGAACTTGGAAGGTGACAAGATTTCAACTTCCCGCAACTGGGCAGTGTGGTTGCACGAGTATTTGGAAGAATTCCCGGGCAAACAAGACGTGTTGCGCTACGCTCTTTGTGCCAACGCGCCCGAAACTAAAGACAACGACTTCACTTGGAAGGATTTCCAAACCCGCAATAACAGCGAGTTGGTCGCTATTTTGGGCAATTTCGTAAACCGTGCTTTGGTCTTGACCCAGAAATATTTCGAAGGAAAAGTGCCCGCTCGTGGCACTCTGACCGATTACGACCAAGAAGTGTTGAACGAATTGGCAGCTTTCCCTGCCAAAATTGCGAGCTCGATAGAACTGTACCGTTTCCGCGAAGCACAAGTGGAATTGATGAACCTTGCTCGCTTGGGCAACAAATACTTAGCAGATACTGAACCTTGGAAATTGGCCAAAACCGACATGGAAAGAGTAGAAACGATCTTGAACATCGCACTACAACTTACTGCAAGTTTGACAATTGTGGCCGAACCGTTTATGCCATTCAGCTCTCAAAAGCTGGGTAAAATGCTCAATTTTCCTACCCTTACATGGGAAAAAGCTGGCCATTCCGATTTATTGGCTGCTGGCCATCAATTGGGAACACCCGAATTGCTCTTCGAAAAACTGGAAGACGATGTCATCGAAAAACAAGTACAGAAACTAGCCGAATCAAAAAAACAGAACGAATTGGAAAACGCAGTAGTAACCCCGCAAAAAGAGAACGTCACCTTTGACGACTTCCAGAAAATGGACATCCGTGTGGCCACCATTTTGGAAGCAGAACGTGTACCCAAAACCGACAAATTGCTCAAACTAAAACTGGATACAGGCATTGACCAACGTACCGTGGTAAGCGGTATCGCCAAATACTATTCACCAGAAGAAATCATCGGCAAACAAGTGTGCCTTTTAGCCAATCTTGCTCCACGTGAAATCAAAGGCATTACTTCCCAAGGCATGATTTTGATGGCGGAAGACAAAGACGGAAGTCTGGCTTTTGTTGCGCCTACGCAGGGTATTAGTAATGGCGGTGGTGTGGCGTAATATCAGCCGATAGAATGAAAAAAGAAGGATATACGCTCATTCAACCTAATCCAAATTTATTCACGTTTGTTAGTGTTGGCAAAAAAGGCGAAATCTTAAAAGGTGTTTTCTTCGAAGATATCGGTGACGATGTTTACAATTTGGCGTTGGTTGATTACGATCCTATTAGTAAACAATGGTCGGACGAGGTTGTATCAGATAATGGTGACATCTTGAAAATCATGGTGACAGTTGTCGATATTATATTTCATTTCCTGAACAAAAACCATACGAAGATTGTATATTTCAAAGGAAATAGCGTCATTAGACAAAAACTATATAACCGCATCATTCAAAACTACTTAGTTGAATTATCGGACGAATTTGTTGTTTGGGGAAACAATGAAAACGAAAGAGAAATCGTATTACAAGGAAAAAAATACCAATCATTTTATATCTACAAAAAATGAGGAATAAGCTTGTCATAACTCCAGAATTGCTAAAAGAAATGGAAGCTAACGTGCGCAATTCCTTCTCTTATCAATCAAAAATAGAAGAAGCCAAAGCCGAATTGCTAAAAAACAAGGAAGCTATTTTGGCCATGAGACAACATATTAAAGGGAACTCTTAAATTTTCTGATTTTTACCTGCGTCAAAGTTTGCTTCTAAACAATGGCAGAAATTATCCAAAGAACGCTGCTTGAATACGAAAAAAGCACCTTTGAGCTTTTGCTAGTCAAAAATGAAAATGGCCTAATGCACATCGAAATGGTGCAAGATATTCATCCAAACAATCGAATTCAAGTTCGCCAGTCCATCAAAATTAACCCATCGCTTGTTTCAGACATTATAAAAATATTGGGTATCTACAAATTGGATGTTCCAGAGAATCAATTACGTCCAAAAGAAAAACTATCACCTGAAAACAAACAAAAAATACAAAATGAATACCTCAAAGGTGTTGCAATTAAAGATTTGGCTCTTTTGCATCGCTGTTCAGAAAATGTAATTGAACATGCCTTGCGAAGTAATGGAATAGAGATTGTATCCCAAGAAGTCCCAAAGTATTACAGGAGAAGAAGACGATTCCGTCCTAAAAAATAAATTTTGAGTATGCCTGTTGAAATAGTGTTATTCAGTCTATTTGCTGTATTTTTTACATTGATCGCATTTTATATAATTATAAGTTGGTATATATATTATGTTTTTTTTGTTTCAGGCTTAGATAGTTCTAGACTGAATACTACGAATGCATCTATTGAAACAGAAATTTTAAAAATTAAAGCTCCAGAAAGACAGGCTAGGGCTTTGAAATTATTCAGGTTATCTCAACTGATTATTAAAGTATTAAAGGTTTATTTATTTTGTGTCTTTCTATTTTCAGTCATTATATTTTTATATTTTTTCTTTTTCTTAAATATCAAACAAAGATAAAAATTGAAGGCTGCAACCTCCAATCTCCCACTGAGAACCATTAACGGTCAACCGACAACCAAACTACACCATCTCCAAATGCTCTTCCAAAGAAGCAATCACCCTTTCGGCAATTAGGTCGTAGAATTGGTTAGGGTCGTTTTGCACTTGCACCGCTTCTAATGATTTGAAATAACTCGCTTTTGAACTTGGGTCGCCTTTCAAAATCGTGAGTGTGTAGCCATTTTTCAGCAAGATAAAATTCATCAACAGCCTAGAAGTGCGCCCATTTCCATCCACAAACGGATGAATCGTCACCAAACGTTCGTGCATTTCGGCAGCTAGCAAAATGGGATGGAGGATTCTCTTTTGATGCTCATAATGAATGAAAAAATCCTCCATCATTTTGTCAACCAAAAACGGTTGTGGTGGCACATGCTCACTTCCAGAAATACGCACAGGCACATTTCGGTATTTGCCAGAGTTCTCATTGTCAATACTTTTCAGCACCAAACAATGAATTTCCAGTAAATTGCGTTTGGTGATGTCTTCCTTACCCACCAGCAAGTCAGCCACAAAATCTACGGCTTCCGAATGATTGATGGCTTCCAGATGCTCGCGCATCGACTTTCC
>JAYVIX010000103.1:0-2014 GCA_043769845.1 Cytophagales bacterium
GGTAAAATGAGGAAATTATTTATTTTTTCGTTCCTCATTCATTTATACATCTCGTCAGTTTCAGCCAATGATTATGAAGTAATTTCCTATTCAAGGCACCAAGGCTTGCCGCAAGATTATGTGTATTCGCTTTTGCAGGACAATAAACACTATATCTGGATCGGAACAGGAAGTGGCTTGGCTCGTTTTGATGGAAAAAACTTCCAAAGTTATACCGTAGCCAACGGATTGAAGGAAAATTTCATTACTTCCTCCACTCTTTTGATAGATGGTACAAGGCTTTTTGCGCATTTCAATGGTACTGTTTCGGCTCATTTCAACGGTAGGTTTTCGCTTTATACCACCAAATCTCCCACCAATGCTACGATCAATAGTTTGTTTTACGATCTGAAAGGCCAACTATGGTCAGGCACAAAAGAAGGTGAACTAATTGTGATGGATTCAGACCGAAAACAGTTCAAAAAATGGTTGGTAGGCGAGTACGAATCGGTTCAATATATTGATAGTTTGCCCGAAGGAACACGAAATTTGGTGGCTTCGGATGTGCATTTATTTATTGTAGATCAGGATCTTAACCTCAAAAAACCTTTCCTGTTCAAATCGGGAGTGCCAGATAGTAGCGGTATCAAATGCATCAGTCGATTGAATGGCAATACGTGGCTTGTGTTGTCGCAAGACAAGCATTTGTATTTGGTGCGTGAGTTTAAAAATAACCTCATTTTCGAAGCCATTTCGTTACCAAAATCAGGCGAAATGCATAGTACTTTTGTTCAAAGTTTATCGAACAACAAATGTTGGTCGGCCAATGAAAATGGCACTTGGCATGAATTCAAATATTCAAACGGAGTTTTTGAATTGCTAAGTACTGTGAAGCATCCGAGCCTTACGAGCCAAATCGTTCCAAATAAACTTTTCGAAGACAATGAAGGCAATATTTGGATCGGGACTTTTGGAAGTGGACTTTTCAAATTTTCGTTAAAACGAAGTTCTTTTTACAATTTATCAAGTCAAAACGATCTGAAAGTCAATACGATGAACCAAGTGAGTTCGCAAGAACTTTTGGTAGGAACATCAGTTGGATTATATATTTCAAACGAAAATCGAACAGAATTTTCAAAGCAAACAGGCGAACTATCCAACAAAGGAATCGTTTCGATATGCGAACTTGAAAAAAATGTATTTTTACTAGCCACAGAGGATGCCCAAATTTATACTTGGTACAAAGAATTGGGCACATGGAAAGAATGGACTGTACCGCTGACAGGGCAGGACAAAATCAAACAACTGATCAAAGATAAAGAAGGCAATATCTGGGTAGCGACATCGTCAGGCGCAATTGTGTTTGAAAAAATACGAAAAAAATTCAGAGTATTGACGATGGAAGACGGTTTGGCACACAATTACGTGTATTCAATTTTTCCAGATTCGCGCGGAAGAGTTTGGTTTGGAACACACAAATCGGGTTTGTCGTACTACGAAAATCGAAAAATCGTGACTATCAAGTCGCCTTTAGAAAATTCAGGATTAGATATAAACTGTTTTATTGAAGACAAAAACGGCCACATTTGGATTGGTACATCCGGCCAAGGTGTTTTTATTTTGGACGAGAAAGATATGTTTGCCAATTATCTCTCTACCTCTGATGGTTTGATTTCAGACTATGTCTATTTTTTTCAAAAGGATTTGAGTGGCGCTATTTGGGTAGGACACAAAAACGGATTGGGGCGAATACTTACACTCAATAATGGAATTGCCATTTCAGATTATTCGCAATACTTGGCCGGAAACGAGCTCACACATGCCAGCTATTCGATGGTAAATACTAATGATATTTGGCTTGGCGGAATAAATACCTGTATTCGCTTGAATATCAATCCCGAAAACAAATCGCCAGAAGGTTCTTTTGTGGATGTTTCGGATCTGAAACTCAATTATGATCCTATCAAATGGGCCGAAATGGGGGAGGTGCAATACCACAATGAAATTCCAGACAATTTAGCGTTTAGTTACAATG
>JAYVIX010000104.1:0-19517 GCA_043769845.1 Cytophagales bacterium
AATGGTTGGTCAAAAACTTCAATACCTTGCCCGATTCGGGGTCTTTGTAAGTGACTAAACGTAGCTTTAAACCATTTTTGTCGCCTTTTATCTTTACTGCGATCTCTTGGTCGGCAATGACGCCATGGCCTGTGGTGCGGTCAAAATGATCGACAGAATTGTTCGTCAGAACGTTGTAGGAAGCATTTTCGTTTAGCCGTGTGACAAAATGAACGCCTTGTTTTGTCCAATCTCGGTACACCATATAGTTTACATAACCCTTGTCGAAGACGTACATATAGCCTGATTTTACAGCAAGCTGTCCGAGGAAATCTTTATCGTTTTTGGCGGCCGAATCCAATTCGACAAACGCGGGTACTAGGCGGCACACAGGCTATTAATTTCGTTCTGTGCCACAGAACGAGGAATAGGGCTAATCTGCACAAATAAAACTATTCCGCACAAAATCCTTCTTACTATAATGTATGCGAACTTTTGGATTAGGATATTTTTCAAAAAAAGAACTGCTTCCTAATACGGTTCTTTTACTCATATCTGCAGGCTCACAAATAACGAATTTCTTCTTGTCGTATAAGAATTCTAATTTAGGGTAATTAGGAATTGCTACTCCAACATTTATATGATTGGGATATTCTAACATAAGAATTTCATATCTATAGAAACTCTTTATTAAATAATAAAATAGTACAGATCGGTCTTCACAATCAGTAAATTTACATGACAATGCTTGTTCTGGAGTACTCGGATTTTCAAACCCATAATTATCTAAATCTTCTTTATATTCAGCACTTTCTTGAACAAAGGATAAAATATTTTTAATAGAATTAACAGTATCTTTACTTATTATTAATTTACATAATTGTGGAAGTAAACTATTTTTACATTCTTCAGAAAATTCCACATTGACCAAAAAATTATAATTGATTTTAGGATAATCTTTAAAGACATCAACAATAGTTCTATTAATGTAAAAAGAAATTTTAACTTCTTTTTGGTTAAGGATCACTGATACGCTACGTTCTTCTATTTTGCAGTTTTTAAGCTTAGGTATTTTTGGATTAGTAATTGAAAATATTTTAAATGACTTAGGATTAATTACCAGTTGTGATAAAGAAAACTCCCTATCTAAATCATCTGAAATCATTATAAAAAATCTACCTTTATAGTTTAGGTTTGTAAATGGGCAATTATAAAAGTTTTCTGAAGCTGCCAACAAACAATATTTTTTTTCCAAAGTCAATCTAATGTCGTAGCCTAATTTATTTAAAAAATATCATTCTTATATTCGACAATCCATTTCGTTCTTCAATGAAAAACATTTATACAAATAACTTTGTATAAATTTGTGCGCAAACCAAGGACTCAAATCTAGATTTTTGACTAGCGTATCTAATTGAAAGACAACAGACTGTGTTATTCTATCATTTTCAAAGATAGAATAAATTGATTTTAGCTTTTCGTCATCTAATTTGGCAGGGATTTTAAGATTAGTATTTGATATACTTTGAATAGAAATATCATGTGTATAAAACATAAACTTTACATGATCAGAATAAGAATTTAAACTATTTAGTAATATAAGTAAGACCACAATTCTTAGCATATGATATCCTTTTAAAGAAGATTTTTATTACCTGTATTTTTTTACCGCAATCTACCAAATTAAACTAATTCATAACCCACCACAAATCATTTCCTAAATTGCGGGTTCAATCAAATCATGAGTTTTTCAGATTTGACAACTTTTCAAAAGTTGTCAAATCTAGGTCTTCAACTGTCTCCTATATCATCTAAAAGTAAATGAGTTTCGGAGATCATCTCGTGTTGCATTTGATGGTATTCTTTGTAACGATTTGTATCACCAAACCAATCCAAAACCTCTTTCTTCATAAGCTTACTTGGCTTTTCAATTAGCATTCTTTTATAGGAACTATAAGGCCAATCGCGAAAATCGTCTATCAATCGATGCAACTGTGGGTTTGTATGGATGTAATAAATCAGTTGGGTATAATAAGAATCCTTATCGACCAAAGCCCTTTTGAAAGGAGTTTGGAATAATGTACCAATGCGGTTGTGTTGTTTGTTATATGCCATCGAATAGGACTGGAAAAACTTACGAAACTGATGGCTTACAATTTCGTGAACGGATTTGGGCTTGTCATTGCCAAGATTTGACAACTTTTTAAAAGTTGTCAAATCTATCGCATGTAAATCTTCCTTCACACGTATCAGCAAATGAAAATGGTTTCCCAACAAACAATAGGCGAATGTTTCGGCTACGGGCGAAATATATTCGTCATAGCGTTTCAGGAAGAAATGATAATTGGCATCATTCCTAAACATTGCTTGTTTATCTACCGTGCGATTGTAAATATGGTAGTATCTGCCTTCTTCAAATCTGGTATAATAATGTTCGGTTTTGGCCATGAATTGCTAGTTTGGATACAAGAAATGATAGCTTTTAAAAAAACATCAAATATAAAATTTGATATATTCCAATCCAATCATTTCATAAATTGCAGGTTCATGATTTGATAATCTAGATTTGACAACTTTTAAAAAGTTGTCAAATCTAATCAATACACATAAAGATTTTCAGTGAGTTTACAAGAAGACTATTTCCTCGCCCTCAAAAAACTGTTAGCCAAAGAGAAACAATCGGATTTGGAGCAATACAACAAAACGATGACCACTTCTTCGTTCAAGGAGAAGATTGGCAAAGGTTTGTGTTGGGAACCGCTCCTGATCAAAGACACAGGCTACGGCCTTGGCGACTATCCGTTTGTGGTGGTGGAAAGGGTGAAGAACAAGGATTCGGCACACCAGTTTTCGGCTGGCAAGCAGGTGAACCTGTACCTGTCGGGTGGCGAACCGTCCGAGAAATGCAAAGGCACGATTCATTTCGTGTCGGGCAACACGATGAAACTTATCCTCTCGGCCAACGACTTGCCCGACTGGCTCTCGGCTGGCCGCATAGGTGCGCAGTTGCTTTTTGACGACAAAAGCTACGAGGAAATGGAAACCACGCTCGATAAGTTGGTGAAAACCAAAGACCCTCAGATCGAAAACCTCCTCGAACTGATCTTGGCCAAAAAGCCACAGAAGAAATTCTCGCCCGTAGGTTTTGTGCCTAGTCCGCACCTGAACGAGTCGCAAAACGATGCCGTGAAAGCCATCATGGGCAACCAAGACATCTGCATCGTACACGGCCCACCAGGAACTGGCAAAACGACTACTTTGGTTGAAGCCATCAAACGCTTGACGGTCATCGACAAACGCATTCTCGTGTGTGCACCCAGCAATGCCGCTGCCGATTTATTGACTGAAAAGCTGGCGCAAAAAGGCGTGAACGTGATTCGTATAGGCAATCTTTCGAGAGTTGATGAATCGGTCGTACGTCATACGGTGGACTTTCAGTTGCAAGAAAGCCCGATGTTCAAGCAAATAAAAAACATCCGCAAGCAGGCAGACGAGTACCGCAGGATGGCACTTAAATACAAGCGCGACTTTGGCAAAGACGAGCGCATGCAGCGCAACCTCCTGCTGAAAGAAGCCAAGAACAGCGTGAAAGATGCCGTTGACCTAGAAAATGCTGCCATTGATGGCATGATAGAACGCGCCCAAGTGGTGACTTGTACGCTAGTAGGTGCCAATCATCGCCACATCGACCATTTGAAATTTGAAACCGTGGTGATAGACGAGGCTGCTCAAGCCTTGGAACCCGCTACTTGGATTCCGATTTTGAAAGCGAAAAAAGTAGTCTTGGCGGGCGATCCGTTCCAACTCCCACCAACCGTAAAATCAGACGAGGCTAAGAAAGCCGGTTTGGAAACCACGCTGATGGAAATCGCCTTGCCCAACCTGCGCAACGTGAACTTGCTGCGTACCCAATACCGCATGAACGAGCAAATCATGGGTTATTCGAACCGCTATTTCTACCAAGACCAATTGTTGGCAGATGAGTCTGTAGCCAACTGGTCGCTCCTTGTACATAATGAAGCTTCGGAAGCAGTAGAACTGGTAGACACGGCTGGTTGTGGTTTCGAGGAAAAATTGAAAGAAGAAACCCGAAGTTATTACAACCCAGAGGAATGGCAAGTGATTCAACGCCATTTGGGACAATTGCTGCAAGATGTTTCAGAACCTCTCAGCATCGGCATTATTTCGCCCTACAAAGAGCAGGTGCAGTACATGAAAGAGCAAATCTCGAAAGACTGGATGGCGCAACACAACATCACGATCAATACAGTCGATTCGTTTCAAGGACAAGAGCGCGATTTGATTTACATCTCACTCGTGCGTTGCAATGCTAAATCGGAAATTGGTTTCTTGCGCGACTACCGCAGGATGAACGTGGCCATGACGCGAGCCAGAAAGAAACTAGTCGTAGTAGGCGATTCGGCTACTTTTGGGCATGATGCTTTTTATTCGGGATTTCAGACGTATTGTGACGGCATTGGGGCGTACCACAGTGCTTGGGAATGGATGGAGAGTTGAATTATCAGAACTAAATAACAGAAAAATGGATACAAAAAAGTCATTTAATACGCCCCCAATTATTTTAGGAATAACTGTAATAACTGCACTTATATCTTTACTGCTCTTCTTCTGGTTTGTAGGAAAATCAAATGGATTCTCTTTAGACGCCACAGATTGGGGAGTATTTGGAGACTATCTTGGCGGGGTAATTGGTACTGTTGTATCAGTAGCAACTTTGTATTTTGTATATCTAACTTATTCCAACCAGACTAAACTTCTAATTCAAAGTCAATTCGAGACTTCCTTCTTTAGTTTACTTAACCATCAAAATAATCTCTTAAATTCTCTATCTGATGATTTTTCATCAACCGAAAGCAAGGGTCAATCATTCATATCGAAGTTTGCTGATTCACTCGAAATCAATATTTTCGATTCTTTCTATTATTACAAACATTTTACTGGCGAAAGTATTAACCAATCTAGAATCAGACATGATATTAATAAAGAATTCGAAATAACATTTAACAGTTGGCAAAATCACCAACTAGGAGCATATTTTAGGCATGTATATAATATACTGTTGTTTATTGACGAAAGTGGAGTTGACAATAAACAAAAATATTGCAATCTGTTATATGCCCAAATGAGTGATAGAGAGCTATTTGCTATATTCTATAATTGTATTTCAGACCGAGGTTTCGATAAATTCAAACCACTGGCAGATAAGTATAAAATGTTTGAAAACATGGAAAGTACAGGTTTTGTATTTGAAAAACACTGTAAGATATTTTATCCGAACATTGCATTTAAGTATAAAAGTGAAGGCAATTCTCATCAAAATAGCAAATTAAGACAATATTATTCTGGTCAAGAGTGCGACTTTGATTCATTTTGCAAAAGAGCGGAGAAGTTCAACATCCGTATTTTTGTAGAAAAAGATCTAATAAATGAAAATCGTTATCATTTAGTTCTTCCAACTGTTATCAATCATTCTGATGAGAAATATATCTTTTTAGCCCCAAGCTCTTTAGCATTTGAAGGCGAAGGAAGCGGCCGGAGAAAAATGAAAGAATTATTCAATAGACTATATGGTAATTCAATGTTCCAAATTTTATTGCTGAGCCACAAAGAGATGAAAATTTTAATAGAAGGCACAAAATACCCTAGAGAAATTCTTCTAAATGCAACTGTTTTAAGTAAAAACAATTTTGATAATATTCCAGAACTATTGAAAGATGGAATTCGAGAAATAGACAACGAGTATCATGTGTTGTTATAGTTATTTTGCTTAGCATGTCTGAATGACTCGAAGACAAGTTCAAACAAGGAACTAATTTACCAAATTCGTATCTTTACAAAAAACAACACCATGGCACGAGTATCAGGAATCACCACCGAAAAAGACGTGAAAGACTCAGTAGATGATACTTTCGAGAAAGAATGGGCTGAGGCTAAAAAAACTGGTTACACCGTCAAAGAAGCGGAAGCAATTTTAATTCAACATATTCGTGAAAGATGGAAAGAAAGAACTTCTGAAATAAACTCCGTTATTAAGCCAAAACAATAGCAACTAAAGGATGAAGTATTCTTTCTCTTATTACTCGTATTTTATCCATTACTCCCTCTCCCCCACTTGCCTTTCCAAATCAGCATACCAATCGTCCCCATACTTCCTTACTAGCGGGCCTTTCAGAAATTTGTAAATCGGGACTTTTAGTTGGTCCCCATGGGCGCAAGCTGGAGCACAAATGTCCCATCTACTGTAATTGAGTGCTTCGTTTTCTCCGTATTTGCTTACTCTGATCGGGTACAAATGGCACGAAATAGGTTTTTGAAAAGTGCTTTTGCCATCTCGCCAAGCTTTTTCAATACCGCAATGTAGAATGTCATGGTCGTCATAGACTGCAAATACACATTCTTTATTATTGACAGTTGTGGTAGAAAGGTCACCTTCAAAATCGGTGAGATAATATCCTTCTTTGGCGATTACCTCTTTTCCGTTTTCATCCAAATAAGGCAGAATACCTTCCATGTTCTTTTCAATTTCGGCTAATTCTGATTCCAAAAGTGGTGCGCCAAGATCACCTTCGACACAACAGGCGCCTTTGCATTTCAGCAAATCGCACACAAAATGTTTTTCGAGGATGTCGTCACTTAAAATAGCATTACCAACTATGAGCATGGCTTGGGGTCTGAGGTGTTTTTGTGTACTTTTGGCTCTTTAATTTTTCAGAGCATGATAGAAGCAGGGCAAATCTACAAACACAGCGTTACATTTACCCAGAAACAGGTCGAAGATTTTGCCCAAGTAACGGGCGACAACAACCCACTTCACCTTGACGAAAACTATGCCGCCAATACTGTTTTCAAGAAACCCATCATTCATGGTTTTTTAGGAGGAAGTGCCTTTTCGAAAATTTTGGGAACGCTTTTCCCTGGCGAAGGCACAGTGTATTTGAAACAAAGCATGGAATTTCTACGCCCAATGTATGTGGAAACGCCTTATGAAGTAATAATGGAAGTGAAGGAAGTGGAAAAGGAGAAAAACAAAGCCATCATTCAGACCAACATCATCGACACCACGATTCAGAAAATAGTAGTACGTGGCGAAGCTACTGTGATGAACAAAGAGAAAATCAGATAAATGCAGGTAGTAAGTCGTAAGTATCTAGTAGTAAGTATATTCATGCTTCTGCTATCAGGCCATTTATTTTCGCAGAAAGTAGATTACTCGAAAGTATATGAGCAAGCCAAAACCGAGTTGAAAAACAAAAATTTCGACAAGGCTTTGGATTTATTCAAGCAAGTTTCGGTACATACAAACGATAATCCGCATCATATAAATGCGACTTATTTTTATGCCTATTGCGCACTGAAACAAAAACAATATTGGTCGGCCAATCATTATCTGAACAAAATCATTGAAAAGTATCCCGATTGGAATAAAATCAATGAAGTACATTACCTTCTGACCAAAATGGCGTTCGAAAAACATGAGTATTCGCAAGCCATCGTGCTGAGCAAAAATGTGAAATCCAAATTTATGAAAACAGATTTGGACAACATGAAATGGAGCTTTCTGAATTTTCCTTCACTTCAAGATACGGTCACTGATATTCTGAAAAAGAACCCCACCGACACCTGTGTGGCCAGTATTTTGTATACTTTGGTAAAAGACGATAGTGAATGGAAATCAAGAAAAATAGCCAAAAATTTGGTAGAGAAATACGGTTTTATTGAAGCTCCTAAAGAAAAAGAAGTAGTCAAGCCCATCGAAACTCCAGTTGAAAAAGATACCTTGAGCATTGCGGTGGTGCTTCCTTTCAATCTCACTGAAAACATCAAAGACAACACCATCCGAAACGATTTGTATTTGTTCGACCTGTATACAGGAATGCGATTGGCGGCCGATTCGATGCGAAAAGCGGGTGCGAAAATTCGTTTTGTGACGTACGATTATGGCCTCGACTCGACTGGTTTTTACAGCCTAATCGACAATCCAGAATTGAAACAATACGACATCATCATTGGCCCACTGCAAAATTCGTTAAGTACAAAAGTGAAACAGTTTGCCGAAACAAATAAAACGGTGGTTATCAATCCATTGTCGACAAGTATAAAATTCACAGAAGGATCAAACCTCATTCATCTTTTCAAGCCATCCAACGAAACTCAGATAACCGAAGCGGCCAATTTTGCCTATTCCAATTTTTACCCACGAAAAGCCCTCATCATTTCGGGCAAAAATAGCAAGGATTCGACCAATGCCGTTTTGTTCAAAAATAGCTTTGAAAAGGCTGGTGGAACGGTTTTGAGTACAACGATTCTTACATCTGGCACTTTGGCCAAACTCGGAACTGCCTTCAGCAAAAAAAATCTGGATAGTACTGGAGTTATTTTTGTGAGTTCGAAAGACCAAAATCTGGCCGTCAACATTCTGCGAAAACTGACTGAGATAGATCGTACTACTCCCCTATTGGTTGATCCGGCATGGCTCGAATTTCAATCATTGAATTTCGAACAAATGCAAAAACAAAACATGCATTTTATTGCACCCGAATATGTCAATTATCAAAACGATACTGCAAGTGCTATTTCCAATTATTTACAATTCAAAACCAACTCATTACCATCGCAATATACGTTTACAGGATATGAGTTAATTTATATGTTATGTAATCTAGCCCAAACCGATACTACCTTTTTCGTACAAACCAATTTGAAAGGTAAAGTAATAAAACAAGGTTTGTTTCAACACGGAATAGATTATTCCAAAGGTCAAGACAACCGTTTGTTTGGAATTTACCGTTTCACGGACGAAGGTTTCGTGAAGGTCAATTATTAGTTCGTAGTTACGCAACTCAGAACTACTTATTTAGAATATGAAAGTCACCATTATCACGGCCGTCTATAATGGAGCCGAACATATAAAATCCTGTATCGAGTCTATCCTAGGACAAGACTATCCAGAAATAGAGTACATCGTAGTAGATGGTGCCTCAAAAGACAACACGCTGGAAATCGTAAAATCGTTTGGAGATAAAATCGCAAAAGTGATTTCCGAACCCGACAAAGGCATGTACGATGCGATGAACAAAGGCTTGCGCATGGCTACTGGCGATATAGTTGGGATTTTGAATTCAGACGATTTTTACGTCAACCCGCACATTATAACCGATATAGTAGCCGAATTTGAGCGCTCGAAAGCAGACAGTTTATATGCCGACATTGCTTTTGTTTCCAAAGATAATCTCGACAAAGTAATACGTTATTATTCTTCGGCCTCGTTCAAACCGTGGAAGTTCCGTTTTGGCTATATGCCCGCACATCCTTCTTTTTTCTTAAAACGAAGTATTTATGAAAAACATGGTCTTTTCAAAACCGATTATAAGCTTTGTGCCGACTTTGATTTGATCGTACGCCTTTATCACACTTATAAAATCTCCTATACTTACTTGCCCAAAATGGTCGTAAAAATGCGAATGGGAGGCAAAAGCAACCAAAGCATAGGCAATATCATGTTGCTGAATCGTGAGATTTTGAGAGGCTGTCTTGAAAATGGCATCTCTAGCACAATTATTTTTATCTATTTGAAATACTTTACCAAGGTTTTTGAGTTATTAAGTAACAAAAACCGCAATTAAATTGTCAGAATCCAATAAATCATCTTCCTCTTATCATTCCCCTAATAGGGGAACGGGAAGGGGGCAAGCCATCATTATCGGAGCAGGAATCGGAGGAATTGCTACTTCGATTCGACTGGCAGCCAAAGGATTCAAAGTCAATGTATTAGAAGCAAATGCATACGCTGGAGGCAAACTTTCCGAAACAATCCTGAACGGTTACCGATTCGATGCGGGTCCATCATTATTCACTTTGCCAGAATTGGTCGATGAATTGTTTTCGCTTGCGGGGAAAAATGCAAGTGACTATTTCCAATACGAACGTCTGGACGAAATATGTCGATACTTTTACGAAGATGGCACTCGTATCACGGCTCACTCCGATTTACAAAAATTTGCCGAAGAAATCGCTTTAAAAACGGGCATTCAGGCCAGTAAAGTGACCAAGCATCTTGAGCAAAGTAAGGAAATGTATGAGTTGACAGACAAACTTTTTCTACAAAGTAGTTTACACAAACTCGATTCTTATCTGCAACCACACGCTATCAAAGCACTTTTCAATTTGGGCAAACTGAAAACCTCACAGGTGATGCACCAAGCAAACCAGAGGCAATTTGGAGATAATCGAATTACACAACTATTTGACAGATACGCGACTTACAATGGTTCAGACCCGTATAAAGCTCCTGCTACGCTCAACATTATTCCGCATTTAGAATACAATCTGGGTGCGTATTTTCCAAAAGGTGGCATGTACTCTATCACGACTTCACTCGTAAAACTGGCCGAAGAAATGGGCGTACAATTCCATTTCAACCAAAAGGTGACGGAAATTGTAGTAGAAGACAAAAAAGTAAAAGGCGTAAAAACTAACAGCCTCTTTTATCCTGCAGAAATGGTGGTTTCGAATGTGGACATTTCGACTACCTACAAGCATTTTCTTCCCAAGCAAAAACATCCAACCAAACTTCTAAACCAAGAAAAGTCGAGTTCGGGAATTGTTTTCTATTGGGGAATGAAAACTCCTTTTCCTGAATTGGGGTTGCATAACATCTTCTTTACCAAAGACTACAAAGAAGAGTTTGAATTCATTTTCAACAAAAAACAGGCGTATCACGATCCCACCGTTTATCTGAACGTCTCCTCGAAACATGAGCCAAATGATGCACCTAGCGGATGCGAAAACTGGTTCACTATGATAAACGTTCCCAACAACCAAGGTCAAGATTGGGATTCTATCATTTCGGAAGCAAGAGAAAATATCTTGCAAAAACTGAGTCGATTATTGGGCAAAGATATCCAGCAAAACATTGAATGTGAGGCCATTTTAGATCCTAGAAGCATCGAATCAAGGACTGGTTCGGCCTTGGGGGCTTTGTACGGAAACAGCTCCAATAATCAGTTTGCAGCCTTTTTGCGGCATGCCAACTTTTCGAGCAATATCCGCAATCTTTACTTCTGTGGAGGAAGCGTACATCCTGGAGGGGGAATTCCGCTTTGTCTTTTTTCAGCCAAAATCGTTTCAGACTTAATCTCAAGAAAATGAAAATACTATTAGCAGGTGCAACTGGTTTGGTTGGAAGCGAACTCAGAAAAAAGCTTTTAAGCGAAGGACATTCGTTGGCTATCCTTTCGAGAAGTCCAAAAGTCAATACGGCTTCCGAAAGTTTCCATGTGTGGAATCCTACAAAAAACGAGATTGACACAACGGCCTTCGACCATGTAGATGCTGTCATCAATTTGGCGGGTGCTGGAGTGGCCGATAAACGTTGGACGGCAGCGTACAAACAAGAAATCCTTTCGAGCAGAGTATTGTCTACCCGACTTTTGGTGGAAACATTAAAAGCTATTCCGCACAAAGTCAAAACTTTTATAAATGCATCAGCAATAGGTATTTACGGCTATGATACAGGCAATACTTTGGTGGACGAAAACACCCCTACAGGAAATGATTATCTGGCCAATGTGGTCAAAGATTGGGAAAAAGAAGCATTTGAAGCTCAAAAACAAGGTATCAGAACCATCGCGATCAGAATAGGAATTGTTTTGTCACATAAAGGTGGAGCTTTAGTGACCATGGCAAAACCAGTAAAATATTGGCTAGGAGCAGCACTAGGAAGCGGCAATCAATACATTTCGTGGATAGATATAAATGATTTAATAAATGAATTAATATTCATATTAAAAACCGATTCTATCTCTGGAATTGTAAATGCAGTGGCGCCAAATCCTGTGACCAATAAAGAGTTCAACCGTTTATTAGCCAAACAATTAGGCACGAAAATCCTTTTGCCAAACGTTCCTTCATTTGCTTTGAACCTCTTGCTGGGCGAATTTTCAGCAGCCGTTATTGGTGGAAACAAGGTTTCTGGTCAACTTATTGAAAGCAAAGGTTTTGAATTTGAATACAAAGAACTTTCGGAATCTTTGATGAATAAAAGTGCTATTCTAGATTATTTTTAGCTTTTTGGTTTTGCGCATAAAACATGCAAAATAATATTTGTTTAGTAAATAGCATTTGTCTTTAATTAAGAATAAGATAGATAGCTTTTTATATATTTATCCCTCAAACAGTATCGCATGAAAACATTCAAACAGTTCTTTTTAGTCGCATTCTTATTTTTTCAATCTATCGCACTTTTCGCACAAAACAACTCCACTATGAATTACGAACCACTTTGGCAAGATGTACAAAAAGCAGAAAATGAAGGACTTCCAGAAACAGCCCTCAAAAAAGTAAACGAGATTTATGCCAAAGCCAAAACAGACAAAAACGATGGTCAAGCCATCAAAGCACTGATTCACCAAATCAAGTTTGCCGACTACAAGGAAGACAATGTGTTGGCGCAGAACATTTTGAAAGTTGAAAAAGAACTTCAAACCACATCAGGAACTGCCAAACTAGTTTTGCATTCGATGTTGGGCGAAATGTATTGGCGGTATTACCAAAACAACCGTTGGAAATTTGCCGACCGCAGCAAAACGGTCAATATCCAACTAGACGATATCGAAACTTTTAGTTTGGATAAGATTATTGAAGTGACGATGGAGCATTATGTGGCCAGTTGTCAGTTGTCGGTCGACAGTAAAAACAACGAACTACGAACAAGTAACTTTGAACCTATTCTTAATCAAGGTAATACAAAAGGAAAAAATCTTCGCCCTACTTTATTCGACTTCTTGGTGCATCGTGCTTTGGATTTCTTCAAAAGCGAAGAACCGGATGTGACCAAACCTGCTTATGCTTTCACGGTCAATCAAGAAGATTTTCTGGGCAATGCGGAAACTTTTGCGAAGCTAAAAATCGAAACCAAAGACTCGCTTTCGACCAAGTTTTATGCACTGACATTGTTGCAAGAACTCACCAAGTTTCACCTAGCCGACAAAACGCCAGATGCATTGGTAGAGGTCGATTTGGAACGCTTGGAATTTGTAAAACAGTACGCCACGTTTCCTACTAAGAGTGATTTGTACCTGAAAGCGTTGATTAGCTTGGAACAAAAAACCTTGTCGAGTCCAGTTTCCACTTTGGCTACTTATAGAATAGCGAATGAATATGTGGCAGCAGGCGCGCAATACAAACCGCTGCAAGGCGATGCGCACAAATGGGAGGTAAAAAAAGCATACGAGTTGTGCGAAACCGCCAAGAAACGTTTTCCTGATTCTGACGGAGCTATTCAATGTGGAAACTTGCAAGGCCAAATCCTAAGCAAATCGATCAATGCGCAACTAGAAGAAGTGAATGTGCCGAACAAGCCGTTCAGGGCTTTGGTGCAATACAAGAATTTTACGGAACTGAATTGGCGCATCATCAAGATTACACGTGAGGAAGTCGCAGAACAACGCAAGAAATATGCGCGCAACTATGAGGTAGACCGTGAAGAGAAATTCTTGGAATACTTTATCGGAAAAACAGCCCTCAAAACGGGCAAAGCCACTTTGCCTTCGGACGATGATTACCAATCGCACAGTGTAGAAGTGAAACTAGAAGCACTTCCTGCGGGCGAATACATGGTGTTGTTCAGCAACAAAAGTGATTTCAGTCTTGGCAAAAACGGTTTGGGGTATGCGTTCACTAAAGTAAGTAACATTTCTTATATCAATAGAAATGGAAAGGACGGAAGTACCGATTTTTTCGTTCTAAACCGACAAACAGGTGAACCATTACCCAACGTTAAAGGAAAGATATATCAATACAACTACAATTATCAAAAATCTGACAGCTATGTTTACAAAGAGTTAGGAGATGCTGTATCTAACGAAGAAGGTAAACTAGTCGTACCTTTTGCAATTGGTTCTGAACAAAATAGGGCACAATTCTATATTAAATTCTCACTATTAGAAGATAAACTTGATTCGAAAAAAATAGACGGGGATTATTATGGATATTTTTCTCAAAACGACCCTCATTATACCAATGGATCAAACTCAAGAACACAAACCTTCTTTTTCCTTGACAGAGCCATTTTCCGTCCGGGACAAACCATTTATTTTAAAGGACTTAGCATTCTGACGCAAGGTAAAAAATCCGAAATACTTCCGAAAAGAAGCGTAACCGTTATTTTACGAGATGCCAACTACCAAGAAGTGGCCACCCAAACATTTACCACCAACGAATATGGCACGTTCAACGGCACATTTACTGCACCAAGTTCAGGCTTATTGGGCCAAATGACCTTGGAATGCACCGATGGTTCGGGAAGCAGTTCATTTTCAGTAGAAGAATACAAACGCCCCAAATTCGAAGTGAAGTTTGAGCCTGTGAAAGGTACATTTCGCTTGGGCGAGGTGGTAAAAGTGGAAGGCAAAGGCTTGGCGTATTCTGGTGCAAACATAGACGGTGCGAAGGTTCAATACCGTGTGGTACGCACGGCTAGGTATCCGTATTGGTGGTGGTGCCGTTGGGGCTACTACCCTTCTTCGCCCGAAATGGAAATCACGAATGGCGTGACCCAAACCGATGCGGAAGGTAAGTTCAAGATAGATTTCACGGCCATCCCCGATTTGTCGGTCGACAAAAGTTCGGATCCTACTTTCAACTACACGATTTATGCAGATGTGACCGACATCAATGGCGAAACTCATAGCAATGAGACTTCGGTGAGTGTGGGGTACAAGGCATTGGTAGTGGGCGTAAATGCGCAAGACATCGACATATCGAAATCGGAAAAACCCAAATGGGCAATTTCGACAAGTAATCTTTCAGGCGAATTCTTACCTTCGAAAGGACAAATCACGATTCATCGTCTGCAAAATCCAGAACGTGCGTTCAGAAAACGACTTTGGTCTCAGCCCGACAAATTCCTTTTCAGCAAAGAAGAATATTACAGTCTCTTTCCTGTAGACGTGTATGCAGACGAGGACAACGACCTGAAATGGCCGAAAGGTAAACAAGTGCAGACTCTAAATTTCGATTCTGAAAAAGAGAAAACATTTCTGCTAGAAAAGGTACAGAATTGGGCAAGAGGCAAATACTTGCTCGAAATCTCGTCCAAAGACCAATACGGTCAAGAAGTGCGTGAAGTGTCTTACTTCAATGTATTCGATTCGAAAGCAAAAACCTTGGATTTGCCAGCCATTCAGCTTTTCAAAGGAATCAAAACCAATGCACAACCAGGAGAAAAAGCCCAAGTTTTGATAGGTTCTTCGGCTCATGCCAAAATCTTGTATGAAGTAGAGCAAGATGGTAAAATAATCCACAAAGAATGGCTCAAAAGGAACAACGAACAAGGAACAATCGAACTAGCTATCAAAGAAGAATACCGAGGAAACGTGACACAACACTTTGTCTATGTGCGAGATAGCCGTTTGTATACACAATCTCAAACTATCTCCGTTTCTTATTCGAACAAAGATTTGAACATTTCCTTCGAAACCTTCCGCAACAAACTGCAACCGGGCGAAAAGGACGAATGGCGCATCAAAATCAAAGGAAAAGAAGCCGACAAAGTAGCTGCCGAAATGGTGGCGACTTTATACGATGCTTCGCTGGACGAATTCCGAGCCAATTATTTTTCAGCCAGTTTCTGGGGTTATGATTATGCTCGTTTGATGTGGGCAAGCCAAGGCGGATTTGGGTCGAGTAATACCAGTCAATTTGTAAAAAGCTGGAATCCTGACAACTATCGTTCGTATAACAGTCCCTATTTTGATAGTTTCAATTGGTTTGGTTTTGATTTTTATGCACGCGACCGATACAGAAGTAGTAAATCCATGAAGCGAAAAGGCGACATGGCCGAAGGCGAAATAATGGCTGATATGGTGATGGCCGCAGGCGCTCCAGCACCAGCCATGATGCGTGAAGAATCGAAAGAAATGGCTGCTGGAAATGCCGCTCCAAAACTTGAACATAAGGCAAGTGAACCTTCCGAAAAACCAAAACAAGAAACCTCAAACAAAGAACAATCACCTAAAATCCGTACCAATTTCAACGAAACGGCTTTTTTCTACCCCAACTTAAAAACCAACGAAAATGGCGAACTAGTAATTGCTTTCACCGTTCCAGAAGCTTTGACACGTTGGAAGATGTTGGGTTTTGCTCATACTAAAGACTTGCAATACGGCTTTACACAAAACGAACTCGTCACCCAAAAGGATTTGATGGTCGTTCCAAATCAGCCACGTTTTTTTAGAGAGGGTGATAAAATGATGTTCTCAGTCAAAATCACCAGTCTTTCTGACCAACCTTTAAAAGGCACGAGTAAGCTGGAGTTTTTTGACGCGTTGACGGGTAAGTCTGTTCAAAGTTTAATGTTCAAAGTTCAAAGTAACGTTGAACCTTCCACTTTGAACTTTGAACTAAAACCCAAAGCCAGCACTGTTGTAGAATGGCAAATCCAAATCCCAGAAAATATTCAGGCGATAACATACCGTGTAACTGCCACGGCTGGCAATTTTTCTGATGGCGAAGAAATGACTTTACCAGTAGTGACCAATCGTACGCTGGTGACAGAAACGCTGCCTTTACCGATCAGAGGAAAACAGACCAAAACGTTTGTGTTCGACAAATTGAAGAATAACAAATCGACTACACTTAAGAACCATAAGTACACCTTGGAATTTACTTCCAATCCTGCTTGGTATGCCATTCAAGCCTTGCCGTATTTGATGGAATATCCGTACGAGTGTGTGGAACAGACGTTTAGCCGCTATTATGCCAACAGCATTGCGGCACACATTGCCAATTCCAATCCACGCATCAAGCAAGTATTTGAGACTTGGAAAAATATTCAGCCAGATGCTCTTCTCTCTAATTTGGAGAAGAATCAGGAATTGAAATCTGCCTTGTTGGAAGAAACGCCTTGGGTGCTACAAGCCAAAGACGAAAGCCAGCGCAAGCGCAATGTAGCCTTGCTTTTCGATTTGAACAGAATGGCGAGTGAAGAAGGTCGTGCCTTGGACAAAATCAAAAAAGCCCAAACTCCTTCGGGTGGTTTCACTTGGTTTCCGGGTATGCCTGACGATCGTTGGATGACTCAACACATCGTGGCTGGACTTGGACACTTGAAAGTAATGGGTGTAAAAAGTAATGGTATAGAAGATCTGACTTCTAAAGCTTTAGAATATTTGGATCGTCAGATGCAAAATGATTATGAGGAACTAAAAGCACTTGCGAAGAAGAAAGAAATCAAGCTAGAAGAATACCATCCAAGTTATTTCGACATCCATTATCTGTACACGCGCAGTTATTTTACCGAACAAGAAATCAAAAAAAACCACAAAGAAGCGTTCGATTATTTCCTTGGCCAAACAAAGAAATACTGGTTGAATGAGAATCTATACTTGGAAGGAATGGTGGCTTTAGCTTTACATCGTTTTGGGCAAAAAGCCGCGACCGAACCCATCATCAAATCGCTGAGAGAAAGGGCTTTGCATACGGAGGAAATGGGCATGTATTACAAACAAGGTGGAGGCTATTACTGGTACCAAGCTCCTATCGAGACTCAAGCATTGCTGATCGAAGTATTTGACGAAGTGGCCAACGACACCAAAGCCGTGGAAGACCTGAAAGTGTGGCTGCTGAAACAAAAACAAACCACCGACTGGAAAACAACCAAAGCGACTTCCGAAGCGTGTTACGCCTTGCTCCGCAGAGGAACAGATGCATTAGCCAACACCCAAATCCCAGAAATACAAGTTGGAACAGAAATCATCGACCCAAACAAACGGGAAGATGTAAAAGTGGAAGCAGGTACTGGCTATTTCAAAACCTCTTGGACTGCCGAGCAAATCAAACCCGAAATGGGCGAAATCAAAATCACCAAGAAAGACGATGGCGTGGCTTGGGGAGCAGTTTACTGGCAATATTTTGAACAGTTGGATAAAATCACTCCAGCCGAGACGCCTCTGAAACTGAAGAAACAACTCTTCTTGCAACAAAATACCGATCGTGGTCCTGTCATCACACCTATCTCTTCTACCACAGATTTGAAAGTAGGCGATTTGGTGAAAGTTCGGATTGAGTTACTTTCGGATAGAAACATGGAATATGTGCATTTGAAAGACATGCGCGCAGCAGGTTTCGAGCCAGTAGCCACTCTTTCCGAAGCCAAATACCAAGACGGCCTTTGGTACTACGAAAGCCCAAGAGATTTGAACACCAGCTTCTTTATGGGTTATCTTCCAAAAGGAACTTATGTGTTTGAATATGCGCTACGGGTTTCCCAAAAAGGCGATTTCTCTAACGGCATTAGCACGATTCAGTGCATGTACGCGCCAGAATTTAGTAGTCATTCGGAGGGAGTTAGGGTTTTGGTGAAGTAGCTTATTAATTAATTGTACATTCAATAATTGAAAATGGGACAATTAGCCAAATAATCGATTCCATCTTTTACTTCATTCAAAATAACATGTGCTTCTTGTTGGTATTTGATCTTTTTAGTATTGTCCAATGTGGCGGTGATGTTTTTAAATTGTGATCTTGCTGGCCAGTTTTATGGCTCAAACTTCCATTTTCAATTGTTCGCTTATTCAAAAAGCTATTAAACATCGTTACCATCCTCATTCTTGTTTTGCTTTAAGTATGTAACCATTATTTTAATTAATGCTTAACTTATAAATATGAAAAAAATATATTAAAAGCATTGCTTCTATTTTTAGCAACCGCCTCATTTGCCCAAAAAACAGTTTACATTCCAAGGTTCATCACGAACGTAAACATGGATTTGAACAACACCAGCAGCCAGTGGTGTTATGCCAGAAGTACCCAAACTGACAATATTGTGGTATTTTGGGAAGCAGGTTTCGGGACTGACCCAGCCACTGCAGCAGGTACTTACAAATCATACACTACTTATTTAGATTCCCTGAAGTTTGCGATCAAGGGTTCGTCTGTTACTGACAAACACAAACTGATGATTTTTCTTTTGTACAGTACCGAATGGGCAGCTTATGGTTCTGGTCAGGATGAATTGGTGGGAACGTTGCATGTAAACCCAACAGCGGCAAATATCAATAATGTGTTAGCACACGAAATAGGTCATTGTTTTGAATACATCGCGGGTTGCGACAACAGACAGGGCGGATGGAGATATGGTTTTGGAGTAAATGGTTCAGGAGGTAACGGTTTTTGGGAACAATGCGCACAATGGATGGCATTCAAAACATATCCTGCACAACAGATTACCGCTGGCGATTTCAACAATTACATAAGAAATAATCACTTGCACATCATCCACGAAACACCACGCTACGCCAACTATTTTGTGCAGGATTATTGGACGTTCAAGCGCGGTAAAGATTTTATTGGGCGTTTGTGGCGACTGTCCAGACGCCCAGAGGATCCGATTGAAGCTTACAAAAGACTGAATGTGATCAATCAAGAACTGTTTAATGAAGAAATGTATGAACATGCTTCCCGACTGACCACTTGGGATTTGCCAGAGATAAAATCGTATGGTGCTATTAACCTGACGG
>JAYVIX010000105.1:0-10434 GCA_043769845.1 Cytophagales bacterium
AATACCAGCTACCTGATAGCATTCAAAAGTTCGGAGTAATATTGAAATGTTTATGTGTTTTATTGAAATATTTATATGTTGGCTGCAAGTTGGGTTAATTCATCTCGTATTTCTGGCATTCCACGATGTGTCATTAAATGGGTTTCAACATAGTCAACAAACTTGCTTTTCTCCATACTCTCAAAATTCATCGCAGGCATAGTCGTCCGTTGAATATCTTCTACTTTTATGTCTGACTGTATAAAACCATTTCTGAAAAGCACATCGAATTTGTTTTCTAAAAAAGCTAAATCTGTAGCAAATTGCAGATTGTTCTCTTTACTTAATTTATAAAAAATAGCTTCAAACAATGCACAGAGATTTGCATCTATCCAATCCAAATGATAAAAATCTATGTGGATGATTTGATTAGTATATTCCCTACATTCATTATAGAAGCGAATTAGTTTTTTGTATCCAGAAAAATCTGTATCTACTCTATCTGCTAATTTTATAACTGTCATTTTTTCTATTCCAATGATTCTACCTCAACTATGACTCCGACTGATTTTCATACAATTCCCTAAACTTGCCTTTTTCTAATTTCAGCAAATCATCGTATTTGCCAGCTTCCACTATTTGGCCAGCATCTAGTACAATAATTTGGTCGGCTAGTTTGAGGGAAGAAACACGGTGCGAAATAATGACAGAAGTACAATTTTGCATCACTTCTTTCAAATTGTTGAGGATCGTATTTTCAGTTTTAGTGTCTACTGCCGAAAGGCTGTCGTCCAGAATTAGAATCTTTGGTTTTCGAATTAAGGCGCGTGCGATTGAAGCCCTTTGTTTTTGTCCGCCCGAGAGCGTGATGCCTCTTTCGCCCAAGACGGTATCGAATTTGTCGTTAAAGCCCATCACATTGTCGTAGAAATCGGCTTGTTTGGCGGCTTCCATAATAGCGTTT
Organism: Cytophagales bacterium; assembly: GCA_043769845.1. Lineage (GTDB taxonomy): Bacteria > Bacteroidota > Bacteroidia > Cytophagales > UBA9547 > UBA9547. The sequence continues at coordinate 944 of JAYVIX010000105.1, forward strand.
TCGTCTACATCGTCAGACCCAAAAGCGATGTTGTTTCTGATCGAATCGGAAAACAAAAATACGTCTTGTGGCACATAACCAATATTTTGACGAAGATTCTGAGGGTTGAGATCTTTCAAATCTTGGCCGTCTATGATGACCGTTCCTTCGGTTGGGTCGTACATGCGGCAAATAAGGTTGGCAATCGAACTTTTCCCTGAACCTGTTGAGCCAAGAATCCCGAGCGATTTTCCATTTTCAATTTTGAAACTGATATTCTTCAAAGCTTCAATGCCCGAATCGGAATAAACAAGCGATACGTTTTTGAACTCAATTTCGCCTTTTATGTCTTGCACAATGTCTCTGCCAGAAACCATCTCGGTTTTTGTTTTCAAGAATTCATTGATGCGTTTCTGTGATGCCTCAGCCGACTGAATCAAACTAATTGTCCAACCGAGCGAAGTAACTGGCCACGTGAGCATGTTTACATAAATGACAAATTCGGCAATGTTTCCAATCTTGATTGTCTCTTTCGCAACTTCTATTCCGCCCAAATAAATAGTCAGAATCGTACTAAGGCCAATGAGGCCAATAATCAAAGGCTGAAAAAAGGCATTGACTTTGGCCAAAGAAAGAGTCGCTTCTTTGTAATTGTTGCACGCTTCTTCGTACTGTTTGGCCGAATCTTCTTCCCTTACAAAAGCCTTCAAAACCCTGATTCCGGAGAAAGATTCCTGTACAAAAGTAGAAAGGTTCGATAAATTGCGCTGAATCGCAGTCGATTTCTCTTCCAATCTTGAATTGATTTTGTAGATAAAATACGATAAAAACGGAACAGGCATTAATACATAAAGAGTCAACATCGGATTGACAGAGATCATTTGATTGATCGTAAGTGTGAAAAGTACAATCATGTTGATGCCGTACATTATGGCTGGTCCCAAATACATACGCACTTTTCCAACGTCTTCGGAAATGCGCGCCATCAAATCGCCCGTATTGTTGCGTCTATAAAATGCTAAAGGAAGGGTTTGGTAATGCGTATAGATTTCGTTTTTCAGATCGAATTCTATCAAGCGCGACATCACAATAATGCTTTGGCGCATGAAAAACAGAAACACTCCTCGTAACAAAGCCATCATTACAATCAGCAAACCATATTGAAGCACTTGCTCGTCAAAATTTTCTACAAGCGTAGAAACAATGCCAGAACCTTGATTGGCTTTAATCTCGATGACAGAAGTACGTACTAGGTCAAACGACTTTCGTACATATTCAGCAGGTTTCAGGGCAAAGTAGTTGGCGACTATCACAAAAAGTATCCCAAGCAGAAAACGCCATTTGTACTTCCAGAAATATTTATTAATGTAGCTGAGTTCTTTCAAGAGAAGATATTTTAGGCTAAAAGTACGACAAACTACTTTTGATTTCTTCGATTAGACCTTAATATTAAAATTAAATATTTTTCATTTATTAGTTATGAAATGACAAAAATACCATAATTAAAATTTCATAAGTTTGTGTGATTCTCTCTGTGATTCGGCCAAAAAGCCTTCAAACATTTGTTAATATCAAATAACGACTAGATAAGTTTTCATCTCGTTCTTTTTATAGGGGTTACTGATTTAGAAATATATTATAATGCTAGATTTAGCTTATCAAACAAAATTCTATTTCTTTGTTTTGCGTCTACAATGACTTTTTTAAAATCAAATTTTCCTTAAGAAACAAAAGGAAAATTTGATTTATTTTTTCACTATTTGCTTTTTGAAATTACCATTTGAAGTTTTCACATTCAAAATATAAACACCAGATGCCAATTCTGGCGCTTTTTTATATCTGTTGTTTATGTACCTTTCATTTTATCCCCTGTAGTAGGGGCAACATTGTCGGCTGCCGTTGTAAAAATCCAAATACCAGAATTGGTCATTCCAGCAAAGTTGTTACCTGTGGTATCTTTCACCGCGCCACTTACGATATAGACATAGTACTTCGTTCCCGCACTGAGCTCAAAAGCAGGATTGATACTGAGCGTATTGGCAGAAATGGTGATTTCGGTCGAATCGGTGGTATAATTGCCCACCACGACATCGCCAGTGAACTGTACAAGTTGAATCATCTTACCTGCTACTTTCACGACTGGATCTGAGAAAGTTAAAACCAGATTGGCGTTAGGATCCGCCTGTAGAAGTTTTAGCAGGGATCAAACCAGCAATTTGTGGAGGAACAGCATCTCAACCTGCCTCGGATGTAAAAGCCCAACCAATTTGTGTTGTGATGCCCGCAAAACTATTTCCAGCAAGGTCTGTGATAGCCCCTGACGAAATATTGACATAATAACTCGAGCCAGTAGAAAGGTCGGAAGAGGGATTTATCGTGAGAGTGTTACCAGAAATCATCAAATTAGCCGAAGGTAAAGTGTAGGCAGCCACTAACCATCAGTTGAGGTATAGAGAGCAATAAATCCGCTGCTTACGGTAATCGCCTAACTGAATCGCTACTAGGTTACTACCAAGAGCAACCCCTGTGGCATTGTTCACAGGTGAAAAAGAAGTAATGCTAGGTGGTGTTACATCGGCAGCCGAAGCAGTTGTAAAACGCCATGTGGAGGCATAAGCATTACCTACAAAGTTGTTATTAGCCGCATCTTTTATAGCTCCAGAAGAAATATTCACATAATAAACAGTACCAGCCGGCAAGTTGGCACTAGGGTTAATGGTCATCGTGCTTCCAGAAATCGTAACATTGGCCGAAGGCAAAGAGTAATAAGCAAACAATGCTCTTATGACTTTACCAACAGAAAAACGAAAAGGTGCTAGATTCAGAATGAGTTATAGACTTTATCATCCTCATAAAGAATCTGTTACATATTTTCATCAAACAGTTTTTCAAAAATTGGATAAAATGGAGTGCCTGTAATTAGTGTTGGCTAAGTGCTCAATATTGATAAACTCGCAAACAATGCTGCTTCCTATACAGAATTATGTCTTTCAGACGGGACCGTTTTTCTCTTAAGAAAGCCGAGAAAGGATTTAATCTTACGAAACGTAATGTAGAAATCGTAGCCCTCGCAAAACAAGGCTTGGCTTCCAAAAACATTGCCAACAAGCTTTCTATAAGTATCAACACAGTCAACAACATACGAGCCAATTTGCTGAGTAAAACCAGTACAAAAAACATGTCTGAAGTAGTGGCAAGGGCAGTGAAGGAAGGTCTGATTTGATTTTTACCATGACATAATTCATTTTATCCTGAATTTAATACGATGCATTCGGCAAAAACTTTCCGAAATTGCGCCTTTTATCAGTATTCCATTTATGAGCAATCGTACCGAATTGAAAGAACTAGGCGAATTTGGCCTTATCAACCATATAGCGAAAGACGTTCAACTTTATAACCAAGAAACCATCCTCGGTATTGGAGACGATGCTGCCGTTATCGACCAAAACAATGGCCTTGTAACGCTTGTTAGCAAGGACATACTTTTGGAAGGAATCCATTTCGACCTTCACTATACACCTCTCAAACACCTAGGTTACAAAGCGATAGCAGTAAATATATCCGACATCGCGGCCATGTTTGGCACTCCAAAACAAGTTCTTGTTGGTTTAGCAGTGAGCAATGTTTTCAAAGTAGAAGACATTGACGCTATTTACGAAGGAATACGAACGGCTTGCGAAGATTACAAAGTTGATTTAGTTGGTGGCGACACCACTTCATCCAAAATCGGATTGGTATTGTCAGTCACAGTTTTAGGAACAGCTAATAAAGAAGAAGTGGTGTATAGAAGTGGTGCTTCAGTAAATGATATTATCTGCGTCACAGGCGACTTAGGCGCAGCATATGCAGGTTTACAAATCATGGAACGCGAAAAACAAGTTTTCCTCGCCAATTCGGACATGCAACCCGAACTGGAAGAATACGATTATGTAGTACAAAGACTTCTGAAACCTAATGCAAGAATTGACATCATTCACGAACTGAAAGAGAAAGGTATTGAACCTACATCCATGATTGATATTTCGGACGGATTAGCTTCCGAACTTTTTCATCTTTGCAAGGCATCAAATCTTGGTTGTGCTATTTTCGAGGACAAACTCCCGATTGATTCTCGTACCGAAACAGCTTTGATGGAGCTGAATCTCGATCCAACAACAGCTGCTCTGAACGGGGGAGAAGATTATGAATTATTATTCACAATAAAACAAACCGATTTCGAAAAAATCAAAAACCATCCAGAAATAGCGATGATTGGGTATATGATGGAAACCGCAAACGGTAAAAAATTCATGACCCGTGGTGAAAATGTGATTGACTTGAAAGCACAAGGCTGGGTGCATTTATAAACCAAAAGGGTATTGGGTATTGGTTTAAAGAAGTCTCGTTTCCTTGCTAAAACCAATACCCAAAACCTATTTCTTAAGAAATAATGGCTTATTTGCCACATAAAAAATCATCCCAATCATTACCACAAAGACAATTCCTCGTTGCAATTCCAGAATAGATTCTGTAAAAAAACTAAGGCAAATAATCACCACAAATGCCTGATACAAAACGTCCTTCGAACGAAAACTTTCATACACCATCACCATCAGTAGGCCCATAAAAACCACAAAACCTACAATTCCCAATGATACAAGTACTTGAAGGTATTGATTATGAGAAGGCGCACGGTCTTTATTAAACAAATTCAAACTTCGATAGCAAATCGTCAAGTCGTCATACAAATCGCCAACACCCACACCAAACCACGCATTTTCTTTTATTAAGGCCACACTGCAATCCCACATCACAAGTCGCTCGTTTACCCCGTTGGCATTTTCTGGTATGTAAGCATATTTTCGATCGAACTTCTCAACAGCCCCAATAAACTGCCGATTCAAAGGTTTGACATAATAAATCATCGCACTAAAACCGACCAAAATAGTGAACATAAAAGCCAATCCTTTCACTGCTTTTCCTTTTTGCTTGAAATAACGAAACACTGCAAGGCATGCAAAAAACAACAAAACGGGCAGTTGAATTCTCGACATAAAAAGAAACATCCCCATCAAGCAAGCCAACAAAGCAAAAACGGTAATTTTTTTATTGCCCCTCCCCTCTTGCAAATCAAACCACAAAATGACTACCGAAAAAAATAAATAGAGTGAAAAATAAACCCGTAACATCCCTATCCAATCGGCCAATTTGTCCATATACAAAAAAGTAAAATCTCCTGTATCTATCACTGCAAAAGCCGAACGACACAGACAATAAAAAAGCCAGAAAACACAGGAATAAGCAAAAATAGATAGCAATCTAAATTTCTGACTTTCAGAAATAACAATAAATACAAAAGCAAAAGGCAAGAAAATGTAAGATAATTTTTTCTCTATTTCGAATTCAAACTCACTCGCGTTGTGGCTATGAAATCCTGACAAACAATAAACAAGAAAAAACAATCCAAATATAACAAAGAGATTCCTACCCTTGATAGATTGGATTTGTAATTTAAAATCTGGACTAAAAAAAGCGTGCACAAAAAGTACTCCGATTAAAATACTACTTAGCTCATTTGAAATCGGCATAAAAAACAATGCAATAGCCAACAACAAAAATGTTCTTTCAGAATAGCTTGCCAATAAAGATTTGAATTTAAAAAAGACCAAACTGAGCACTATTTAGATTTAACAAATGTATGAATAATACTACATTAATATGAAATATTACACTATACACCACCGAACAAATAAAGCATCAATACTCTAGAATATCGAAAATTAAAGGGAACCAAAAAAAGCAATAACGGAAAAACAACTGAGAAATAAACCCACAAACTCGGGTTATTGGCAGCATAAAACACGGAAAGGCCCAAAACGACTATACAAGCTACATTGATAAAATAACTGATATACATGGCACCCGTAAAAAAAGCAGGCTCACGCTCGTATATAAAACCACAACAAGGACAATTGTCATGGGTAACGTGATATTTTAGATAATTAAAAGCCGAATATTTAAAAATCTGCCCTTGCCTACATCGGGGACATTTTGCTTCTAATAATGCGCTTAATTTCGTCTTTTCGCTCACGTTCCTTCTTACTATTCTGATACCAAAGATATGCAATTACACCCGCCAACAGATAAGGAATCGTCATCATATACAAAATTCCATTATTCAAACCTCTCGTTCTTTGCTCAATCGGAGCCTGTGCCGTTTCTCCCTTTTCAACTGTCGCTTTGCACATCGCACATTGTGCTTGCACATTAGAAAATGAAATCAAAGCCAACAAAAAGAAAATGATTCTGACTTTCATATTAGAAATGATAATAGGGTTTTATCATAAAATAAACCACAACACCCGTCACGGCTACATAAAGCCAAATAGGAAACGTGAATTTTACTATCTTCTTGTGTTTATCAATCTGACCTGAGATAGCAAAATAAATACTCAACAACACAAATGGCACCACCACAGCTGCCAAGATTATGTGCGTAATAAGTATCAAAAAATAAACAGACCTAATAACTCCAACCCCACCAAAAGAAGTATGTGGCGCTTGAAAATGATAAATAACATACGAGACCAAAAACAAAGAAGAAAGCCCTACAGCCGAAAACATCGACATGCGATGATATTGCACCATCCCATTTTTTACAAAATAGAAGCCAAAGACTAATGATAATGCGGTAGCCGAGTTCAAAACAGCGTTCAAATGTGGAAGAAACGAAACATCTAAATCACCTAATTTTCCTGTCTGAGGCAAAAACAACAAAATGGCCACGAGAACCGGAATCACCACGGACAAAAAACCTATAACACTCAGGTAAAGATTCTGTTTTTCCTGCAATGAATTATTTTGCATTGTCTTCATATTCTGTCATCAAGATACTGATTTCTAAAATAAGACGTTCGACCTCTTTTTCGTCAGTACCATTATAATAGCCTCTGATATGTTTTTGTTTGTCAACAAGGATTAATTTATCACTATGTACAAACCTATCGGTATCGGTAAAATTACTATCTTCCAAGGCTGAAATGAAATAACCTTTCTGAGCCAAATCGTAAGTTACATCCTTATCACCTCGTAAGAAAAACCATTTATTTGGAATCACTTTGTACTTCTCGGCATATGTTTTCAATACAGAAATCGAATCATTATCCGGATCAACAGTATGCGAGAGAATCAAAATTTCAGGATTATCAATAAAAGCTTCTTGAACCCGCTTTAATTGATTCGACATTTGAGGACAAATCCCTGGGCATGTCGTGAAAAAGAAATCAGCGACATAAATCTTGCCTTCCGTTGTTTTATTTGAAACAACATTTCCTTGACTTGAAGGAAATGCAAAAGCAGGTACTTCATGAAATATCGTATCATTCACGATTTTACCATCCACTTCTTTCTCTACTATATCCTGTGGAAAATAATGCGGTAGTGCAAAATGATTTTCCCCAAAAAACTTGAGAAACAAATAAACAAAAACGGGGAGTACTAGCAACAGCAGTAACACCCCGGTTCTTTTTGACATGACAGACAAGTTATCTAACCATTAAAATCGCGTTGCCTTCATAAAGCATCGAAATTATGAACCAAATAATAAAAATAATTGGGAGAGATAATGACATTATCAGCATCTTGACTTCATGCCTTAAGTGCATAAACTCGGCAATTATATAAAAAGCCTTAAGAATGGTTAAAGAAATAAATACAATAACAACCAAAAGATGATTCAAATGAAATGGACCTTTGGCAAATGCGATGATGAACTCAATCACAGTAATACCAAACATTATCCAAAACGTTCTCCAAATAGCAGCCCTATTTTTAATTGATTCGGGAGTCGTATCAGAAACAAACTTACCTACAGAATGAGAAGCCATATTATTAAAATTACGATTTCAGTAATTAATTAAACTAAATAGAAGAACGTAAATACAAACACCCAAACAAGATCAACAAAGTGCCAGTACAACCCAACTTTCTCAATCATTTCGTAACTGCCACGTTTCTCATACAAACCATTCGCTACGTTAAAGAAAATAACGATATTCAAAATCACACCACTCAAAACGTGAGTACCGTGAAACCCTGTGATGAAGAAAAATAAGTCGGCAAATGCAGTTGGGCCATATTCGTTATGAATCAAATTTGCTCCATGAATTTTAATTCCATCAATCAATGACAAACCATCATGCGAACCTCCAATAAAAACGCTCCACTCCCAAGCTTGGCAACCAACAAAAGCGATTCCACCTAAAATCGTCCAAAGCATCCATTTCTGAACTGCCAATTTATCCATCCTATGACCAGCTTCCACAGCCAATACCATCGTCACACTACTCATGATAAGGATAAAAGTCATCAAACCGACAAACACAAGAGGCAAATGAGCATGTGTTAATGGAAAGTGAGTAAATACGTGCTCAGGAACAGGCCAATATTCGTTCGAAAAAATAAATTTCTCATGACCGTCCACCATTATCCTAGCTGCTTCGGGCGCACCGTTGTGTGCAAAACGAGTCAAACCATATGTAATCAACAATGCCGAAAACGTGAAAGTATCTGACAAAAGGAAGAACCACATCATCAATTTACCATAACTCGCTTTAAGAGGCTCAACGCCACCTTTCCAAAGCCTTTTTTCTTCTAGTGCAACTGCCTGTGCCATAAGGGGGAATATAAATTATCTATTAAACATCAAGAATACGTACAAATACAACCAAAGTCCATCCAAAAAATGCCAATAAGTAGCACACATCTCATATTGTGCCAGATTTTTAGCATGAACATTTAGCTTAAAGGCCGAAATTAATACAATTATTATAAAAATTAAGCCCGATAACAAATGAAATGCATGCAAACCTGTCAAGACATACAAAAAAGATTCCGAAGGATTCGAAAAAGAAAAATAGACTTTGTTAGAAACTAATTCCTTCCATCCGTTTAACTGCATAAATAAAAAAACGAAGCCAAGAACTAAAGTCAATCCTATCGCAATCCTAACTTTAGCAAACTCATCCTTTTTTGCATTAAGGTAACCCCAATGCATTGTAAAACTACTCAACAGCAACACCAATGTACTGTACAAGAAAATGAGAGGCAACTCAAAAATCTTCCAATTACCTTCTGCTTGACGCACAATGTATGCACTAGTCAACGATGCAAAAATCATGACAATACTTACAATGAACAACCATACGACAAACTTTTTAGGATTCATCGCAAGTGATGCGCCAGAATCAAGATTGGTATTTATTTGAGCTTCCATATTCATATTTTATCCACCATAAATACGATCTGAACTACCGAAAGATATATAAACGAGGCAAACATAATCTGCTTTGCAGCCTTATCATTACTACAATCTTTCATCAACCTAAGCGTCTGTGCTAAAAAGAAAACACCAGCAATAGTGGCAATAATTGCAGAATTAATCCCTGTCAAACCAAACCATGCAGGTAGAAGACCTAATGGTATCAGAAAAAGGGTATAAATCATAATCTGAAAAGCAGTATTCATGTTTTTTC
>JAYVIX010000106.1:0-10527 GCA_043769845.1 Cytophagales bacterium
TCACGTCTGAGCTTTCAAGAATTGAATCGGATGAGAGGTAAATAGAGGTAGAAGATGCGCCCGAAGTCACATTGCCCAAATTGGTATGTGATGCATTTACTCTGAAACTAGTCCCTGATTCGTGGTTCGTATTTCCAGTAATCAATGATACTAAGTCTGGAAGTGGTACTACAGAAGAATACACCGAGACCTGCTTTTCGCTGAGATTATTATCTTCATTACTCTCATCTATTTTTTTCAGCGGGTCTATTTCTAGTTTCATCAAATAGGTTCCGTCCTCCATCTGTGCTGTCAACGCAATATTCAGATCAATAGTATCTGCCCAGAATTTGCCAAATGTCCTGTTCAAGGTGCCGCTATGAATAACAATTGGATTGCCCTGAAGCGGCTGTAAATACAATTTATATTCCAAAATACCAGAATATGTGTTCACTGAATTATTGTATAGCCCTATACTCACCACATTTTGGGACACTTTAGAAAGCTTAGAAGAAGGGGACGTAAATTGTACTGTAAAATCTGGCTTGCTTGAACAGTTCAAAAGCTTCTTTCCTACTTGGTCATAATAATACCTCATCCTAGTTCTCTGTTGCGGAGTGAATTTAACTCTACAGTCTTGATTAGAATAGGACATATGGTTATCTGTAGGAGGCAGATAGGAGTTACCGTTAGCATCCTTAGCTGTACCATAATATTTGCAATTAAAATCCACCCAGCCATACACATTTGGATCTGCAGGTGTATCGCATACCTGATCTCCTCCTACAGCACAGTTGGAGCCATTCACTAGTTCTTTGCTATAAAGGTCGTCATGCGTATGCATTAGGTTAAAATAATGACCCAGTTCATGGATAAGTACTTTTTCGTTGTTACATAACATAACAATAAATCCATCCCAATTCCAACCAAGTGTAGCATATCCACAAGCCGAACGATGATTAATGGCTCCAACATAAAAGATGTCTAGTGTATTAGGATCGTTGTGGCGAGACAGCATGTCAGATTCTTCCTGATAATTATCTAATGCATACAATCTATCGTCAAGTATGTATTCTATTTTAGAACATAGTTGAAAGTTGATTCCTAGTTGTTCAAACTCGAGATTGGCCGATCTTAGACTACTCATCACGATTGCGGAATCGGCCTTTTGACCAAACTGGTTGGTTAGGATATGTACCCGAATAGGTACAATGTCGGTGGTAGCCTCCAATCTAAAAGAACTGGAAAAGGCAGTTTTCATTTCTTCCTGCGTGAAACGTACCGTATGAGAAGTGTCGTACGTGCAAGATTTGTCTTGAGCATTTACAGTGTTACTAAAAAAAATGCAGAAAAAGATTAAAAAGCAGCTTATAAGTAATTTCATCGTGTTGGTTGGTTTGTCTATTTTTCAAAATTATAGAATTAAACCCAGAATGAGATAATATCATCTATATTTTAATGCCACATATTCATTGCTAACAGTTCAGCTCTTAAAAGATTCTAACGTAAAATGCAAGAAATTATAAATGCAAATAATTTATAATAAAATAATTATATATTTAAGGCTGTAAAAAAGAGAAATTTAATAAATGCGTATTGGTGCGCAATGAGAAAAGCGAAATTTCCCTGCGGTGAGAAAAAAAAGGTTGTGTTTCAGAATACTCCTCAAGAAGCATGTAAATAATGGTTGATTCCGTTTACGTATTTTTCTTTGTAATCGGTAAAAAATGCTTCTGTAATCAATTCACTGCCTTTTAATAAAGGTGATTTGATGTCTTTCAAACCTATATTTTTGTTGTAAGCAGCTAGATAGTCGTTAGCAATGGGTTTATAGGAATAGTGCCAAGGTTCAAATTCATAGCCTGTTCGGGTGGGATCATCGGTGTAGGCTTCGTAAAAATCGAAACGCTCGGCATTATGAATCATCCAATCGTTCAATTTGAAATAAACACCCTTTTTGGTAATGTAATGGCTTGGCGACAAAGGATTGCTCGGCTGCATGACCGAAATATCTAAAATATCGGCATCGGTTCCCCAATGGTGACGCGAAGTTCCTGGCATAGCCGAAAATTCCGTGATTTTTTTGATCAAATCGAGGCCTTTTATTCCTTTGGCTTTGTATCGGTCATATTTGCCGTTCCAAATGGCCATTTGTTTGGTATAATCTCGATAGCCAGAGGTGATGTGCAATTGAATGCCTTTTTTAGCGGCTTCTTTTTTCATCGCCTCGTACGCTTTGGAGGCGGCAGGCTGTAAACCTGCACGCAATACAGGTGTATTTTTGCCAGTAAGTACCGCCAAATCTATTTCAGTAGCTCCCATTACTTTGAGTGAAGCAGGAATAGCCAATAAAGAAAGTAGGAATTGTTGTCGAGTCATGTATCAAAAATAGTGAAATCAAAAGGCCTCCCAATTACGAGAAGCCTTTTGGTTTATAAAAAATAAAAAACTACAAATCAGTTACGCAACCTTTCGATGCATCCGAAACGGTACGGATATATCTTAAAAGTGCACCTTTAGTCGCTTTTAAAGCTGGAGCTTTCCAATCTTTCGCTCTTTTGGCAATTTCTTCAGCAGAAACAGACATTTCGATAATGTTTTTGTCGGCATCAACTACGATATGGTCGCCATTGCGGATATGTGCAATTGGGCCGCCATCTTGTGCTTCTGGCGTAATGTGTCCTACTACAAAACCATGTGTACCTCCTGAGAAACGACCATCGGTAATCAAGGCTACTTTGTCGCCAAGACCAACTCCCATCAATAACGAAGTAGGTTTCAACATTTCAGGCATTCCTGGGCCGCCTTTTGGGCCAGTATAACGAATCACGATTACATGACCTGCTTTTACTTCGCCATTTTCGATTCCATCGTTCAATTCTTGTTCCGAATCGTAGCAGATCGCTTCTCCTTCGAAACGAGTTCCTTCTTTACCAGTGATTTTGGCCAACGATCCTTCTGGAGCAATATTTCCATATAATACTTGAAGATGACCTTCAGCTTTTATCGGGTTGCTCAAAGGCATGATAATATCCTGATCAGCAGGAAAATGGCTGAATTCTTCCAGATTTTCTTTGACCGTTTTACCTGTCACAGTCATACAATCGCCAAAAAGCATTCCTTCGGTCAACATCATTTTCATTACTGCAGGAATGCCTCCGATAGCGTCCATGTCTTCCATCATGTATTTTCCAGACGGTTTCAAATCGGCCAGAAGTGGCGTTTTGTCCGAAAGATCTTGTACATCTTTCAAGCTAAATTTCACATCTACCGCACGAGCGATCGCTAACATGTGCAAAACTAAGTTGGTAGAACCACCTAATACCATAGCTACGCGCATGGCATTGCAGATTGATTCGTATGTAATGATGTCTGAAGGTTTGAGGTCTTTTTCAAGCAACACACGCATTGCTTTTCCTACAGCCAAGCATTCCGCTTTTTTCTTGTCGCTAGTAGCAGGTGCAGAAGCACTATAAGGTAATGTCATTCCCATTGCCTCGATAGCCGAAGCCATGGTATTGGCGGTGTACATTCCACCACAAGCACCAGCACCTGGGATTGAATTTTGGATAATACCTTTAAAATCTTCTTCTGAAATAGTGTGTGCAAACTTTTTGCCCAAAGCTTCAAAAGCCGAAACAATGTTCAATTTTTCGCCTTTCCAAAGTCCAGAACGGATAGTACCGCCATAAACCATGATCGCAGGACGATTCAAACGACCCATTGCAATGATTGCGCCAGGCATGTTTTTATCACAACCAACAACCGAAATATTTGAATCGTAATAATGTGCTCCAGAAATGGCTTCGATAGAATCGGCAATAATGTCGCGTGAAGGAAGTGAATAACACATTCCGGTAGTTCCCATGCTCATTCCATCACTTACGCCTATGGTATTGAAAACCAATGGTTTCAGACCTGCATCCGCCACACTTTGTTTGATAATGGCAGCAAGACCGTTCAAATGCATGTTGCAGGTATTGCCTTCGTATCCTGTACTTGCAATTCCTACTTGTGCTTTGTGCAAATCGGCTTCGGTAAAACCAGCGCCATGCATCATGGCCTGAGAAGCTGGTTGGTTGACGTCTTGGGTAAGTTTAGAACTGTACTTATTCAACATGATTGTCTAAATTGATTTTCGGGTGCGCAAGTTAAGTGTATGATGGAATAGTTCAAAGTGGAATATTTAAGCTAAAATATATGAATAATAATTCATATATTTTGAAATAACAAATCGGTACTTTTTTATAAATTAGCATCTGACCTAAATCTCTATAAAAATGGAAACAAAACCACCATTCCCTCCTTTCTCAGAAGAAACCGCCAAACAAAAAATACAGATGGCCGAAGACGGTTGGAACAGCAAAGATCCAATCAGAGTTTCGAAAGCTTATACAATCGATAGTGAATGGCGCAACAGAAACGAATTCCTAAAAGGAAGAGACGAAATTATCGCTTTTCTGACAAATAAATGGGCGAAAGAAATCAATTACAAGCTAAAGAAAGAATACTGGGCACATACCGAAAACCGCATCGCTGTGAGATTTGAATATGAATACCAAAATGCAGAGGGAAAATGGTTTAGAGCGTATGGAAATGAAAACTGGGAGTTTGACGAAAACGGTTTAATGGCCAAACGCTACGCAAGTATCAACGATTTGGCGATCGAAGAAAAAGATCGAAAACTGATTTAAACAAAAAAGCCTCTTGCCAAGATTGACAAGAGGCTTTTTTTTGTTAATTAATGGTTAATAATTAGTAATTTATAAATAGATCTCTTTACCTCGCTCTGCGTCTCACAGTGCGAAACGTTTGTGTTCTGTGAGACACAGAACACGGTTCAGATTACGGCAAAAGAACTCTCGACTGTTAACTATATAACTAAATGTTAAACACTTTTTTCAACTGGTCTACATAATCTAATTTTTCCCAGCCAAAGAACTGAACTTTCTTTTTAGCAATGCTACGAGATTCAACAGTTGTATCACCTTTGGTTTCAATGGTGACATAATTTGTTTCTACTTCTTTTTCGTATGGTTCACGTCCCATGTGGCCATAAGCAGCTGTTTCTGAGTAGATTGGGTTCTTTAAGCCGAAGCGTTCTACGATTGCTTTCGGGCGCATGTCGAAAAGTTTTGCTACTTCCTCCGCAATCTGTCCGTCCGAAAGTTTCAGTTTGCTAGTTCCGTATGTGTTCACATTGATCGAAACTGGTTTTGCCACACCGATTGCGTAGGCAACTTGTACAAGTGCTTCTTCAGCCACACCAGCAGCCACAAGGTTTTTGGCAATATGGCGAGCCGCATAAGCCGCACTACGGTCTACTTTTGAAGGATCTTTTCCTGAAAATGCACCACCACCATGCGCTCCTTTTCCACCGTATGTATCTACAATAATTTTACGACCGGTAAGGCCCGAATCGCCATGTGGACCACCAATTACGAAAACTCCAGTTGGGTTGATATGGTATTTGGTATTTGCATCCAAAAGTTCAGCAGGAACGCAATTTGGGATGATTTGTGCAAGAATATCTTTCTTTATCACCTCAAGCATAGCAAGATCTGCCTTTTCTTTTGCTGCTTTGCTGCTATCAGTTGGTTTTACGAAATCGTCATGTTGGGTCGAAACTACGATAGTGTCAACGCGCAATGCTTTGCCATTTGTATCGTATTCGATCGTTACTTGGCTTTTTGTGTCAGGGCGCAAATAAGTCATCGATTTTCCAGCCTTGCGTACTTCCGACATGTATTTCACAATTCTGTGCGAGAAAGCCAAAGCCATTGGCATGTATTCTGGTGTTTCTTTCGAAGCATAACCAAACATCATTCCTTGGTCACCAGCTCCTTGGTCTTTGTCCAAACCTTCGCCTTCGTTTACACCTTGTGCAATGTCGGGCGATTGTGAGTGAAGAGCGTTAATAATTCCGCACGATTGTGCTTCGAACATATACTCCGCTTTTGTATAACCGATTTTTTCGATCGTTTTTCTGATCACTTCCTGCACATCTACATATGCTTTGGTCGTGATTTCGCCAGCCACTACCGTAAGTCCAGTAGTCACTAAAGTTTCGCAAGCAACGCGTGAATGTGGATCTTGCGAAAGCATCGCATCTAGGATGGCATCTGAAATTTGGTCAGCCACTTTATCTGGATGGCCTTCTGAAACGGATTCTGAAGTGAATAAAAGAGACATTTTACAATTAATAATTAATAGTTGATAATTAATAGTTGAAGAAAAACGTGTTTTATGTGTTTTTACAGCGCAACAAATTTAAATGAGCAATTTGAATAAATAAAGATAATTCTTACTAACGGGCAAAAAATGATAGATTATTCGGTATCGAAACGACCAATCAAAAATATCGTTGGTATTTTGTTGATTGTCGGAATATTGTTCTTCCAGTCGATTGCTTTTTTTGTAATTAATAATTCTTCATTCGAACTCAGATTACTTGCGATACACAGCAACGTGTTTGATTTCAGCACATTCAACAAGTCGACTAATAAAGATTGATTGCGAAAAGGCGTTTCAATAAATAACTGAGTCACTCCTTTATTAATAGCGTCTTCTTCCAATTTCCGGATTGCTTTTGTCCTTTCGTCTTGTTTGATAGGCAAATATCCATGAAATAAAAATTGTTGTCCGTTGAATCCAGAACCCATCAAGCCTAGAAAAATGGAAGATGGCCCAGGGATAGGGCATACTTTCCATCCCATTTCGTGGGCGATCGCAACCAATTTCGCACCCGGATCGGCAATTCCAGGGCAGCCCGCTTCCGACAATATTCCTATTTCTGAAATCGAATCGGGCACTTGATTCAGGTATTCTTTGATTGTTTTTCGGCTAGTGTCTTTGTCTAATTCGAAAAACATAAGTTCATCAATCACAAGCCCAAGTTTGAGTGATGAAATAAACCTACGAGCAGATCTGAGATTTTCGACAAAATAAACTTTAGTGTTTTTCACCACCTCGATATTGAAATCTGACAAAACTCCTGCTTTTGGAGTCTCGGTCATGTGGCAGGGAATGAGGTAGATGAGTTTCTGATTCAAAATCGAAAAGATAAAAAGGATTGCATTTTGCAAATATTTCCTTCTTTAGTGTAGGATACAAGTAATTTCTTATTTTTACATTTGACCAAGACAAGTAAAAAATACACTACTTTATTATGTTTATGCTTTATCTGAAAAGAACCATTTTTACCTTATGTGCCTTCGTTATTTTTGGCACTGTTCAGGCGCAAGAATCACTTAGATCGTTGAAAGCGCAAGCAAATGAATATTACAGGATTCAGGAATATCATTATGCCTTGCCATTTTTTCTGAAATTGGATAGTTTGAAACCAGAAGATCCAGAAATTAATTACAAAACGGGCGTTTGCTTCTATAAGTCAGACAATAAATTCAAAGCACTTGAATATTTGGAAAAATCTAAAAAATTGATGCACAAACATCATGAATTAGATTTGATGCTTGCCAAAGTATACCATCTTCACCACGATTTCGACAAAGCGATCGAGCATTACAACCATCACAAAAGATATATTAAATCTAAATCTGAAGATGGAGCTTTTGAGTTGAAAGAAATGGATTTGTACATTTCGCAATGCGAAAATGGCAAAGTAATGATCAAGAAGCCAGTGAGTTACGAAATCACAAATTTAGGACCAAACATTAATAGTCCATTTCCAGAATATTCACCAGTTATTTCGGCAGACGAAACAGTCATCATTTACACTTCGCGAAGAAAAGGCACTGGAGGCCAGATAGACGACCATGATGGTCATTTTTATGAAGATGTATTTATTTCGCAAAAAGAAGGAAACGTTTGGCAACCAGCTGTAAATATTGGCAAAAACATCAATACCAACGATCACGATGCGTGTATTGGACTTTCGCCCGATGGACAGAAAATGTTTATCTACAAATCGCAACCTGGCGTGCGCTTGGCTGGCGATATTTATGTGAGCGATTTGGTAGGCAACGAATGGGGAAAACCCGTTAAACTTGGGCCAAATATCAACACACCCTATTGGGACTCTCATGCAAGTATTTCGGCCGATGAGCAAACATTATATTACACCAGCGACAAACCGGGCGGTGAAGGTCATAAAGATATTTATGTATCGAGACGTCAGAAAAATGGAGAATGGGGTCCAGCCGAAGATTTAAGCCCAAAAATCAATACCGAATTTGATGAAGACGGCCCATTCCTGCATCCTGACGGTAAAACATTGTATTTCAGCTCTGAAGGTCACAAATCAATGGGCGGTTATGATATTTTCAAATCCGTTTACAACGAAGAGACCAAAGAATGGTCTGAACCAGAAAATGTAGGTTACCCAATCAATACCGCAGACGATGATTTGTTTTTTGTATGGTCGGCAGATGGAACAAGAGCTTATTTTTCGTCTATCAGAAAAGATTCATACGGGGAGAAAGATATTTACATGGCTCACAAAAAAGAAGTATCCAATTTTGTAGTGCTTTTAAAAGGTAATGTGACGGATAAATTGACGAAAAAACCAGTTTCAGCAGTTCTACACGTCCACAATCTTACTACAAATGAGGTGGTGGGTGTGTTCAACTCCAACAGCGCAACTGGTAAATACATTGTAGTGCTTCCTGTCGGAAAAGACTTTTCGGTAACGGCCGAAGCACCAGGCTATGTATTTCATTCAGAGCACGTAAATGTGGTTGAAACGGATAAATATTTGGAAGTAGAGCAAAATATCGAAATGGAACCAGTAGGAGTCAAAGATAAAGTAGCCAAACTAAACAACGTATTTTTCGACTACGACAAGGCAACCTTGAGGCCTCAATCAAAACTTGAGCTAGACCGTTTGGTAACACTTCTGAAATCGAAAGACAACTTTTATGTAGAAATCACCGCCCATACCGATTCGGTGGCAAACAATATGTACAACATGCGTTTGTCGCAAGAAAGGGCAAAAACGGTGGTGGCTTATTTGGTCAAAAATGGAATTGATTCCACCAAATTGTTGCCAGTCGGTTATGGCGAAGACTTCCCAATTGCCACAAACACCACTTCCGAAGGCCGCCAATTGAACCGTAGAAGTGAGTTTGTATTTGTAGAAAAATTCGACTCAAAAGAAATTAAAAAGAACCTTAAAAACGCCTATTATTACCGAAAAGAGCGCGATACTCTTGCGGTCGATCATAAAATCAAAGAAGCCGTTGCGCTAAAAATAGCCGATGTCGAAAATCCTACCAATCAATTTGTATTTCTGAAAGACAATAAATACAAGGCTAGAATCTATTTCGGAACCAAATCGTCCACACTTTCAGATTCGTCTAACACAGAGTTGAATCAATTTACTAAGCTACTGAAAGAAAATAAAATCCAAGTGTTTGTGTCAGGCTACACCGATAATGATGCAGGGATTGAACTATCCAAAAAACGTACCGCATCAGTCGTGAAATATCTGGTAAAAAATGGAATACCCGAAACGCAGATTACTACCCAACAAATGGGAGCTAAAAATCCATACAGTACCGCAACTACTCCCGAAGCACACAAACTAAATCGTAGAGTAGAAATACTGATAAAAGTGAGGACGTTGATGGAGTAAGTGTTTCTAGTGTCAATCATCCCCTGATGCCGAAAGCATTCGACACCTCCTTGACAAGAAGGATGCCAATTCAACCGAAGTGAGAATCAGTGTTTTTAAATCCCGAAAGTTCTAAAACTTTCGGGATTTTTTTTGTTTTAAAGAACGAATATTTGCTTCCCAAACCTTGAACATTAAACCCAAAAACTCCTTAGGTTTGTGTAAAGAAATCCCCTTTTTATGTCCTTTGATTTTGCTTCCAAGATAGCACAGGAGAACTCCCTGTCGCTCAACCAAGTACAGAATGTGCTCCAATTACTGGACGAGGGCGGTACCATTCCGTTTATCTCGCGTTACCGCAAGGAAATGACGGGCGGACTGGATGAAGTAATGGTCGAAAAGATCCGTGACCGCAACGAACAACTGGTAGAGCTGGAGAAACGCAGGGAATACATTATAAAGAGCATCACCGAGCAAGGTAAACTTACGCCAGAGCTTCAAAAGGAAATAGAGAAAGCCATCACGATCAGTCGTTTGGAAGATATTTATTTGCCTTACAAACCCAAACGCAAGACTCGCGCCAGCATGGCAAGGGAAAAAGGATTGGAACCCTTGGCTATTTTGTTGTTGGAACAAAACAGCCTTGATCCTTATCTTGAAGGTGAAAAATTTATTGATTCTGAAAAAGGAGTAGCTAGTACGGAAGAAGCATTAGCTGGTGCACGCGACATCATAGCAGAGACCATAAGCGAAGACGCCAACTTGCGTGGCGAAATGCGTGAGTTTTTCTTCAAGACATCCGTTATTAGTGCCAAAGTCATCAAGGGCAAAGAAGTAGAAGCTGCCAAATACAAGGATTATTTCGAGTGGAGCGAACCACTTAAAAGTGTACCATCGCACCGTTTGCTGGCTATTAGAAGAGGGGAGAAGGAGTTATTTCTTCATTTAGATATTTCTCCTTCGGCAGAAGAAGCCGA
>JAYVIX010000107.1:0-4862 GCA_043769845.1 Cytophagales bacterium
CTTCAGGTTTGTTTTCAAAAGGATTCAAAGAAGTGATGCTGGTAGGCCAAAATGTAGATTCCTATAAATGGTCTTCGGATGATAAAACCGAAAAAGTAACTTTCGCACAACTGCTTGAACAAGTGGCACTTATTTCGCCCGAAATAAGAGTTCGTTTTATTACTTCGCACCCCAAAGACATGGGAAATGAAGTATTGGAAACGATGGCGAAATACGAAAACATTTGCAAAAACATCCACTTGCCTGCGCAACACGGAAACAGCAACGTTCTAGATAGAATGAACCGCACTTATGACCGTGAATGGTATTTGGAGCGTGTGGCCTCTATCCGAAGAATCCTTGGTGACGAATGTGGCATTTCGACTGATACAATTGTTGGTTTTTGTGGCGAAACGGAAGAAGAGCATCAAGATACCTTGAGTTTGATGCAAGAGGTAAAATTCGACTATGCCTACATGTATGCTTATTCGGAGCGACCAAACACGCCAGCGGCAAAAAAATTCAAAGACGATGTGCCTGAAGAAGTCAAAAAAAGAAGACTACAAGAAGTAATTGATCTTCAACGCATTAATGCCCTCGAAAGCAATAAGCGCAATGTGGGAAAAACCTATAAAGTACTGATTGAAGGCTTTTCGAAACGCTCGGAAGATTTCCTACAAGGTCGTACTTCAGAAAACAAAGTAATTGTATTTGCCAGAAAGTCGGCACAAAAAGGAGAATATGCTAATGTGTTGGTAACTGATTGTACATCAGCTACTTTGATTGGTGAATTAGTATAATGTTAATAATATATGTCGACTACCATTCAAAAATCTAAAACCCTGTTAATTACCATTTTATTGATTTCAGGTTTTTCTTTCGCACAACAAAAAGAAAAAACAATAGCATCCGAACAATCTGACAAAGACGAAGAGAAGTTTTTTGTTCCTTGGAAAAATGTTGTAAAAACTGATTTATTTGGATTAGGTCTAACACTTGCAAATACTAAAGTTTATTATTATGGACTTGAATATGAAAGAGTTCTCAATAAAAGACTTTCGTTGTGTTTACAGACTGGATACATTAGGCCATATTATGAGGAAACCGTACTAAAGTATGGAAGCACAACTTTTTTAGATTACGATCTATATTACGAAGGATGGTATTTTTCGCCTAAAATCAGAGTTTATGTAATGAACAATAAACCAAAACATCCTAGGGGTACTTTTGTAAACTTTGGAGTATCTTATTACTCACTTAATAGAAAAATAAAATTCAATAATTCAATCCAAAATAACCCTAAAACTGATCAAAACGTCAAACTGGCTGTTGGTAGTTTTATATTGGGAGTTGGTCATCAAGGAATGATCGGATCTAGAGTTACTTTATCTGCTGGCGTAAATCTCAGTTTGGTTTTAGGAGAAATGAGCAATGAAAAAGATGGATTCGTATCTGCACCAGAAGGAATTTATCCCTCTGGAGAAATTTCACTTGGATATGCATTTGGTGTAAACTAAAACTTAACCTCGACTTTAAATTTTGAAATTCAAGCGCAAATGAAAATTACCTACCAGCTCAGCAACAAAGACATTATTGCCCTAAATGTTTCCTATCTGGATCAGTCGCCAGAAATAAAGAAAATTTTAAAAAGGAAATCATTAACCATGCCTTTAATAATGCTTTTCGCCTCATATCCAATGTCTCTTTATTTCAAACAAGACCTTATAACTACTGCTTTAATAATGTCAATGTTTAGTGCTACATACTATATTTTTTATCCTAATCTGTTCAAAAAAAACTTAATAAAGTTAGGTGTCAAAAATAGCCAGAACGTAATCGGTCAAAACTCACTGGAATTAAGAGATGAATATCTAATTGCGCACCAGCCCGACACCGAAACAAAAGTAGAATGGAGATCTATCTTGAAAGTAGACGAAACAAGCAACCATCTTTTTCTTTATTTAAAAGAAGGCTCCGTTTTTATCGTTCCTTTAGCTCAGATAAATGCATTCGAAAAAAGTGAACTAATCAATTTTCTATCTGTTAAAAAGGACATTCTTCTGAATGTTTTAAATTAATGAAATATATTATCCTCGGTCTGTCCCCCGACAAGCCGAAATATTGATCTGTCGGGGGACAGACCAAGGACTGGACAATTTAGTTTTACCAATTCCCAACACCTAAAACCTACTCAAATTGACCGAACAAGAAATACAAAGTATCAAAAACCGCTTCGGCATCATTGGCAATTCGCCTTTGTTGGTACATGCGATAAAAGTAGCTGCGCAAGTAGCTGCGACTGACATGACGGTGCTTATCACGGGCGAAAGTGGAAGTGGAAAGGAATCATTTTCAAAAATCATTCACCAGTTGAGCCAGCGCAAACATGGCCAGTTTATCGCGATCAACTGTGGGGCAATTCCTGAAGGAACGATTGATTCTGAACTATTTGGCCACGAAAAAGGCTCGTTCACAGGCGCACACGAAGGCAGAAAAGGCTATTTCGAAGTAACTGATGGAGGAACCATCTTTTTGGATGAAATTGGAGAAATGCCGCTGGGAACTCAAGCGCGTTTACTTCGTGTACTCGAAAATGGAGAATTCATCCGAGTGGGTTCGTCAAAAGTACAGAAAACAGATGTGCGTGTGGTGGCCGCCACCAATGTAAAATTGCTCGATGCTGTCGATAAAGGAAAATTCCGCGAAGATTTGTATTATCGTCTCAATACAGTTCCGATTTATGTTCCGCCATTGCGCGAACGTGGTGCAGATATCGACCTGTTATTCAGGAAGTTCTCTGGCGATTTTTCTGAAAAATACAAAGTAAAACCAATTAGACTTTCGGAGGACGCGAAGATATTATTATTAAAATTTCGTTTTCCAGGAAATATTCGTCAGCTTAAAAATTTGGTCGATCAAATTTCGGTATTGGAAACCGAACGTGAAATTGACGCTTCTACATTAAACAAATACCTACCTCAAGATCAGACCAACCAATTTCCAGCTTTGCTCAAAACATTTGGAGCTGCAGATTCGGGCATGTCGGAACGTGATTTGTTATACAAAGTACTGTTCGACATGCGCAAAGACGTCACAGAACTGAAAAAACTGGTTTTTGAACTCATCGCAAATGGTAAATTGGACGCTTCGGTCTTGCATTCCAACCAAGAATTGTTTCAAGATTTCGACAGAGAAAACCTGCGCAGTACGGCCGTTTCGCAACAAACTTCTAGCCCAATCATCCTCTCTCCTACCAACAGCGAACCGCATACCATCAGTTTAGATGGTATCCACGACATTTCGCACGAAGAAGAATCGCTCTCGTTGGGCGACAAGGAAAAAGAAATGATTTTAAAAGCCTTGAAGAAAAATAAAAATAAACGCAGACATGCCGCCAAAGATTTGGGGATTTCCGAAAGAACACTTTATCGCAAATTGAAGGAATACGATTTAGAAGATTTGGTTTAAAAAGGTATTAGGTTTTGGGAATTAGGTTTTCAGAAGATTGAATAACAAAACGCTATTTTACTTTTTCTTATATTTAGCCAAATATTCCGTCCAGCTGTCCAAAGTGCCATTTTTCAAGACTCTCGGAAATTTGTTTTGCGAACCCATTTTTCCTTTACTATCCATCCAACCGTAAAAAGCATCTACCGGTAACACGTTCACTATCACTTCTTTCAGTGCCGCAATACGCTCTACACGATAGTCGTCATTGAGTTCTTTAAGATGTGCGTCTAGTTTTTCTTTCAGGAATTTAGGTTCTACTTTATCGTCCGTTCCGATCCACCATTGGTGTGCAAACATGGAGGTATGCGGAATCCCTGCCACTGCAAATTCCTTAATTGTGAAATTGAAGTCGTTGGCAACTAATTCAATCGCCTTATTCATATTATCGACCGACAAATGTTCACCACATAAACTTAAATAATGTTTGGTACGGCCAGTAATGACGATTTCAGCTTTTTTCTTGTCTACAAAACGCACCACATCGCCTATCAAATACCGCCACGCGCCAGCGCAAGTCGAAAGCAACAAAGCATAATCTTTCCCTTCTTCGATTTCGTCTACCATCAATGTTTCAGCATCATCTTTTATTTCGCCATCGGCATCAAAATTGATCGAATTAAAAGGAACAAACTCATAAAAAATGCCATTATTCAAAATCATTTTCATGCCTTCGCTATTCGGATTGTCCTGAAAAGCCACAAATCCTTCGGAAGCCAAATAAGTTTCGATGTATTTAATTGGTTTACCTAATAGCTTTTGAAATCCTTTTTTATACGGCTCAAACGAAACGCCACCATGTGTATAAACAGATAAATTGGGCCATATTTCATGAATATTATTTACTTTATATCGCTCAATAATCATTTCGAGCAATATCTGAATCCAAGCAGGTACGCCTACTATAAAACCTATGTCCCAATTTGGAGCGGCCTTCACGATTTCTTCCAGCTTCTCGTTCCAATCGCGATAGCGCGAAATTTTTAGACCTGGTTTGTAAAAATGTTGAAACCAAAATGGAATATTAGAGGCACCTATTCCACTCAAATCGCCTTCGAAATACGTGCCATTGAAATTAAGATGAGTGCTACCTCCAAGCATCAAAATGCCTTTAGGATAGATTTCGGAGGGTAAATCATAATTTTTAAGCGCAAGAATCTGACGTATGCTGTTTTTTTTGATCGCCTTCATCATATTCTTGGTGATAGGAATATGTTTTGTGGCGGCTTCGGAAGTACCAGAACTCAACGCAAAATACTTCACTTTTCCTGGCCAAGTCACATCCGATTCTCCATCTAAACACTTGTACCAGAATTCTTTATAAATTTTATTGTACGAATAAATCGGAACATGTTGTTTGTAAAGCTTGTAAAAAT
>JAYVIX010000108.1:0-8485 GCA_043769845.1 Cytophagales bacterium
TTTATTGAGTTTCCAGTTCTTCTTTTCATCGTCTTTTTGGGCATAGACTGTACCTACGGCCCATATTTGCAGTAAGAGAAGGAAAACAAAAAAGGGCCGAAAAGAAAGAGTACGAAACAACCCTGTCATTTTTATAGCGATATAAAACGAATGTAATTGCACTTAACCAAGATGGCAATTTACACAAAAATAGTAAATAAAATAACGCAAGCACCTTGTGAAATTAATTTAATGACTCTTTCGGTCTGCTTCAATTCTTTGATTTTGGTTTGGCACGAAGGTTGCAAATACACTATTTCCTCTGTTCGGACTTAAAACTTGAACCTTCGTTTTCGATTTTTGCTATGATGGAGAACAATGAATCTTTAAATGAATTGCTTATGATAGACGATGGCTTAGTGGACATGGTGCCGATCATGCCTACAGACGAAGAACTGAAACAGGTGGATTTGCCCAGTGAATTGCCGATTTTGACGATCCGAAATACCGTTTTATTTCCTGGTGTGGTCATTCCGATCACGGTTGGAAGACAAAAATCGATCAAACTTGTAAAAAGAGCTTACAAAGGAAGCAAGATCATTGGTGTAGTTGCACAAGAAAAACCTACTTCGGACGATGCCACCGCTGACGATATATACAAGACTGGTACTGTTGCACTTATCCTGAAAATGTTGGTACTTCCAGACGGAAATACGACCATCATTATCCAAGGCAAACAACGTTTCAAAATTGACGAAGTCGCAACTTCTGAGCCTTATATCATGGCCAAAGTGAGCCTTCTGCCTGAAAGTTTCCCTGCCAAACTAAATCGCGAGCAAAAAGCATTGGTGCAAACCCTGCGCGAGTCGGCCAGTAAAATTTTGAGGTTGAATCCTGAAATACCTCGTGAGGCAGGAATTGCAATCAACAACATCGAAAATCCTGCTTTCTTGACCCATTTTCTTTCTTCGAATGCCAATATCGAAGTGACAGAGAAACAACGTTTGCTTGAAATGACGGATGGAATAGAGCAAGTAAATCTTTTGCTTGAATACCTAAACCGTGATATTCAACTACTTGAACTGAAAAACAAGATCCAAGACAAGGTAAATTCTGACATCGACCAGCAGCAACGCGATTATTTCCTTCGTCAGCAAATAAAAGCACTTCAAGAAGAACTTGGCATGGAAAGCCACGATCAAGAAGTGGACAAATTGCGTGCAAAAGGCGACAAAAAGAAATGGCCAGAAACAATTGCAAAGCATTTTCACAAAGAACTTGACAAATTGTCACGTATCAACCCTTCGGCTGCCGAATATCCGATGGCGCTGAACTATGTGGAATTCCTAGTCGATTTGCCTTGGAACGAGTACACCAAAGACAACTTCGACCTGAAACGCGCCAAAAAAATCTTGGACAAAGAGCATTTTGGTTTGGAAAAAGTCAAAGAACGTATCATCGAATATTTGGCTGTTCTGAAACTGAAGAACGAATTCAACAAGCAAAACGAAGGATTGAAAGCCCCAATTCTTTGCTTGTATGGTCCTCCCGGAGTAGGAAAAACATCTTTGGGTCGTTCGATTGCAAAAGCGTTGAATCGTAAATACGTGCGCATGTCGCTTGGTGGTTTACGTGACGAAGCTGAGATTCGTGGTCACCGTAGAACATACATTGGCGCAATGCCTGGTCGTATAATCGCGAATTTGAAAAAAGCGCAATCTTCCAATCCAGTTTTTATTTTGGACGAGATGGATAAAGTAGGATCTGATTTTCGTGGTGATCCTTCGTCTGCATTACTAGAGGTATTGGATCCAGAACAGAACAATGCTTTTGCAGATAACTACTTGGACTTGGATTACGACCTTTCGAAAATCCTTTTCATCGCCACTTCCAACGCACTCGACACTATTCACCCAGCTTTGCGCGACAGGATGGAAATCATCGAACTAAACGGATACACGCAAGAAGAGAAATTGGAAATAGCCAAAAACCATCTTTTGCCAAAGCAAAAAACGGAACATGGTTTGAAACCAAAAGACCTAAATGTAGCCGATGATGCGCTATTGAAAATAATCGATGGCTACACACGAGAATCGGGCGTTCGTAATTTGGAACGACAAATAGGCGCGGTGATTCGTAAAGTAGCCAAGAAAATGGCGGCTGGCGAAGCATACCCGAAAACGCTTCATGCCAAGGAAGTGGTAGAATTGATTGGAGCTGAATATTTCGATAAAGAGATTTACGAGGACAACCGCTATGCTGGCGTGGTGACAGGTTTGGCTTGGACTTCGGTTGGTGGCGAAATCCTGTTTATCGAATCTAGTTTGAGCAAAGGAAAAGGCAAACTGACCATTTCGGGTCAATTGGGCGATGTGATGAAAGAATCTGCATTGGCAGCTCTTTCGTTTTTGAAGTCAATTTCTGAAACCTTGGACATAGACCAACGCACTTTCGACCAATACGATTTGCATATACATGTTCCAGCAGGAGCCGTTCCAAAAGATGGTCCTTCGGCTGGTATCACGATGCTTACTTCGCTTGCATCCGTATTTACACAACGAAAAATCAAAGCCAACCTTGCGATGACGGGCGAGATTACGCTAAGTGGACGTGTGTTGCCTGTAGGAGGAATAAAAGAAAAGATCTTAGCTGCGAAACGTGCTGGCATCCAAGAAATCATTCTTTGTGCGAAGAACAAAAAAGACATCGAGGAAATAACGAAAGAGGATTTGAAAGGTCTGAAAATCAATTATGTAAACCATGCATCTGAAGTATTAAAAATGGCTTTGATGGATGAAATAGTAGATTTTCCGGTTCGCTTCAAGTTTGAAGAAAAAGGAGTGGAGGTTTAGTTTTACTTCATTACAGTTTTTAAAAAGGATAGTCAAAAGGCTATCCTTTTTTTATTTCAATCTAATAATAAACAATTCAGGCATGAATTAATTATAATTTTAGAAATCAAATTAAAAATATGTTAACAAAATTCACATTAACCGACAAACTATTATTCCTCTCAGCTCTACTTTCTCTGGTTTTTTCGGAAACATTATATTTCCAAGGAGCAAAAGAAGATGCTCACTTCATCGGGATTTGGGTTCCTTCTATTTTAAGTTTTGGTATTTATTTGAAACTCATTAAACAATCTAAAAATGACTAACATAATCCCATACTTTGCCGCATTTATCACCTTGCTTTTTATAGTCTCTTTTTACTTTGGAACCGAAAATGTAAAGCATATAAAGTAGTTGGATGTCAAAATCCTTATTCTGACAACCAATGACTCTTATAATTCTTCGATATTATTCAAATAGTCATTTGCTTGGGTAACAATTTTTTCTCTCTCAACACTATCCATTTTGTTCCAAGTAATATATGACATTCCTACTCTTGGGTTCTTTGCAAGCTTTTCTTCGTTACGATCGTAAAAATGCCAGTATAAGCTGTTGAAAGGACACGATCGTTCACCATGTTTTAACGATTTTGCGTAGTAACAGCTGCTACAATAATCGCTCATCTTATCTATATAGTTGGCAGATGAAACGTATGGTTTAGAACCTACAATTCCGCCATCTGCATACTGGCTCATTCCTCGTGTGTTAGTAATCTCCACCCATTGAATGGCGTCAATATAAATTCCAAGATACCATTGGTCTACCTCATCAGGATGCAGGCCAGCTAACAATGAAAAATTGCCGACCATCATCAGTCTTTGTATGTGGTGTGCATAAGAATAATTTAAGCTTTGCTTAATAGTATGTTTTAAGCAACTCATTTTTGTTTCGCCAGTCCAATACCAATTTGGCAATTTTCTATCATGATTGAAGAAATTTAAAGACTCATACTCAGGCATTTCGAGCCAATAGATACCTCTCATGTATTCTCGCCAACCAATAATTTGGCGTACAAAGCCTTCTATTTGTTGTATGGAAATTTCTGCTTGATTTTTACTCCAATAATCAATCGCTTTTTTAACAACTTCAATTGGCGATATGAGTTTACTATTCATCGCAAATGAAAGTCTTGAATGAAAAAGCGACCAGTGCTTGGTACTCAAAGAATCTTCGTAAGTGCCAAAATAGGGTAAACATTTTTCAACAAAAAAATCAAGTGCTTCTAAAGCTTGAACTCTACTAATTGGCCAAATAAATCGAGAAGCATCTAGTGTGCCTAAGTAGGCAATTGGCAGCTGATTGTTCGTAAAACTAGCCTTAACGGCCTCGTATATTTCAGTTACATCGTTTTCGAAACACAAAGGATTAGGAACTTGTACTTTGTTGTCGTACTTTTTCCTGTTTAGCTTGTCAAAATTCCATTCGCCTCCTTCTGGCGCATCCCCATTCATTAGTAAATGATGTTTTTTACGCATATGCCGATAAAAACTTTCCATCAAATACTGTTTTTTGCCCTTGAAAAAAAAACCGAGATCTTCTCTTTTTGTTAAAAAATGTTCGGATTCTACCGCTTCACTCGAAATTGGCAAGGATTTGCAGAAGGTTTTCAGTTCAATATCCAACCTGTATTCATCAGGTAATTGGTATTCAAACTTATTTACAGCATATAGATCAATCAATTTTTTCAAGTTCAGTGAAAATGAGTGCTCATTATCAATGTCATTTATTGCAAAATACTTTACTTGATGTCCGTCAGCATGCAGCTGCTTAGAAAAACTCCTCATCGCAGCAAAAAAGCCAACTATCTTTTGAATGTGGTGTTTTACGTAGTCAGTCTCTTGCCTTATCTCCATCAACACATACAATGTTTCGTTGGAAAATTCAGAGAACCATGAATGTTTACTATTAAGCTGGTCGCCAAGAATAAGGCGTATCGTGTTGAATTTTTTTCCGTTTTCGAACATAGCTCATTGTCACATCAGGCTAGTGTAACAAACGACAGATAAAAGTGTTTGGCAATCATGAAAACTAATGTTAGGATTCAGTATTGACACTTGTGCTATTTACATTTGTCAATGAATTTCAGGTAAAAAATCTTAAATAAACAAAAAGGGTCACAAACCCTAAATAGAATCTGCCGTCACACATTATAAATGTGCGAAAGCCTACTTGCGCTATCTACACCCCACCCATCACACACATTGCCTCCAAGGTAGGAGAAACGCTCCCGCCCAATGGTTCAATCGTAATAGCAAAAGCAGAGGCATTGCCGATGTTTTTCATTTTGAACAGTTCTGGCATTCCAGTGCTTGGAACTACACCAACATCAACAGGTTTGCCATCTACTATGGCCCAGAGTTGATATTGTTTGCCTTCGGGGGCGGACGGCAAGTATCTAGTACTCAAATAGACATCTTCTTTCGATTTGCTCCAAAATACTTGTGCTGTTGCAAAAGGTTTGTTTTCCAATTGTTTCAATGCGACTAGCTTTAGGCTAGTATCGCTCAAAGAGGAAAGTTGGTTAGTGGCTTTTTCGTATCCGAATTTTGTAAGATTGTAGCTATTGGCTAGTTCCTTGTTTTGTGTCTCAAGTGCAATTAACTTTTGTTCACTACTTTTCCATTGCGATCTGTAATAAATGGCCAAACCTCCAAAGACTAGTCCTACAAACCAAGAAGCTGCGATAGACCAAGTACCAACATTAAACATGGATACTGTTTTGGGTTCTATTGTAGTGGGTTCGTTGTTTACTTTCTCAAACAGTTTCTCTTTTAGAAATACAGGGGGTGCTACAGCATTTTGAAATGCCATTTGTTCCAAAACAGAACGTGCTTCCTCAATCTCTTCTTCTATTTCAGGATACGCTTTTGCATGTGCTTCCACCTCCAGATTTTCCTCTGGAGAAAGACCGCCCAAAACATAAGCGTCTATGATACCTGATTCTATGTATTCTTGTATGTTCATTTAAGTAGTTCTCTCAGCTTGGACATTGCAGATCTTACCCTTGTCTTGATAGTACCCAAAGGCATGTCTAATTCTTTTGAAATCTCAGATTGTGAGAATCCCTTGAAATACATCATATCGATGAGCAATTTCTGTTCGGGAGGCAATTGGTTCAGAACATTATCTATCCCTATGCCATCTACTTTTGTATCTCCCTGATTTTCATCTACAATAGATACGTTCTGAAAGCCGCTATTGGTTTTATTATACTGAGAGAATTCTTTGGAACGGATACGGTCTATAGCTAAGTTTCTGGCGATGCTCAGCATCCAAGTGAACAAACGACCTTTCTGGTTGTCGTAAGAATCAGCCTTGTCCCACACTTTGATAAATGTGTCTTGCAGTACTTCTTGTGCAATGTCTTCTCGAACTACTATTTTGAGAATCACACCATAAAGTGAAGCCGAATAGTGGTCGTAAATATATTCTAAAGCGTCTTTGGATTTTGCCCCAAGTCGCTTCACCAAATCCTCTTCAGTTAAAAATGCTTGCATACCGCTTTATTTCATTCAAAAAACACTTAAAAGTCGCACTAAAACAAACTGAATTACCAAAAGAGTATTCACGATAAAGCCGTATTGACTTGATTTTGTTTTACAAGATACGTACTTATCTGTTTTTATTAAAGTCAAAAGTTATACTCTTTATCAAAAGCCGCATAGTTTAAGCCGCCACACGTTGCAAAATAGCCACAACTGAAGATGTCAATAGTTTGACATCATGATCCGTGTACATAGGCACTTCGAAAAAATCGCCAGGCCCTAAAATGTAGCGTTTGTCTCCAACAAAACATTCACATTCGCCTTCAAGAATCAAAAACGATTCTTTCTCATTTTCGTGTACTTCTGATGGAATATCTGTTTTAGTCCAAATGATAGTTAGAAAAATATTTGAATCGTCTTTAAGCACCTGAAGATGAATATCTTCCATTGTTTCCGCTGGCAATAAAGGCTTGGCAAAATCAAGCCATAATTTGCTGTTAGAGTATTTCGAAATAAGTGGTGGGTTTTCTGTTGAAATTGATTCTTCAAGTTGAAGATTTTCCACTACGGACAGCAATTTTTCTTTTAGGTCTATTGGTGGTTGTTTGCTTAGCGATTGCGCAAGTTTTTCTACTATACTCTGAGTATCAAGAATAGCTTGTTGGATTTCGGGAAATGTATTCGCAATGTGCAACACTTCTTGCATTTCTGATTCAGAAAGTGCTCCAAAGCAATAATCCTCGATTATGCCAGATTCCAAATATTGCTGTATGTCAAGATTCATTTTGAAATTAATCGCCCTTTTCCGAAAGCCCTAATCGTATTTGCTAAGTCTAAATAAAAGTAGTTGTCGAATAGAAAAGGTATGCTCGTTTCTATTCAACAAAACTACAAACTTCTTCTGTTAAAAGAACAACGTAAAATTCCCTCTCAGATTAAACGGAGTTCCAGGCGTAAAGTGGATTTCGTTCACTGCCTCAGCTTCTCCTTTCAACCTCGATTCAGTTGCGAACTGTGCTTCTTTCCATTGTTCATCAAAGAGGTTTTCGATCATCATTCCTATTTGGTATTTGCTTTTGTGGTTGTAGGACAAAACAGCATCGGTCACAAAATAGCCTTTGGCAATGATCGAATTGTCTTCAATGGCTGGTCTGTCGCCCAAGTATCGGTAACGAAGACTTCCTGTGATTCCGTTTTTAGACTTTAAATTGATGCCCGCAATGCTGGTGACAGGTGGTGCGAGTGGCACATAATTGGCGCCTTCGGGTTCGTCCAAGAAGCGTGGTTGGGCTACGTTTACGTCTCCGTCCAAAAACATCCAATCGAACACTTGCAGTCGTGCGCTCACATCTACACCGATTCGTCTTGTTTTTCCGCTTGGCTCAAACACTCCTTCATCGCCTACGTACACCAATTCCGATTCCAAATCCATCGCCCAAAGAGCCGCATTTACAAATAATCGTTTGGCGATTCTCACGTTCGTACCCACATCGCCACTTATCGCTCTTGCCAAAATGATGCCGTGGCTTAGCACAGCCACCCGCGAGTCGTTGCTGTGGAAACCAGAACCTGCACTGACATACAACTGGATGTTGCTGGTAGGATTGTAGCGCAAGTTCAACTTTGGATTTACAATGCTGCGCGAACGGGTGCGTTTGTCGTCTGCCGTATCGGTCATTTGATTACGATAGGCAAAATGGAAATTATCAAAACGAACGCCAAGATTCAGGCTCAGTTTGGGCGAAAAAGAAATAGTCTCATCCAAATAAGCACTGAAATTGGTTTCGTGTAGGTCGCCTTTTTTGATATCGCCACTCACCGTTCTGTTTTTCTGGTGAGCCAAACCAATCAATCCAACTTGGTCGTCTCGCAAACCAACTCCAGCGGTCGATTTCAGTTTTACGCTTCCCAACTCATACTCTTTTGCATAAGAGCCATTGTAGCCAAAAACGTGGCGGTCGTCATACTGAAATATTCCGTCCCCATTTACCGTGTCTCCATTGAAGAAGGTAAAGTTGGAATACAGATTGAATTTGTACTTCACGTAATAAATGTTGCTTTGTATCACCGCATCATTGTCTAGCTTCTTGGTCAAACCCAAGTTGGCGTTGAATCGAGACGTATTTCCTC
>JAYVIX010000109.1:0-7866 GCA_043769845.1 Cytophagales bacterium
GTCTTTGGAAGAATGTCACTACAAAGGCGGTAAAGACATGATGTGTCTTTATGTAAACAATCGTCCTGAGACCATGCTTTTCGCAGGCAAAGGACTTTCGATTGGAGGAAGTTATCAAGCCAACCATTTGAATCCCGATTCAGATTCGTATTGTGGGGACGTTTCGGCACTTATTATCAAGAATTTGCCTTATTGGGCGCAATTTATCCGCACGCCAGATGTGAAGATTGCACTGATGGATAAATGGGAAGAGAAATTGGAAATGATGGCACGAAATACGATGAATGAAAACGTGACTAGTTTTCATGGCGTGCCTACTTGGTCGGTTTTTTTGATCAAACGAATATTAGAAATCACTGGCAAAAGCGACATTTTAGAAGTCTGGCCAAACTTAGAAGTGTTTGTGCATGGCGGTGTCGCTTTCGGTCCATATCGCGATTTGTTTAAGACCCTGATTCCGTCCCAAAAGATGAATTACATGGAAGTGTACAACGCTTCCGAAGGATTTTTTGGCATTCAGGATAGGCTCGACCATGACGACATGCTTTTGATGCTCGATTATGGTATTTATTACGAATTCATGCCATTGGCCGAATTGGGCAAAGAGCATCCGCACACACTTTCGTTGGACGAAGTGGAATTGGATACTCCTTACGCCTTGATAATCAGTACCAATGCAGGTTTGTGGCGTTATCAGATTGGTGATACTATCAAGTTTACATCCCTTAAACCATTCAGGATCAAGATAGCAGGCCGCACCAAACATTTTATCAATGCTTTTGGCGAAGAGCTGATGGTCGAAAATGCGGAAACAGCCATCGCTTTTGCCGCCCATAAAACACATGCGGTCATCGCCAACTTTACTGCTGGCCCAAAATTCATAGACAGCAAAAGCCGTGGAGCGCACGAATGGATCATCGAGTTTGAAAAGGAACCAATAAATCTGACCGCTTTTGTAGATGCGCTGGACAATAAACTCCGTGATGTAAATTCAGACTATGACGCCAAGCGCACTGGAGATATCGCATTAGAACTTCCACTGGTTCATTCAGTTGCCAAAAATACGTTTTATCGTTGGATGGAAAGTAGAGGAAAATTGGGAGGTCAAAACAAAGTGCCTCGATTGGCCAACGACCGCGAATACCTCGACAGCATTCTTTCGTTGATAAATAAATAGTTATTCTTTTAAGCGTCTGTTTACTTTTCAGCATACAATTCGTAGTGTATGAATATTCTGAGATTTTTTTGGTAAAAAACGTTTAAACTAAATAGCTATTTAAGATGAAAAAAATCCTACTTATTTCGTTAGCATCCTTGCTTTCGTTCTTGTCATTTGCACAAAAGCCCAATTTTGGATTGGTCGGTTTTGGAGTAGGCACAGTTGGCGGTGCAGGTGGAACTGTGGTAACGGTGAGTAATTATGATGATTTTACTACTAATGTAACTGGTACAGACAAAAAAATCATTTATATAAATGGCACTATTACAGCCCCAGGCGGAGGCGTGATTTTGGACATCGGTTCTAACAAATCCATCATTGGGGTGGGGAATACGGCTTTTTTAAAGATGATCAATTTGCATCTGAAAAATTCGCAACAAGTAATTATTCAGAATATAAAAATGTCGATGATAGGAAGTACACTTGGGGGCGATGCTGATATGATTTCGATCGAAACCACTTCTGCGAACGAAGCCAAATACATTTGGATCGACCATTGTGAGTTTTTCAACACCTACCCAACACTGCCCGAAACGGCTTCAAAAAAGGATTTGTATGACGGAATGATTGACATCAAAAAATCGAGCTCGCTTATCACTATCTCTTGGAATTATTTTCACGACCATTGGAAATGTAGCTTGATAGGTTACACAGCTTCTGACGTATACGATCGCAAAATTACCTATCACCACAATCATTTCAAAAACATCAAATCAAGAGCACCTTCTTATAGAGGCGGTACTGCGCATATTTACAACAACTTTTTTGATGGTTTGAACGACCCTCTTGCCCCTACCAGCGATGCGGCCAATTCGAGAGAAGGAGCTTGCCTGAAAGTAGAAAGCAATTATTTCAAGAATTATAAGAACACTATTTATTGTGCCATAGACGATGTGGTGACAGAAGGGTTTGCTTATGGTTCAAACAATCTATTTGAAAATTCTACAGAACAAAAAGCGGCTTTATGCTCTTCATTTACACCACCATACAACGTTACACTTGATAAAGCCAAAGATGTTCTTGGTATTGTAACTTCTTGGTCGGGCGTGGGAAAATTGGATGCAGTGGCGTATAAATTGACGACTTCGATCATTGGAAATGGTAGCATCATATTGAACCCAGCTGGTGGCGTGTATCCTATAGGAACATCAGTAATACTTACTCCAGTGGCCGATGCCAACAATGTTTTTGCTTCTTGGTCGGGCGGACTTACAGGCAATAAAACGCTAGAAACCGTGGTAATGAGCGGTAATAAAACGGTGACGGCCACTTTCAGTATTTCTACAGGTTTTGAGAATGAGGCCACCTCAAATTCCACTTTCAGAAGCTTTCCTACTCCTGTTTTGAATGAGGTACAATTGGATTTTGAAATCGCTGATGCAAGTGCTATTTCGTTGACGATCAAAGACGACACAGGCCGTATAGTGTTGGAACCCAAATTGGAAAATGCTGAAATAGGATCACATTCTATCCAACTAGACATGAGTGCATTGCCTTCTGGAATTTACCATTGCATGTTGCAAGATGGTCAAAAATTACAAAGACGTACTTTGGTAAAACAGTAGAAATCTCTCCCAAACCCTCTACATAGGAGAGGATTTTTATGCTCCAAATTTCAGATTCGAAATTTGGAGCATTTTATTTTCCGCCTTTTTTAACCAAAATCAAAAGCATATTGGATTATTGTTTTACTTTGATTGAGTCCATTTATATTAATTATAATTCATGTTTATTGGATCCAATAAAGAACTACGAACTATCGACAATTAACTCTTAACTACTTATGAATATCTTAGAAGCAGACTTAAAGAAAATAGGCCATTTTGAATTTCTGGCCAAAAAAGCGGTTGATGGTTTTATTACTGGCTTGCACAAATCGCCTTATCATGGTTTTTCGGTCGAGTTTTCGGAACATAAACAATACAATTCGGGCGACTCTACTCGCTTTATCGATTGGAAAGTGTTTGCTAAAACTGACAAACTTTACATTAAAAAATTCGAAGAAGAAACTAATTTGCGATGTCGAATACTTATAGACATTTCCTCATCAATGTACTATCCTGTAAAGAACAATGGCAAGATAGCTTTTAGTGCTTTAGCAAGCGCCAGCTTGGCGTATCTGCTTCAAAAACAGCGGGATGCCATTGGTATTTCGTTTTTCGATTCAGTTGTAGGTTTTCAATCCCAAATAAAATCGACCACGGCTCATGTTCGGATGTTGTTTGGCGAACTAGAACGAATTATTCAAGAGAAAACGCAAGCTCAAAACAAAAAAAGCCATGTGGCCGATGCTTTACACAGCATGGCCGAAACGATTCATAAACGTTCGCTAGTCGTTATTTTTAGTGATATGATGGACAATTCGGGCCATCAAGACCAATTGTTCAATGCGCTACAACATCTAAAACACAACAAAAACGAGATTTTACTTTTTCATGTTTTCGACCGAAAAACAGAGGAAGACTTTGAATTCGAAAACCGATTAATTGAATTTGTCGATCTGGAAACGGGTGCCAAAATCAAGGTCGAACCAGACGAGGTGAAAGACATTTACAAAGCCAATATTCTCAAAAACTCACGTGAGGTAAAATTGCGTTGTGCCCAGTTCAAAATCGATTATGTGCGTGCAGATATAAACGAAGGAGTCGAAAAGATCTTAGAAGCCTATTTGGTAAAAAGGTCTAAGATGCATTAAGTAATAATCAATTTGGCAGACCCATACTTGAGGTCTGCTTTTATTGTCGGAGTGAAAATTATTTAACCGTTTTTCTCAATTGCTTCAATAATGCCTCCATGTCTTTTGGATAAGGAGCTTCGGTATACATTGGCGAGCCGTCCAAGGCAAAGAATCCCATTGAGAACGCATGTAGCGCCACTCTGCTAATCAAAGGTTGTTCTTCGGTTTCTTGTTTCAGATTGAATTTCTTTTTCAGTTGAGATAAAAACACATCAGTTCCGCCATATTGATGATCGGCTACAATCGGAACTTTTAGGTAGGCGAGATGTACTCTGATCTGATGCATTCTGCCCGTCACGGGTTCGCATTGTACGAGTGTGAATTTTTTGAATACTTCCATAGTATTGAAAATAGTCTGAGCCTCTTTTCCTTCGACTCTGTCTATTTTTACCACACCAGCATTTAACGTGTGTAATGGTATATCTACAATGGTTTCTTTCAGATCAGCCAAACCACACACTACAGCATGATAAACTTTATTGACCTCGCGATGTTCGAGTTGCATGGCCAAATGTCGGTACGATTCGGGCGTTTTGGCCAAAACCAGAACTCCTGAAGTTTCTTTATCCAAACGATGACAAGCCTGTGCATCGGGCCAATATTCTTTCGCTTGGCGAAGAATTCCTTTGATCGTTTTGTCCCTATCGTCTAATGTTGGAATGCCGTAAGGTTTGTTTACGATAATATAATGATCGTCTTCTTTGAGAATAATCTCTGTGAACTGTGGTTGTTTAGCCAATGTTGCCTGATTTGAGTTTAAATGCAAAAATAGTACCTTTTCCTATTTTACTGGTGACTGTCATTTTGGAATGATGTGCTTCGATCACTTTCTGAACGATAGATAAGCCAAGACCCGATCCACCTCTTTCTTTTGAGCGGCTTTTTTCTATTCTATAAAATCGGTCGAAAATTCGGCTTAAATGCTCTGGAGCAATTCCTGGACCTTCGTCAATGATACTGATATGGACATGGTCTTTTTCCTTTTCGACCAATAAATTAATGTGGTTTTTTTCATTTCCATATTTAATCGCATTATCGACCAAATTCAGAATCGCTTGTTTTAATCTGAACGGATCGCCTAACACGATTACTTTATTGTATTCCGAATCCAGCGAAAGTTTGGTGTCCTTTTTTTCAGCTTTGTCTTCTACCTGTTCAAATACATCTTTGATAAGACTGTTGATGTCAAAAGGCTCGATGATCATTTTCAGCTCGCCAGTTTCCATTTGCGACAATAGAATAATGTCTTGCACCAAAGCTTCGAGGCCATCCAGATTTTTGGCTGCTTTTCGAAGGAATTTTTCCCGATTGGCTTTGTCGTTGATTGCGCCATCTAACAAGGTATGTATAAAACCCTGAGCTGCAAAAATGGGTGTTTTCAGTTCGTGCGAAATATCTGCTAAAAATTCTCTACGATAAACTTCTAGTTTTTTTAGTTCATCAATTTCGTCTTCTTTTTTACTGACAAAATTGAATAGTTCTTGATTTATTTTACTGTATTGCTCGCCCGAACCTTTGATTTTTTTTACAAATTGTTTGAAATCTTTCTTTTTAAGCTTGTCTAACATTTTGTACAGTTTGTTGATTTCTCGAAGAATCACAAACTCAAGTGTTAGAAATATGAGTAAAAATGCAGTGAAAAAAGTAACTAATGCAGTGGAAATGATCGCTTTAGTGGAAAGTATATCCAAAAAGGCCAAATACCCCGCCATAGTCAACGCGATGAAGGCTGCTAGTATTAATCCTGCGATTCTTGAATTGAAGAACATAGTCAAAGGTACGATTCCTATTTTAAAGATGTCAAAAAAAGACCGATCCCTTTGTCGAGATCGGTCTTGATATACAAATTGAATAATCAATGGGTCAAGCTGCCGAAGGATCAAATTTGTATCCTACGCCTTTTACCGTTTTGATAATATCGTCTCCTACTTTTTCGCGCACTTTTCTGATATGCACGTCTACCGTTCGGGCCAATACATACACATCCGTTCCCCAAATATTTTGCAACAATTCGTCTCTGTTGAAAACTTTGTTTGGGTTAAGTGCCAAAAAATGAAGTAGTTCGAATTCTTTTTTTGGCAAAACAACCGATCTTTCGTTGATCGAAACTGTATAGCTTTGTTTGTCGATCATCAAGCCACCGATTTCAATTTTTTTAACTTCTTTGCTGCTTTTCTTGGTTTCTCTTCTTAAGATTGCCCCAATTCTGCTCAGTAGCGCACGAGGTTTGATCGGTTTGCTGATATAGTCGTCTGCACCAGCATCAAAGGCGGCCACTTCTGAATATTCTTCCGAACGAGCGGTTAAGAAAAGAATATGAGTATCAGCTAATTCTGGATTTTCTCGTAACAATCGGCAAGTTTCTACCCCGTCAATTCCTGGCATCATAATGTCCAACAGCACTAAGTTCGGCTGAAAAATGATCGCAATTTCCAATGCTTTCTGACCACCATTTGCCGTTCTTACATCATACCCTTCCTTTTCCAAATTGTATTGGAGCAGTTCGAGGATGTCCGTGTCATCATCTACTACTAGGATTTTGTTGGTTTTAGATTTGCCCATTTTAGTATTTAGTATTAAAACTATTCTCTCAAGATAGGCGCAATCGTCCGACTAGTTTTTGAGGAGTTTTTCCAGCATGTCTTCCAAAGCTGGCCCTCTCAGATTGCGCGCTACTATTTTCCCGTCTTTATCTATTAAGAATGTAGCAGGAATTCCTGTCACTTGATACATTCTGCTTGCGCTAGTTTCCCAACCTTTCAGTTCTGAAACATGCGTCCAAGTAAGGTTGTCCTTCTTGATCGCGCCCATCCATTTCTCTTTGTTATTGTCTAGCGAAACACTTAAAACAGTGAATCCCTTTGCTTTATATTTATTAAAAGCCCTTACCACATTAGGGTTTTCCATTCGGCAAGGGCCACACCAAGACGCCCAAAAATCGATCAAAACTACTTTGCCTCTGAAAGATTCTAATGAAACAGTTTTGCCAAGCGTATCTGCCATGACAATGTTGGGAGCGATGTCGCCAATATCAGGAGCATCTTGGCGCAAAGTGGATAAAAAATCTTTCGAATAAGCTGATTTTGGATATTCTGATTTGTATTGGGTCTTTAGTTGCTTGTTAATAGCCAATTGGAATTGGTTGAAAAGTGAAAGCATAGTGATAAAGGCCACTTCTCTGTTGGGTGTTCCAAAAGGCATTTTCAAAAGTAAATCGTTTGCCGCAGAAGCCAAAGCTTGTTCCTGAGGCTGTACATATAGCTGAAAATACGTTTTTATTTTATTGGAAAGCATATCACCTCTTGTCATTTCGATGTCCGAATAATCGTTTTTTGAAAAGAAGTTTTTGGCCGTTGTGGTATCGGTAGTGATATACGAAAGAGCGATTTTTGAGCTGAAACTACTTGGTTTCTTGCTGTTTAGGGCGATGTATTCTTTGTTACGTGCTTTGTTCAAACTGTCGTAACGCAAACGAAGTGTATTTACTTTGCTGTTGTATTCTTCTTGGTTTGTTTCGGCCAAACTTGCCAATTGTTCAAATTGCTTTTGAAGTTTGTCTACTTGAATCGCAAAATTGTTTGTGATACTTGCCAGCTCTTTGTAGAGCACGTTTTCTTCTGAATTAGTGATGACAATGTTCTTCTGAAAGTTTGGCAATGCACTTGTTATTTCCATACTTTCATCCGAAAGAACCAATACAGTAGAGCTGTCTTTGCTGAAACCTATTCGGTAAAGTCCTTTTTGGTACGTATTTTTTTTATCAAATTGGAAATTACCGTTTTTTGAAAGTTCGGCAGAGTCTTTCAAAAGCACCAACTCCCCAAAATACTCATATAGATAGACGGCTTTTTTAGCAGAGGCATTTTTTATGTTGCCTTTAATCCCTGTCGCCATGGTTGTTGACGAAAGG
>JAYVIX010000110.1:0-6208 GCA_043769845.1 Cytophagales bacterium
CAATATTTCATTAGGATTCAATGCTAGAAATCTTTTTAATAACGACTCTAGAGAAAACTGGGGGTCTGATAGAGTGGGCACAAACTACTATGGCACACTTGTTATCGAATATTAATCCTTTTTTTCATTTCAAAACAAAGAGGCTGTCCAAATGGGCAGCCTTTTTTGTTTTTTATGTTCCTCTCTAAACTTTTAAATCCCTATTTTTGGTATTCTCTTGAGTCGTTCAAAAAATAATGACGTGAATAAAATCTTTCTAATACTTTTCATTTTATCTGCTCAGTTAGTATCATTTGCCCAACCTAAGCTTTCCCAAAAAGAATGGGTCGACAGTGTTTTTGAATCCATGACCTTTGAACAGCGTCTGGGACAATTGTTTATGGTGGCGGCTTATTCCAACAAAAACGAGGAACATTACAAACAAATCGATTCGCTCATTACCAATTGCAATCTTGGTGGTTTGATTTTTTTTCAAGGCGGCCCTTTACGTCAGGCGAGACTAACCAACAGGTACCAAGCTTTATCCAAAATACCACTTTGGATTGGTATGGATGCCGAATGGGGGCTTGGAATGCGCTTGGATAGCACGATCAATTTCCCTAAACAAATGACTTTGGGTGCCCTACAAGACAATACTTTGGTGTATGACATGGGAAAAGAAATGGCCTATCAATGCAGAAGATTGGGAGTGCATGTCAGTTTTTCACCCGTGATAGATGTCAATAGTAATCCCGACAATCCCGTCATTGGAAATCGATCTTTTGGAGAAAACAAGGAAAATGTAGCCGAAAAAGGTTCCTCTTATATGCTTGGTTTACAGCAGCATAATGTACTGGCTTCGGCCAAACATTTCCCCGGTCATGGCGATACCGACTCCGATTCGCATCTCACAATGCCTGTTGTGAAACATGATAAAAAACGCATTGAATCTATAGAGCTTTTCCCATTTAGGCGCTTGATAAAAGACAGCGTGGGCAGCATCATGGTGTCGCATGTGCACGTGCCAGCCTATGACGATTCGCCCAATATTCCTTCCACGCTTTCGAGCGAAATAGTGACTGGTTTGTTGAAAGAGAAAATGAATTTTGATGGAATCATCTTTACAGACGCTCTCAATATGAAAGGCGTCAGCAAGTTTTATAAACCAGGCGAGGTAGATCTAATGGCTTTCAAAGCAGGAAACGATGTGTTGCTTTTTTCAGAAAACGTACCAAAAGCAATTGCTTTGATCAAAGACGCAGCAGAAGACAAAAAAAGTGTTCGTAAGGAAGTGGATAAACGCGTCAGGAAGATTCTAAAAGCAAAATATTGGTTGCAACTAACAGAACCTCAGCATGTAAAACTGGATAGTTTGCACGAAGATTTGAACAATGCCAAAGCACAATCATTGCGCATTAAACTGTACGAGGAAGCTTTTACGGTGGTGAAAAACAAAAACAATTTTTTGCCCATTAAAAGAAAAGACACACTTTCGTTTGCCTCTGTAGCGATCGGTTTGGAAAAAG
This sequence comes from Cytophagales bacterium, assembly GCA_043769845.1. Lineage (GTDB taxonomy): Bacteria > Bacteroidota > Bacteroidia > Cytophagales > UBA9547 > UBA9547. The sequence continues at coordinate 1,506 of JAYVIX010000110.1, forward strand.
ACAATATTTTGCAAACTACCTTGAACAAATATGCTGACTTCAAGCATTTTAACATTGTTAAAAAAGACATTGCTGATTTTAAATATAGCTCACTTTTAGATTCTCTTTCAAGTTTTAAAACGGTTGTGATCAGTCTGCACGAGCTGAATAATCAGCGTACCAAAAACTACAATATCTCGGCCAATGCGGTTGATTTTATCAATAAGTTATCGGCCAAAACCAAGGTGATCGTAGCTGTTCTAGGAAATCCATATTCGCTCCGAAATTTCGACAATACAGATTATCTCATTTGTGGATACGAAGATAATTTTACCACTAGAAGAACTGTTCCGCAAGTAATTTTTGGCGCCTTGACAACCAATGCCAAATTGCCCGTTTCGGCATCGCCTATTTTGCCCGAAGGACAAGGTTTTTCGATAATGTCGAGCAATGTTTTCAGATATTCGATTCCTGAAAGTGTGGGTATGAATACCACCAAATTGGGTCGAATTGACTCAATCGCATTAAAAGCTATTAGAGATAAAGCAACTCCTGGCTGCCAAGTATTGATTGCCAAAAACGGTACCGTGGTGTACAATAAAAGCTTCGGTTCGATGACCTACGACAGCAAAGATACCATCAGAGACAACAGTGTTTATGACATTGCTTCCGTCACCAAAGTAGCTGCTACTACGTTGGCTATCATGCAGTTGTATGAAGATGGAAAGTTGTCGCTGGATAGCTCAATCAGTTATTACTTGCCCGAATTGAAAGGCACAAACAAAGAGCATTTGCTTGTGCAAGAAGTCCTTTGTCACCAAGCGGGCTTGCAAGCTTATTTGGATCATTGGAGACGTTCGCTCAAATTGACATTAAGTAAAGACAATCTTTATTGCAACGAAAACACGTGCAACTTCACAGTGCCAGTGGCCAATCATTTGTATGCGGATGCTTATTTGCCCGATTCGGTTTGGAAATGGACAATCAAATCGGATTTGTTGGCTAAAAAAGAAACCCACGAATGCCACGGCTACGTCTACAGCGATCTTGGTTTCTACATCATGCGTGCCATTTGCGAGCGTATTTTGCAAATGCCGATTGAGGCCTATTTAGATGCGCATTTTTACAAGCCTTTGGGATTGCGTTATTTAGGTTTCAAGCCTTTGGATCGTATTCCGCTGAACCAAATTGCTCCTACCGAAATTGATAACTATTTTCGATTTCAAGAAATTAGAGGAACCGTTCACGACCAAGGAGCTGCCATGATGGGTGGCGTTTCAGGTCATGCTGGTTTGTTTTCAAATGCACAAGATTTGGCCGTTTTAATGCAAATGTTGCTAAATGGTGGTGAGTACAATGGAATTCATTTTTTCAAAAAATCGACTATTGACGAGTTTTCAAGAGCGCATTATTACTATAATAGAAGAGGGCTCGCTTGGGACAAACCTGCTGCCGAAAATGAAGGACCAACTTCTAATTTGGCTTCTATGAAAACGTTTGGCCATACTGGTTTTACGGGTACATGTGTATGGATGGATCCTGTCAATCAGCTACTTTACATTTTTCTTTCGAATAGAACCTATCCAAATGCAGAAAACAAAAAATTGGTTTCGCTTGGTGTTAGAACTCGTATTCACGATGCGGCTTATGAAGCTATTGTGAAATAATTTTTTGGGACGTTTCAAAAGAAGTTTCATACATTCGTTACAAACAGTATCTTAGTCTGCTAATTAGTTTAAAATGAATAAATTATTTTTTATCTATTTAATTTGTTTTGGAAGTGTCAGTCATGTAATCGCACAACGGTTTCCTGTTCATAGAGATACCGTAAATGTGGGGCACATGAAGTTCGATCATTCGTATTTTTCATTTGGCGATATCGTACAAGGCACACGCGTCAACCATGTGTATGAATTTGAAAACACGGGCAAAACTCCTTTAGTGATCGAAAATGTATTGGTTACGTGTGGCTGTACCGTCCCTGAATGGCCTAAGACGCCCGTTTTGCCAGGAAAATCGTCCAAAATACGGGTGTTTTTTAATAGCGCAGGCAAGAATGGAATCCAGAATAAAACCATTACCATCTTGGCTAATACCAAAAACGGTAGAGAATCGATCGTTTTTCATGCCAATGTGATACCTCCAAAGAAATAATATGTTGCAAGAAATAAGTTTTATAGGATTTGGGAATTTTGGCCAATTCATCGTCAAACATCTGACGCCTTTTGCCAAAATATACGCCCACGACACCCGTGATTTTAGTAAACAAGCCAATGAATTGGGCATCACTTGGTTGACTTCAATGGAAGAAGCGTTGGACAAACAAGTGATTATTCTGTGCGTACCAGTGCAGCATTTGGAATCGCTTTTGCAAAATATTGCTTCGAAAGTAAAACCAGGCTCATTAGTGGTTGATGTGGCTTCGGTGAAAGTGAAACCAGTGGAGTTGATGAAAAAATATCTTCCACAGGACGTAAACATCACGGCTATTCATCCACTTTTTGGCCCACAAAGTGGCAAAAATGGAATTACGGGTTTGAACATTGTGGCTTGCGAAGTACGTTTCGATAAGTTTGGTCGAGTGGTCGATTTTCTATCTGAAAAGCTAAAATTGAACACTCTCATCAGAACGCCCGAAGTACATGATATGCAAATGGCTTATGTACAAGCTCTTACGCATTTTGTAGGTCGTGCCGTGAACGAAATGGATATACCAGATGTGGAACAAAAAACGCCCGCCTACCAATATTTGCTCGATATAAAACGAAATCTTGGTCAGGATTCTTGGGATTTGTTTTTAACTATCGAAAACGAAAACCCATATGCCAAAAAGGTGCGACAAGATTTTTTGAACGAGTTGGAGATGTTGAATAAGAAATTGGAGAAATAACACGTTTAGGTAATTAATAGTTAGTAGTCAACAGTTAAGAGTTACGATTAATGTGTGTCGAATACAGAACTATTAACTATCGACTATTACCTATTCACTAAAAAGTCTTTTAGAATGAAGAATCGTTTTTTTGCTGCTTATTGTTTGATAAGCCTTTTTGCCTTGGTCCATGTTTCGGCTCAGAATTTGCTTCACAATCCTGAAATAAAAGAACATAGAAAACCTGCAACCGATTTCAACACCATTGCTTTGGCTCATTACTGGTCGAGTGCCACAAACGGTACAGTCGATTTGTTTTCGAAACAATCAACTGCCGAAAAAAATGGTATCCCAGCCAACAGACAAGGTTTTCAAACTCCATTGGGCATTGCCAATTATGCAGGCATTATCGTTTATTGGGAACCTTCGGAAAAAAAAGGGTACTGTGAATATTTGCAAGGCGAACTGATGAAGCCACTTGTGGCAGGAAAAACGTATTTAGTTCGATTCCATGTGAGTCTTTCCGATAAAAGTACACGCTATGTGAAAGGTTTGGCTGCTTTTGTGTCGGACAGCAAAATCGAGGAATCAGGATCGACTTATTTGGCCTTGAAACCTCAGGTGGTTCATCAAGAATTTGTGTCTGATACGAGTAATTGGGTAGAGATTTCTGGGCAAATCAAGGCAAAAGGAGGTGAACAATACATTGTGATAGGTTTGTTTGCTAATACATTTCCGAGTGGTACGTTTTCAAAATCGGTTGGAAAAACAACGTTTAACAAAGAAAATCGCGCTTATTATTATGTGACAGGTGTAAGTGTGGAAGAATATACGGAACCTGATTCGGATAAAGATGGTATTGCCGATTCGAAAGACCTTTGCCCGACAGAAATTGGCGAAGCCAAATTTGAAGGTTGCCCCGATACCGATAAAGACGGCATTGCTGATAAAGACGATGATTGTCCAACTGTTGCAGGTATTACTGCTTTTTTTGGTTGTGTGGACAGTGATGACGATGCTGTGGGGGACAATAAAGATGCTTGTCCGACAGAGAAAGGCGAATTAAATGGTTGCCCAGATAGCGACAAAGACGGTGTGGCCGATAAAGAAGACAAATGCCCTGACGCAACTGGTCTGGCGAGTAACAAAGGATGCCCTGAAGTAAAAGCAGAAGTAACAAAGATTTTTCAACAAGCACTTCAAGGCATTCAGTTCGAAACGGGAAAGGAAGTAATCAAACCAGTTTCGTTCAAAATACTGAATCAAGTAGCCGAAGTGATGAAAAGTAATCCTGTGTATTTGCTTAAAATAGAAGGACATACAGACGATGTAGGCGATAATAACAAAAATCTGGATCTATCTCAAAAACGTGCTGATGCTGTAAAAGCGTATTTAGAAAAGAAAGGCGTAACTGGCCAACGCACTTCGGCTGTGGGCTATGGCGAAACAGTGCCTGTGGCTGATAATGCTACTAAAGACGGAAAAGCGAAGAATAGAAGGGTAGAATTTACAGTGAAATTTTAGAATTTTGCAGATGACGTATCTTACTCAATTTTTTTATTCAGTTTATTAACCTGACGGCACACGAATGTAATTTTTTAAGCGGCATATTTGATATCTTGATGCTGAAAATATTTCAATAATCGCTCAGGTTTTTCTTGTAACATTTCCATGTGTTCCTTTACGTTTCCGAGCAATTTGTCCACATTTTTTGGTGCAGGTTTAGCCGACATCCCTTGCTTTAAATCACAGTTCAAGTGTACTCTGAGGTTGTCCAAAATGAGGTAGATTTTTTTCTCGCTACTCTTGATCAATTGCCTCATGAACTCTATCAATCTGTCTGAGTTCATATTGT
>JAYVIX010000111.1:0-2786 GCA_043769845.1 Cytophagales bacterium
CGACTCTACTCGGCATGTAAAAGGCTTTGCTAATCTGTTCAGCAAGACGTTTCCAGAAGTAAAATTGATCATGGAAGACGAACGCTTCACGAGCAAAATGGCGCTACAATCGATGATCGCAAGTGGTAGTACCAAAGCACAACGCAAAGAAAAAGGCAATATCGACAAAGTGAGCGCTGCCATTATTCTACAATCTTACCTTGAACGCAAACAAAATGGTTTTGGCTAAGGCAATTCTTCTTCTCGGCAGCAATTTGGGCGACAGAAATGGGTTTCTACAAAGTGCTATTTCTGAGATTCAATCGAATAAATTATTACTACGTTCAAAATCTTCTATTTACGAAACTGCTCCTTGGGGAAAAGAAAGTAAAAATGGCTACCTGAACCAAGCTGTGATAATCGAAACCAGTTTACAGCCTCATGTTTTACTGGAAGTCCTTCAAAAAATTGAAATTGATCTCGGGCGAACTAGAAACATTCGTTGGGAAGATCGTGTGATTGATATTGATATTTTACTCTACGAAAGCGAAATCATCCATTCCCCTACTCTCACCATTCCTCATCCTGAAATGCAAAACAGGCGTTTTGCATTGATTCCGATCTGCGAAATAGCTAACGATTGGGTGCATCCTGTTTTTCAAAATACGATGATTGAGTTGCTAATGAAATGTTCCGACAAAGGTGCTGTATCGAAACCTGACAGATTTTAAATTTCTCCTTAATCTTACTTAAATCAGGAAATTGTAATCGGAATCATCATTAACGTTCGCACTTTATGACTTCCAATTTTGCCAGGTGCCCATTTTGGCATTATTTCGAACAATCGGGTGCATTCTTGGTCGTACCTTTGCCCAACACCTTTGATGACCTTGATATTACTCAGACTGCCGTCTTTTTCCACAATAAATTCCACTAGTACTTTGCCTGTTACGGGTGCCTCAGCTGTACTTGTCGGTAAATGAGCGTTTTTCAAAATGAAATGAACCATTTCCGCTTCTCCTCCAGGGTATTCAGGCGATCTATCCACCTTCATATAAACCGAATTGGGCGATTGAATAGAATCTTTTTTAGGACTATGACCTTTTTGGGCATATCCTCCAATCGAAAAAAACAAACAACCAATAGTTAGGAATACAATTTTAGTGAGAGCGTTCATGCGGACCTTATTTAAGACTGCAAGTTCTGTTGTTTTTATTCTATTTTTTTATTCGATAAGTGCAAGAATATTACAAGTACAGAAAAAAAGGGGTTTTTACTGATAAGATGAAAAGAGAATTGGAATTCAAAATCAAACGCAACCTTTTCCAAGAGGGCAATTTGAGCAAAAAAAGAACTTTTAGAACTTTTATAGTTTAATTTTTAAGTACAAAAACAAAAATTAAGAGTATTTTCAGAGAAACAAGTTTGAATTTAGATCTCTTATTCCTACATTTAGATTCTACTTCGCAGTCGCCTTGTATGTCCCGAGCAGGCAGATTGCGAGTTTCGTTCTCGGCTATTTTGTAAACAAACTTTAAAACCTACCACTATGTCAGAACTGTATATGCAAATCGAGTGGCCCGACCACCAAAAAGATCAGGTGTATTCACCATCCTCTATCATCGCGCAGTTTTTCAAAAAAGGCGAATCATTGCCATTGTCTATTTTTGAAAACAAGGTTGTTGAGGCACTACATCAGGCAAGCAACAAATTCAGAGCAAAATTTGGCTACGAAAGCACTTCTGCATTGGGCGAAATCGAGCGTATCAGATTCATGGTCAGCACGATGGGAGAAAACAACAAATCGGTCAAAATTCTAGGCGTTTAGTCATCAAATATTTAAAGGCTAGTCTTTATCGACTAGCCTTTTTTTGATTCATATTATATGAATAAATATTCATTTAATATTTTCACTTCAAAATTGCCATTTGAGGCCTTATTGCTACTTTTGCATGTACTCGTTTCAGAAGTATCCAGATCAGGTTATGAAAATCAAACTTATTGAGAAACTGCACGAAAGCCACAAAGCATTCGTTGAATTGCCCGAAATAGATTTTTCGTACCAATTTATCGATCAAGTACTCGGTTTTTTATTTCCCGAACATGCCCGCACACGTTATAAAAGTGTGGAAGAATTAGATTCGGCCTATGAAAATCTAAAATCAAATCTGTATGAACTTTTGATGATTTCATTCGATAATGATACATCAAAAGCTTCAGAGGTATCAAATGGTTTTTGGGATCAATTGCCTAACATTTACGAAGCCGTCAAAAAAGACGCAGCATCTATTTACGCTGGCGATCCTGCGGCTTATAGCCAAAGCGAGGTGGTACTGACCTATCCTGGCTTTTATGCCATTGCCGTTTATCGTTTGGCACATGTTTTTTATCAATACAAAGTGGCTTATTTACCCCGAATATTGGCCGAGTACGCGCATCGCAAAACGGGTATTGATATTCACCCTGGTGCGAGTATTGGCTTGAATTTTTGCATCGACCATGGCACAGGAATTGTGATTGGCGAAACGGCTACCATCGGAAATAATGTCAAAATCTATCAAGGAGTTACATTGGGCGCATTGAGCGTGACCAAAACATTAGCACAAACCAAACGCCACCCAACCATCGAAGACGATGTAGTCATTTATTCGAACGCTACTATATTAGGAGGAGAAACAATCATAGGCAAAGGAAGTATCGTGGGCGGAAATGTGTGGCTAATCGAAAGCATCCCGCCTTTTTCGCGCGTTTATCACAAAGAAGAAGTAGTCATCAAGTAAATAATGAATTATGAGTGATGAATTATG
>JAYVIX010000112.1:0-2692 GCA_043769845.1 Cytophagales bacterium
CCCATTTTAAAGAAAATACCTTCTGGATGCCAGGTCATGTGTGCTAACGGAGCGTATATAACTAGAATAAAAAGAACCATGAATAATAAATAAGCCCAAAAACGAATTCGTTCTGCAAATGCACCCGTTATTAATGCTGGTGTAATGATTGCAAATTTCAACTGAAAGAAAGCAAACAAAGCGAAAGGAATCGTGGTGGCAAGTTCCCAAGGAGCGCCATCCAACACCCCTTTGAACATGAAAAATGTAGCAGGATTTCCGATCAAACCACCTATATCATCTCCAAAAGCCAAGCTGAAACCTATTACTACCCACAAAACACTGATTACGGCCATTGCGATAACGCTTTGCAACATTGTCGAAACAATGTTTTTAGCATTCACCATTCCTCCGTAGAAATATGCCAAACCTGGTGTCATCAAAAGTACTAAAGCTGCCGATGTGATTACCCAAGCAGTATCACCAGTATTGATATTTTTCAGATTTTCTGCCATCAAAACTGGGTCTGGAAGACTGGGCGAAAATAAGGCAATCAAGGCGATCACGATAAGACCAATGAAAGGAATAATGGACAATTTTTTTTGCATAATGAAAGAGGTTTAAGGTTATTTTGAAGTTACTTAGGCTCAAAAATAACAGAAAGAGTCAGAATTGCACAAAAAATGAGCCTGATTTCTGAAAAAACTATCAAAATCAGGCTCATCAGGTTATTTTCCGAAGAGAGCATCCATCCCTGGTATTTTCTTGCCAGGATTGTTGTTGAGCATCTTCATCATCTTGCGCATGTCTTCAAATTGCTTCATCAAATTGTTAACTTGTTGAAGGCTAGTACCACTTCCGTCTGCAATTCTTTTTTTACGACTTCCATTGATAGAATCTGGATTGGCTCGTTCTTTAGGTGTCATCGAAAGTATAATCGCTTCGATTGGACCAAATGCATTTTCGTCCACATCAACTTTGTCCATCATTTTGCCCATTCCTGGCAACATTCCCATGATGTCTTTGATATTTCCCATCTTCTTGATTTGCTGAAGTTGAGCAAGAAAATCATCAAAATCGAACTGATTTTTGCGTAATTTCTGATTGAGTCTCTTGGCTTCGTCTTCGTCAAATGCCTGTTGTGCTCTTTCTACCAACGAAACAACGTCTCCCATTCCGAGGATTCGCTGTGCCATACGTTCTGGATAAAAATAGTCTATAGCATCCATTTTTTCTCCAGTACTGATAAACTTGATAGGCTTCGAAACAACCGATTTAATCGAAAGTGCAGCACCACCACGCGAATCACCATCCAATTTGGTCAGTACAACTCCATCAAAATTGATCCGATCATTAAACGCTTTGGCCGTATTCACTGCATCTTGACCCGTCATCGAATCTACCACAAACAATGTTTCTGATGGATTCAACGCCTCCTTGATGGCAGCAATTTCGTCCATCATCGCCTCGTCTACCGCCAAACGTCCAGCGGTATCTACAATAACAATTTTTTTATTGTTCTTTTTGGCATATGCTAAACCATTTTGTGCGATTGACAAAGCGCTTTTATTATCAGGTTCGGCAAATACCTCCACTCCTATTTGCTCGCCTAATACTTGCAATTGGGTGATTGCTGCAGGACGATAGACATCACAAGCAACTAAAATCACGCTTTTGCCCGTTTTCTTGAGCATACTTGCCAATTTTCCTGAAAAAGTAGTTTTTCCTGAACCTTGAAGACCTGATAATAAAATAACAGCAGGATCGCCTTTTAAATTAATATCCTGTTTGCTTCCACCCATTAGTTCCGCAAGTTCATCATTGACGATCTTGGTCAACAATTGGCCTGGCGAAACCGAAACTAACACTTCTTTACCTAAGGCTTTTTCCTTTATATTGTCGGTCACTTGTTTTGCGACCTTAAAGTTCACATCGGCATCAACCAATGCTTTTCTTATTTCTTTTACTGTAGCGGCTACATTGATATCAGAAATTCTACCTTGCCCTTTAAGTGACTTTATAGCTTTATCTAACCGGGAACTTAAACTTTCAAACATGATAAGAACTGAATTTGGATTTTCAAAATTAGAAAAAACTAAGCATTATGCGACACTCATTTTGAATATGAATAATCGGAATGTGCCATCATGTAATATTATATAATGGAATGACTGGATAAAACTTACTCGTTTTATTACCGTAAAAAACAAAAAGAGTAATTTTGAGCAAGGAAATAACAACTAATTATACACCAATAACATTGTTTTAAGTTAAATTAATATCCATGAAACGTATCTTATACTTTTTACTTTCGGCCCTTTTGGTCATTGCTTTATCCCTCAAAATGGCTCATGCGCAAAATAATGTAGGGGTAAATACTAAGACACCTAGTGTTAATGCAGCATTAGACATTAAAGCAGTCGGAAAACAAGGAATTTTAATTCCTAGATTAACAGCAGCCGATACTTTAGTTTCCCCATTCAACTCAGTCTCTCTTTCTAATAAAGACAAAGGTTTGATGTTTTATGATACATTAGGAACTCAATTTTTATATTGGAATGGATTGAAATGGAGATCACTTGGCGGAATAGCAAATACAGGTCCCGCAGGAGCGAACGGATTGAATGGAAAAACTGTCTTAAATGACAATGTAGATCCAATCGCTACAGTTGGCGTAAATGGTGATTTCTTTATAAATACTACTTCTAATAAA
>JAYVIX010000113.1:0-5211 GCA_043769845.1 Cytophagales bacterium
GGGCAATATTGGTTTGTTGTGCCAAAATCTGGCCACCAGTGCGCAAGGCAGGATCCCAAACAGTATCAATGATTTTGATTTTGGGTTCATTCATTGCGACAATCTGCTCGCGTGTATCGTCCTCGCTTTTGCCCACGACCACTATTACTTCGTCACAAATCGGAAGGATAGACTTGATTGATTCTATGAAAGGATAATCAAGAAGATGGCCGTTTTTGACAAATGTGAATCCGCTAATTTTCATTAAATGAAGTATTTTATTTTAATTTGTCATTTTCAAGATGACGTGTTTTGTCTCTGTGTGTTTTCTTGGCAAGGTTTTGTTTGAAAGCTTCTTCCAAATCCACACCAGTTTGGTTGGCGATACAGATTAGTACAAACAAAACATCGGCCAATTCGGCACCCAAATCCTTGTCTTTATCGCTTTCTTTGAACGATTGCTCACCATATTTGCGTGACATGATTCGAGCGACTTCGCCCACTTCTTCTGTCAGGATGGCCATATTGGTCAGTTCAGAAAAATACCGAACGCCATATTGTTTGATCCAGTCATCTACTTGTTTCTGAGCGTCTTTCATCGTATTAGTTTCAGAAACTATTCATTATTTACTGATAATTATTCATAGCAAACGAAACAATGTTTGCTCCCATTTGTAAGGCTTTCTGGCGTGTTTCTTCTGGGTCGTTATACACACTTTGGTCTTCCCAACCATTACCCAAATCGCATTCGAAGGTGTAAAAACAAATCAGGCGTCCTTCAAAAAACAAGCCAAAACCTTGTGGTGGCTTGTTGTCGTGCTCGTGTACTTTGGGCAGACCTTTGTCGAAATGATATTTTTGGTGATAAATAGGATGGTCAAACGGAATTTCGACAAACGACAATTCTGGGAAAATCTTTTTCATTTCTGGACGAATGAATTTGTCCAATCCATAATTATCATCAATGTGCAAAAAACCACCTGCGATCAAATATTTGCGTAGATTTTGTGCTTCGGCACTCGTAAAAACTACATTTCCGTGTCCTGTCATGTGCACAAATGGATAAGAAAGAATTTCGGAACTTCCTGGCTCTACTATTTCCTCATCAGCGGCCAACTGTGTGTTTAGCTGTTGGTTGCAAAAACGAATCAGGTTAGGTAGAGACGTTTTATTGGCATACCAATCTCCCCCACCGCCATATTTCAGTTTGGCTAATTTTAGTTTCTGGCCAGAGGCAAACGTGGCAAGTAATAAAAAACAGATGATTAGATGGATTTTTTTCATTTCCCCAAAGCTACGCAAAAGCATTGATGAGAGACAAGGCATAAATGGACGCAGTTTCGGTCCGAAGAATATTTTTACCCAAACTTATCGGTTTAAAACCTATCGATATGGCTTGTTGAATTTCTTCTTCTGAAAAATCACCTTCAGGCCCAATCAAGATACTGATCGCTGAATGAGGTGATGAATGAGCCAAAACCGCCCCCAACTGCTCAGTCGACTGATCTTCTAAAATGGCTGCGATGTATTTTGTGCCTTCTAGTGACAGACCAATAAATTGTTTCCATTTCAACATGCCAATTAACGCTGGCAAAAAAGCTTGTTTGGACTGCTTCATAGCAGAAATGGCAATTTTCTGCAATCGTTCTAAATTTATTTTGTCTCGTTCGGAATACCTACTTTCAATGAATAATATTTCATCTATTCCAATTTCAGTGGATTTTTCAAGAATCAAATCCAGCCGTTCGCCTGTTTTGGGAGGTGCTACTATTAGTCTTCGAAAAGTGTTAGACTTTGCAATTTTCTCTCGTTCAACAACTTGTACTACACAGCCTTTCGGACTTGCTTTTTCCAAACGGCCGTTTACGATTTGGCCTTTACCATCTGTAATAAACAAAAAGTCGCCTTCTTTAAAGCGCAAACTAGCCGCACAATGCCTCGATTCTTCTTCGGATAACGTGAAAGTATCTTTATCTAAATCCGAATGATAAAAAAGCGGTTTTCCTATGATGTCCAAAGCGATGTGTTTAAAAATCAAATTTAACAATTAGTCGAACTGCTTTGAACATTGAACTTAAAACATCGAATAAACACGATTATTCGTTTCGCTTGAAATAATAGTTGAACGAGAGTTCGAGTGATTTAGAATATCCTCCGATCATTATTCTCATTTTCTCGTTCTGAAAACCAGCATAAAAATTATTACCAAAATCAGTATTTATACCTACTCCTAACAATAACTTTCCGTACTGTACGGTAGTATTAATATTCAGGCTATAAATTTCCAAATCATTAGAATATCTTCCTTTAGGTAAATTAGGAACATACGCTACTCCTAATTGTAGTAATGGAGTTACCGAAAATTTAGATTTATCTCTGTATTTTATTATGTAAGAAAAATAAAAATTAGTTAATTGATATGATGAATTGGACTTGGTTTTACCTTTTATCGAATCTAAACTGCTAAAAGAGTAATTATCTCTCCAAGTGTTATAACTAACTTCATCTTGCTTTGGCACTTCACCAGACCAATATCTAACAGTATCCGATTGGTTTGGATAATAAACTTTATTTATAAAATCATTACTAAAAAACTTATTAGTTACTGTAAATCCGAGCAATAAATATTTTGAATTATAAAGAAAACCTAGTGAAGTCTCCAATACCTTATTATGCTGAATGCCAGAACTAATTGATGTTAAAGGATTAATCCCTAAAATATAGGCATATTCTTTATAACTTTCAATTTGTTTATATTTCACATTAGAACCAGAAAAACCGACACCCAACGAAGGTGAAAAAGTAGCTCTGACCGAGCCATCCTTCTTTTTGATGAGGTATTTTGGTGCAAAAGCCAAATTTATACCACAAGTATTATATGAACTAATTCTATCAATATAATAATAAGTATTTGGATAATTTTGTTGACTATTGAAATTGTAAAAAGCTACACCAATACCAGATCCTAGCTTATTCGATAGCAAATCAAAAGAAGCATAATTGTTTTGGGATCTTTCGTATTTGATATTTTTGTAATTAGTAAGAACCGAAAGTCTATCAACTCCTTTTGAACCTGCAAAGGATGGATTGTAATACATCGGCATTTGACAGGTGTGTACAAAACCTTGCGCTTTGGTTTGGATGGAAAATAAGATTCCAAGCAAAAAGATAGAAATTGTCTTTTTCATTATCTGATTTAATTATAGTGGTGAAATTAAAAATTAGGACTTGTTGGTAAAATATCTGAGTTTGGTCTTAAACTCATTTTCTGTTTAAATCGCTTTGGTTTTTTCGCATTTGCAGGCTTCTCTGCTTCTTCAATTGATTCTGGTTCTTTTTTAATCGGCTCATCGGAATTATTATTGTAATTGTCAGTGCTTAACTCTTCTTTCGAAATAACTTCTTCCTGCACAATAGGCTTTTCAGCTATACTTTGTTCAGTCTCGGTTTCTGCAATAACTTGGTTGGGTGTTTTTATCAACTTTTTATTTTCTTTTTCGGCAGAAGAAAAAACTATTTTCACTTTTTTCTTTTTCATAGCCTGTTTCTTTTTCAAAATAGAAGTAATCTGTTTATCAATGTCAATCAATGGTTTGTCTTGAATAGCAGACTTACCAATTTGCTCTTTTATAAACATTTTTACTGGCGAAATTTCAACTGGGGAGTTGTTAGTATATAAACGAGCTATAAATAAACAAACTACTGCCAATGTCCCAATTCCTACACTCCATTTCAAAACCGCACTTGTGTACCAAACAGTTGGTTTAATTAGTTTTTGCTGAAAAACAGGAATCGCCACACCTTCATCATACAAACGTGCCTGTGCCCAAATCGCAAAATCTCGTTGGTATTCAGGATATTGATGTAAATATTTCATCAATTCATTTTTCTGGCCAGCATCCATCAGCCCTTCGTGGTACTCGAATATGCGTTGCTCTATATTGTTTTCATTTACCATCATATTACCAGATTCAAATCCTTGATTTGTTCTTTCATTTTCTGTCTAGCCCGAAACAAATACACTTTTACTTGGCTTTCTTTCAGTTCTAAAATCTTACCAATTTCTATGTAATCATAGCCTTCATAATCGCGCAACATCAAAACAGAACGCTGTATTTCAGGCAATTGAACAAGACATCTTTCAATTACATCTTTCAAATCGGGCATTGGCGATTCATAACTCAATGAATCTAAAGCAGACAAGTCAGTTTTTTGCTTCTTTTTAGCGATCAATTGAAGACTTTCGCGATAGGCAACCGTGAAAAGCCATGATTTGGCTTTGTCCACTTCCACCTTATCCAGATTTTCCCAAAGACGCATAAAGCAATTTTGCGACACATCCGCAGCCGAATCATCGTCTTTCAAAAGTTTTCGAACAAACCGTAAAAGTCTGCCAGAATACAAGGCCACCGAATGATTATAGTCTTTAGAATTCATCTTCAAACGTATAATAATCGAGGACTATAAAAAGTTACAGGCAGTGAGTAATTAATTAAAAATTGACAATTAAGAATATTAAGCTAAGCCCATTATTTTTTTGTAGTCTTTTTCGTGATTGTTGATGATGTCTTCGATGTAATACCGATCGCCTTTAAAATCGAAAGTGATGTAATAAGTCGTTTTCTTGTTTGGTTTATGACGCACGTAGTACTTGCCTACTTTGGGGTTCTTAGTTTTGTGGTGAATCAGATTGGGGATGTTGTAAATGGTGTCTTGTAGTTCTCTTACGTAAGCTATAGCAAAATCCATGGTGGCAAAATATTCTTTTTCATAAAGGATATGAGCCAAATTGCCCAGTCTGTCTTCTACTTTATCACTTAATACTATTTGTCCCATTTCCAACTTCTTATTTTATCCTCCAGCCTTTCGAAAACTTCTTCAACAGGCTTTCCGGTTTTCCATTTCTTCTCAAATTCGTCTTCTTCAATTGCCCCCAACTTTTCGAGGATTGGGCGTAGATCGGATTCGTGCTTTTTGAAATCGAATGTTACTTTTTTGATGTTGCCTTTTGGGTCTTTATCAGTCGTGATTCCTGCGATGCGTGCCATGGTGCTGCGTTTGTACAAAGATAAAGTTTTAACACCTTAAACAAAAGAAAGCCATGAACTGAAAATAGTTCATGGCTTTCTTTTATAGGGCATCTCTAAAAACCTCATTTTGTAAAAAGTGTGGCTATTTACTATTAATTAAATTTCATTAGTTTTAAATATTTGCTACATTTCATTGATTTAC
>JAYVIX010000114.1:0-19487 GCA_043769845.1 Cytophagales bacterium
GCAATGGGTTTACACATTCTGTTTTTACAAGGCTGTTTAGTTCCTCTATGGTCAAAAACTCCCTACGTGTTTCGGCTTGTTTGATGGGTTCTACTTTGGCGTTTAGGTCGGTATTAAGATAGCCGTCTTTGTAGGCTTGTTTCAAAGTGGCTTTCACTTTGTTGAAATACGAAACAGCCGAATTTTGCGAAAGTGTGGCTTTGCTGCTTTTATTGCTTTTTACGGTCAAAAGATAGTCTTTGAAATCGTTCAAAAACGCCTCGTTAAGGTCTGCAAATTTCTTTTCGCCCTTGGTAAAGGATTCGAGATAATGGTAGGCTGAAACCCAATTATCATGATTGGAAGCCTTGCGTTTGTTGGCTAGTTTCTGAAAATACGCTACAAAGTTTTGTTCACCTTGTTCTTTTATTTTCAATTGCTCTTTTTCGTAGCCCGTGTATATTTCAGGTTTATTGAGATGGTTTTCCCTTTTCTGTCTTATCTGTTCGGCAATTTCCCAAGTGTTTTCTTCATGAGGTTGGGCTAGTGGGTTTAACTTTTTTAATGCTTTCTTGTCAATCTTACCCGACTTGTCGAGTTTAGTAAACATGACCATGTTCAAAAACTCCCTTCGTGTAAGTTTGCCCGTTTCGGGGTGTGTTATGGCTGGATAAAAGTCGAGGTACAAACTTAGTCTGTTTCCCGAAATGGCCTTTTGCCTTAGTTTTACTTTGATTGCCATGTTATTTGTAGCCTATCGGTTTGCGTTCCTTTTGCGTTGTATCTTGTTTGTCTTTATCCAAAAGGTAGTTGATCGCTTCGTACACGTCTTTGAACTGTTTGTTGTAGGTGGTTTCGAGTTCTTGGAGTTTGTCGGTTAGTTCTTTGTGTGAAAGTGTATTTGAAAGCGCAAATTGGCGAATCAATACAAAGGCTCGCATGATGGCAATATTTACTTCAATGGCTTTATCTGAATTTAAAATACCGCTCAACATCGCTAATCCTTGTTCTGTAAAAGCATAGGGCAAATATCTTGTACCGCCTCTGCCTTTTGAGGTTTCATTTTGCAACCTCAAAGAATCACTGTTTTCTAAGGTTACAATTTGCGACCTTAGAGCATTTGAGGTCGAAATTTGCGACCTCAAACTATCCCATTCGACCTTTGTAAGCTGAAACATAAAATCAAAAGGGAATCTTTTCAAATTTCGTTTTACAGCTAGGTTTAGGCTTTTAGTTTGCACCTCGTACATTTCGGCAAGGTCAACATCTAACATTACCTTTTCACCTCGTACTTCGTAAATCTTGGTTTCAATCTTTTGGAGTTGCATCGTCTTATTTTTATGGTTTAGCTCAATAGTGTATCAATTGCCTTTTTGGGAACATAGACATACCAACCTTTCTTTGTTTTGGGAATATTGTTCCGCTTAATCATATCGTGTAAAGCCTTATCAGAAACACCATACTTGGTTTGCACTTCGGCTAATGAATAGGAATCTGTATTTTTAGGTTCTTCGGGCTGTTTCAATTTGTTCAACTCCTTTGAAAGTTGTTCAAGTATGCTTTCTGACTGTGGTAATTTCTCCTGTGATTCAAACAGCTTGTCAAGTTCAGAACGCTTAATTCTTGTGATCCTTTGCCCCAAATTCACGGCTTTGATATTTCCGCTTTCGATGTAGTAATAAACCGAACGAACCGAACAGCCCAAAAGGGTCGCTACATCCCGAACGCTCAAAAACTCCTTTGCTTTCAGTTGTTCAATAGACTTTGTTTTAACTAGTTGAGTTTCCTTGTTACTTATCTCAACTTTTCCCAATCTAGCCTTAGCCTTGTGCGCTGCGCTGTTGCAAGGCTTGGAACAAAAACGGGTAACTGTTGTTCGGGCTGTGAACTCCTTTCCACAATGTTGGCAAATCCTTTGTACCTGAATATTGGAACTCATTTAATATCCTTTAATGTAATTAAGTATCATTAAGCGCAATCAACCACCTAAAAAAACGGACTGAGGTACAAATTTTAAGTTCAATCCGATTCGAGGTACAAATAGGGTACAAAAGTAAGCAAAACAAACCTATAACAACACAAAACAAGAATAAAGTAAAAACATAAAAAAAGCCCTCAATTTATAAATTAAGGGCTTTTAGATTGTGTTTGTTAGGTGTTCTTTTATGCTGGTTACTTTCCGATGCAGAACTTACTAAAAATATTACCCAATAAATCTTCGGTAGTTATCGTCCCCGTCAATTCGCCCAAATAATGTAAGGCTTGTCGAATTTCTAAAGCCAAGAAATCGTTGCTTAAGTTGTTATTTAAAGCATCAATAGTAAGCTGAAGTGCTGCTGCAATTTTAACTAGATTTTCATGATGGCGAGCATTTGTAACTATTGTATTTCCAGATTTGAATCCATCTACTTTCACCAATTTTAAAAGTCTTTCTTTCAATTCTTCAATGCCTAAACCAGTAGAAGCGGAAATTGACAAAGTATCAAGTATCAGGTATTTAGTATTCAGACTTGATGCTTTGTCTGCCTTATTTGCCACTAAGATAAATGGAATATTTCTGGTACTTAACTCAGCATGTACCTCATGAAGTTCAGTTTCTGAAGTGGTATTAATGTCATAGAGATAAATAATGAGACTTGCTTCATCCATTTTTTTGCGAGTTCGCTCAATACCCATCGCCTCTAATTTGTCGGTGGTTTCGCGCAAGCCAGCTGTATCGATAAATCGGAACTTGATGCCTCCTATCGAAATTTCATCTTCGATCACATCGCGCGTAGTTCCTGCAATTTCAGAAACCATGGCTTTGTCTTCATTCAACAAGGCATTTAGCAAAGTCGATTTCCCTGCATTTGGTTTGCCCGCAATCACTGTAGGAACACCTTCTTTCAACACATTTCCTAATTCAAACGAATCGGCCAAGACATTGATTTCCTGTTGCATTTCCACAATCAGATTCTTCAAATGTGTACGATCAGCAAATTCTACATCTTCTTCGCTGAAATCCAATTCCAACTCAAGTAATGAAGCAAAATTCACCAAATGTTCTCTTAGATAACTGATTTTGTCCGAGAAACCACCTCGCATTTGACTCATGGCCATATGGTGCGAGATCTCTGAATCGGAATGAATGAGGTCGGCAATGGCTTCGGCTTGTACTAAATCAAACTTTCCATTTAAAAATGCTCTTCGTGTAAATTCGCCAGCTTGAGCATAACGTGCGCCTTCTTCGACCAAAGTTTTTAAAATCTTAGCCACGATATAATTAGAACCATGACACGAAATTTCAATCAAATTTTCGCCAGTAAACGAACGCGGAGCGACAAAAATCGATACCAATACTTCATCTATCACTTCCTTATCTTTCAGAATTTTGCCAAAATGCAAGGTATGACTTTCTTGTTTTGTCAAATCTTTCCCCTTGAACACCTTATTGGTTAGCGAGATAGCTTCTTGTCCTGCTACACGAATAATGGCGAGTGCACTTACGCCTGGAGGTGTTGCCAAGGCAACAATAGTATCGGAAGTATCGAGAAAATATTGTGAAGACAAAACGGAGAGGTTTAATTCGAAGAACAAATCTAAATCTTTTCGGCCTCAATTCCTTCAATGAAAGGCTTTCTGTACCTTTGTACAAAGTAATAAGTACTTGATTCTTAATAATGACTCGATTAGACCTTTACAATAATTCTTCGTACAAAACTGGCGCTGGCATTTTCAAAAGATTGATTTGGTTCCTCGTTAACGCCATTTTTCTTCAAAATCCATTGAATATTTCTTCAGGATTAAAAATCGCATTACTTAGAATATTTGGTGCAAAAATTGGCAATGGCGTGACGATAAAACCAACAGTGAACGTAAAATATCCTTGGCTGCTCGAAATTGGCGACCATGTGTGGATAGGCGAAGAAGTGTGGATCGATAATTTAGTGAATGTAAAAATTGGAAGTCATGTGTGCCTATCTCAAGGAGCAATGTTACTTACGGGAAGTCACAATTATAAGACAAGCACTTTTGACCTGATTGTGAAAGAAATTGTGTTGGAAGATGGAGTTTGGATTGGGGCAAAAAGCATTGTTTGCCTAGGAGTTAAATGTTTATCGCACAGTGTACTGGCTGTAAATTCTGTTGCAACAAGTGATTTGTCAGCCTTTGGAATTTACCAAGGAAATCCTTCGGTTTGGAAGAGGAAAAGAGTGATCGCAGATTTGGTTTGATTTCGCTGATTGCGCAGATTTTATGCTTCGTTTGTATCTTATCGGATTTATTAATCTTTGATTGGTTTTACTAAATAACCTTTCGCTTTTAATAAACTTATCATTCCGTTTTCGCCAATGAAATGGCCAATACCAACAGCGGCAAATGTGGATGAATAAGAAATTTGATTTATCAAATTCTCTACCATTTTTATATTCCTTTTGTCAAAAAGAGCATAATTAAAACCCTTATTATAAGGTGGTTGATTAACAGAAGTCCAGATACTATCTAATTGTTGCGCATGATAATAATCTATCAATTTAATGCTTTCATTTTTAGTTTTTTCTTCATTTAAAACACATTCTATCAATATTTGACTTTGCTCTTCAAGTGAAAAAAAGGAAAACGCATCAAAAGCCTCCTCTTTGTTTTCTAGACTAATCACTTTCATTTGTTTTTTGACAGCCATTTTCTCCAAATAAGAATCCAAAATCAAAGACATATCCTTTTTCAAAAAAGATTCTGAAAATAATGACGCTAAAACTATAGGCTTAATCGTATTTAAAATTTCGGTAGAAGACTTTACACGTTTTTTTATTTTTTTAATTAACTCGTTATAAATTGAATCAGGCATCAGAGATTTTAATGTAACACCTTTAGGATTTAATATCTGATTTATCATATGCTCAGAAGTTTCGTTCTCCATCGGAACTTCACATGCAAACTGGATGCATTTATTAAAAGCAACATGAAATGATTTACTGAATTCAAATGCTCTCTTATCTTGAGTATGAATAGTCCCAAATAAGTATGAACTATTCGCCAACCCATTTCCGCTAATTTCCCACAATAAAGCGTTTGTTTGGGCAAAACATTGTGTTGAAAAAAAGCTAATTAGTAACGACAAAAAGACACTAAAAATGAATTGCATTTTAAAAATGTTTAAACTTAACATAAGTCATCGTAATTGAACTCATTTTAGCCCAAATTTTGGTCTGTGTGCCACAGACCAAAATTTGGTAGTTTCGTTAATGATGTACTTTACATTAAACTCCGAACTTTAAACTATTTAATTCCGCCCTTCAAAATGGTATGTCCCATTTTGTCACGTTTTGTCTCCAAATAATTCTGATTGTGTACATTAGGTTCCATTTCAAGAGGAATCGCTTCTACAATTTCCAAACCATAACCTTCTAACCCTGCACGTTTTTTAGGATTGTTGCTAATCAATCTAAGTTTTGAAATTTCAAGATCACGAAGTATCTGAGCACCAACGCCATAATCGCGCTCGTCCATTTTGAAACCAAGTTCGATATTGGCCTGAACAGTGTCCAAACCGTTTTCTTGCAGTTTGTAGGCTTTCAATTTGTTTAGAAGACCGATTCCTCTGCCTTCTTGATTCATGTACAGCACTACACCTTTACCTTCTTTTTCGACCAAACGCATAGCCGCATGTAACTGTGGCCCACAATCGCAACGGCAAGAACCGAAAATATCGCCCGTCACACAAGAAGAATGTACACGTACCATGACTGGTTCGTCTTTCTCCCATTTGCCTTTGATGAGCGCCAAATGACTATCGCCCGTTATTTTTTGTTTGTATGCAACTAGTTCAAAATCACCAAATTCGGTCGGAAGATCCACCACTATTTCTCTTTTGATGAGGCTATCGAATTTTAAACGATATTCGATCAAATCTTTAATTGAAACTAATTTCAAATTAAATTTATCAGCTACTTTTCTCAATTCCGGAAGGCGAGCCATCGAACCATCATCGCTCAATACTTCTACCAAAACCCCAGAAGGTTCAAAACCTGCCAAACGGGCAAAATCCATCGAAGCTTCAGTATGCCCACTTCTGCGTAAAACACCCTCGTTTTTGGCTTTCAGTGGAAAAATATGACCAGGACGACCTAGTTCTTCCGACTTTGTCGCTGGATTTACAATAGCTTGAATCGTTTTCGAACGGTCACTTGCCGAAATTCCTGTGGTACAACCGTGCCCCAGCAAATCGACCGAAATGGTGAAAGGGGTTTCATATTGAGCGGTATTTTTACCCACCATCAGTTCCAATCCCAATTCCTCGCAACGTTGTTCGGTGATGGCACAACAGATGAGTCCGCGTGCCTCTTTGGTCATGAAATTGATTATTTCGGGCGTAACCGATTGAGAGGCACAAATCATATCGCCCTCATTCTCACGGTCTTCATCATCCACTACAATGATAATTTCGCCTCTTTTTATGGCCTCAATGGCTTCTTCGATAGTATCTAACATGTTTTTTCAATGAAATATAAATACCAAACGCTGGGAAATCGTTTGGCCAACTAAATCAATTCCTCAATTGATCCACCACCGCCTGATAGACCTCCTCTTCCGAGATCAATTCCATGCAATCGACCGTACTTTTATCGTATTCAAAACCAAAATGAAGATAACCACATTGGTCGCTTTTGGGAAATACATTGATAGCTAGTTGCGAAACGGGTCCCCAGCGATGCACCGAAGTTGGGCCGTGTAACGCTACCATTTTTACCCCAACAGCTGCACCAATATGCAAAATTCCAGTATTAACAGTGACTAACAATTTGGCATTTTTGACCAATATAGCTGTATTTTGAAGATTATATTTCCCCGCCAAACTTTGCATAAGCCCATCACTTTGTGCCTCTAACACGGCCGATGATTGCGCATCTGCCTCTGCACCAGTGATGTATATTTTAAGACCCAGAACGTCCATTTTCTTGGCCAATTCCAACCAATGATCTTGCGACCATTCTTTCATATAACTCTTGTAACCGCCTGGCCAAGGATGAAACAACACATAATCGCCCGTGATTGACTCGTTTTCCTTTTCTGGCAAGACCACAAAAGGGTCACTTTTTGTTTCAATATTCAGAGGCGAAAGTAGCGACCTAAAATTGTCTAGTTCATGTTTTTGGTCAGAATGTGAGATAGGATAATCGTACACATAATGACGGTATTGGCCAATAGACTGAAAGCCAATTTTGATCTTTGATTTAAAAAAAGACGAAAGAATGGAATTCAACCTTGGCCAAGGTCCAAAATCAATCATCAAATCAAACTGACCTTGCTGACGAATTAAAAATAGGCAACTCAATACATTGGTAACGGGAAGTTTGTGAACGGCCGAAAAATCGGGTAACATGCGCTGTAACCCAAAATTGGTCTTTCCGCAAAAAAATACGATCTCGGCCAATGGATAGTTTTTCTTTAAATCCTGAATGGGGCCAGACATCAGAACGGTATCGCCAATGGAGCTAATATTGAGTATAGCAATCCTTCTAGGAGAAAAATCGTTTGCTATTTTTCTTTTTCTCCATCTAAATAGACCCAAAAATACCACCAAAGGAATTCCTATGTATCTATCTACAAAATGTAAGTTGGCATTTCCTTTTTCCATCAATGATCACAAAAATAGACAAATCGCATCAGTTGCAAAACCAAACGATTAATTGCTATCGTCTTCTTTCCTTTTATTTAAAAGTATAGTTGGCTTGGTTGTATCGCTACTATTTTCTGGAGTTTTTGGATTTTGCTCTTCTTTGGGTTCCAAATCTTCTTCTTCAACTATTGCTTCGGCTTTCTTTTTCCGCCTGATTAGTTCGGCCAGATTGTCGAAACTTTGGGTGTGCATGAAACTGAAACCAGTCGACATTTGGTTGCCGTTGTTCAAACTGGTCGCAATACTATTGTAATTATTTTTGGTAAATACTTTCAATCTGAACGTTCCATCGGGCGTTATCAGGTATTCAAACGACCAATCGCCTGCAATACTCGATGCGGTAGATTTGTTTTGGGCATTGGTAAAACTACCGTCACGTGTGATTCGAATGCGTTTATTAAACAATTCAGGCTGATACGAAAGCCTGACCCTGAGGTCGTTGAGTGCTTGGGCATTGAAACCATTCAAATCAATATCTACTGTGAGGTCGTCATCGACTTGCGAGATCAAGGTACTAAGTTGGCTCGATAGAAGTGCACTCACTGTACCAGCTGCTCCTTGGCCAGCCAAACCACCTGATGAATTATTAATCGGAAAGAATTTATGGAATACCAATAAACTAAATACTTGGCGGCTAAGTTGTTGTTCGTCATTGGCCAGCAATTGCATAAACGCTCGCACATACGTATCCAGTGGATAAGTTCCAGCCGGACCGTTTACCGTGAGTGGATAATCTTTCACTTGGATCTTGTAACTGATCTCTGGATGCATCAGATTTTCCTTCAAAAACAGTTTTACAGAAACAGGATAGGTCTTTTTGATCGATTGATTTCTGAACCAAGCCGTATCCGTTTCCGGCAAAATATCTTTTAACGAAGCTTTCTCAATGATCTCAGCCTGAATGTCCAAAATTCCACCTAGAGGATCGCCATTCCAAGCGATTGTGCTTCCATTATTGATCGTAAACCGCCTATTTACAAGGTTTAATAAAGTGAAATTATAAAAACCATCCTTGAAAGTGTAAGTACCAAAAAGACCAAAATCGCCCATCGTACTTGCATTCAATTTTAGATTTCCTGAACCTCGTCCTGTAATAATATCACCCGTTTGTTTGTCCAAAATCAGCGAAAATTCCATTTCAGGATTGATGTCCAAGTCTAACTTGATATTAGTGCGCGAAGGTTTTTCGTCTTCCTCTTTGATAATTTCGTCTTCCTCTTCTTCCTTCTTTTTTATTTCCTTTTTCTGTACAAAAGTGATGAATTCATTTCCACCAAGACTTTCGGCTGAACTCACTGGGATAAAAAGTTCGCTGTATTTTTCGTTTTTAGCATTTACATACACATTCAAATCTTCCAATGGACCCGAAATTTTGAATGTTCCGGTGGCAAATGTTTTTCCGTAAAAAAGTGGGTTGTTTTTTTCTTCCGTATTCAAAACAAGCAAATCTTTGAATTTGGCATTGAAATCGAATGCAATGTCTCGAAAACGATTGTGAGAAATTTTTCCATTAACCGTACAACGGTTTCCAAATGTATCGGCCAAGGCCACATTGGAAACGTGAATGGAGGAAGTATCGAAGCGTACGTTGTCGTTGAATGTGTAAGAAGTATTCAGAAAATTGAACTTAAACTTCCCTTTTTCTACATGCACATCGCCCGTTAGATTGGGGCGAAATAAAGTGCCTCCAATGTTCAACTTGCCCGTACAAGCTCCCCAAATTCCTGAAAAATTGTCTTTAATAAACGGTTCAAATACTTGCAAATTGAACCGATCAAGTGTCGCAATTAATGCCAAACGATTGTTTTCGAACGGTTTTATGTTTCCTTTTATATCTAAATTAGGAATCGAATCTCGTTTCAGCACAAAATCGACATCAAATTGCTCTTTTTCAGACGACCAATCCATCTGACCAAAAATATCACCTATCAAAAATTTGTCCAATTTCAAACCCACAATTCCACCATCAAAATCGAGTTTGAAGTTTTTGGTTAGTAAATTCGAAAACACAAAATCGCCATTGATAACGCCATCAAGGTCTTTATCTAGTGCCGCTCCTAAAGGTCTTACTTGGAAATTTTGCAGTTCGAGATGCAAATCATCTTCGGTATCATTTGAAATAAAACCTTCTGCAAATAGCTTTTGATTCTCGTTACGCAAGCCAAAATGTTTGACTGCGATCTTGTCTTTTCCAAAAACAATCTGGCTACTATCGCCCACCCAGCGTGTTTTTAGTAATTTCAGATCCACTTTGTGGAAGAAAAAATCCTTTGCTCCTTCCTCCATTTTCAACCTTCCATCTACAATCAAATGATTGTCGTTGCGCTTTTGTGCAACCGAAGCATCAAATAAAATTTCATCGTTGTTCCATGTAAATTTAGTATTAAGACCTTCCGTTTTTAGCTCATTACCAAAATATTGTTTCTGCGAAATGAAAACGCCAGCACCATCCACAAAGGGATGATTTAGACTTTTGCTAGAAGAATAACTCAGGCGTGATTTCAGCAATTTTACGTCCCCAAATTTCATTTCATCGCAGGAGCCTACTAAGTTGAAACTTACTTTGTTGGCCAATTTGCCAAACGTTCCATTCAATCGGGTATTGTCGGACAGGGTGAAATCTTGGGTAAAAAGACTGATAATCGGATTTGTCTTTTTCAGTAAAAAACTAAAGTTGATTTTGTAATCGGCATTGCCATAAGGTACTGCGTTGTTGTAATAATCGCTCACCGTTTTTTTTGAATTATCAATGACCATTAAATATTCTCGATACAAACGAGGTAAATCTTTGGCCAATGTTTCGTACGAAAAATTGCCATCGGCATTGATTTCAAATAAATCTGAAAAAATATTCACATATCTTTCTCCATCTATTTTTTCAGTAATCAGCTTGATGGTGTCGAGGGAAATGGTTTTTTTCGAATTGGTCAGATAAGAATTTGAAAATGCAGCATCTCCTTCAAAATCGTCCAAACTTTCGCCATGAATCCGCAAGGATGCTTTGGTATTGAACGAAATAGGTTCATCCAGAATGTTAAGTTGTTTAAGGTCGATGTGTTTAAAATCAGCCTCGAAATCCATAAAATAAGGCGTTCTGCTGAAATCAAGTAATCCATTGAGCGTGAATTTGGCGTTGGTATCGGCCGAAATTATTTTTCCTTTGAAAGCTCCTTTTGCCAAATTCGCTTCTACTTTTAGGTTTTGATAATTATATTGATGCACACCTACCCTCCGAATTGTGGCATTGAGATCGAAACGGGCATTATCATAAGTGAAACCGTATCCTTTGATCGTTCCTGACATGTCTATTGAACCCAGTAAATCTTCTTGATCCATCAATTTTCCAAGCAAAAAATGACTTGTACTTAGTTTTCCGTGGTATTCTGAATTCTTCTCGTCTTCTTTGATTTTGATGTTGATGTCGGAAACCAAATCGCCCAAACCTGTTTCAAATTTTCCTTTGGAAACAAAATCGGTAAAAAAACCAATAAAATTACCTTCATAGTTTATTTTGCCAAATCTATCCAACACCTGTTTGGTTTTGGTGCCTACATATTGTTTGAGATCGGTCGAATGGGTAGATAACTCTTTGAAACGAGCATCGACAAAGGTTTCATCCAAATTGGGAAATCCTTTGAACTCGATTCGGCCTTTGACGCGCGAGTTTTGGCCATAATTCAAGATCAGATTTCGGAATGAAAGATCGACCACTTGGCCGTCCATATCCGTCCATATAGTGTATACATCTTTGAGCGTGTTGAGTGCTGGTGCAAAATGGGCAATGTCTTCGGTATGAAAAATACTGCTATCGAGGTGTGCTTTCAGGGTCACTTGCTCGTTGAAATTGATCATAGCGCCAATGCTGTCGTACCTAAACTCGAGATAATCTTTCACATGGCTTTTGCCAATGTGGGCATCCAAGTGCTCAAACTCCATCGCATAAGCCGATAATCGATAGAAAACATTGAGTTCATGTACTTTTAGCTTTGTTTTTCGATCGAAACAACTCAGTTTTTGTACGTTTATTTCAAAAGTATCGCCTGCGACTCTAAACCGATCTATTTCGCCATTGATCGAATCGAGCGTAAAATGAAAATAGTCGAATTGATTGGGAATGCTGTCTTCTACTTGGTCGAAATAGGAATAAACGCCATCCTTAATATGTATTTGGTTAATGTGAAAAATAGAATGTCCTAAATTAGAAGTAGTATCTTTTCCAGCAAACACATCGGCAAAGGCATCGATCAACTCATTGATATTCAGTCTTTCGCTGTCTTTCATTACGACAGTGGTTACGTTTGGCTGATCAAGCCAGACTTCGGTCACCATGGGTTCGGCAGTGGTGAGCAGGGTAAACAAATCAAAATCGGCCTTGAGGCTGCCTACATTGATCATTTCGTTGCGCTGCCGATCGAGTATCACTACGTCTTCGAGCAAAAGTTCGTCTAACCAACCGATTCGGATATAGCCAATTTTCACTTCGTGTTTGGTGATTCGGCTCAAATAAGTCGCCACTTCGGTCACCGCCCAATTCTGAAACGTAGGCGTACGGATGGCAACTAGGAACAGCAGCAATAAGCAAATCAATGCCAGCACGAGCCAGAGTAAGGGCTTGATGAGGTATTTTTTTATAACTTGCAGTGCTCTATTCAATCTTCAAAACTAGAAATTCCTTGCAATTTTCAACGTCTTGCACCCTTTTGGCGATCGAATCGTCTTGTGATGAAACATCCGCATCGGTAATTGTAAACGGACAAGTGTTGTCGAACATTATCGCCAACCAAGACGTCCATCACAAATACGGTGGTGTTGTACCCGAATTGGCCTCGCGCGCGCATCAACAAAACATTGTTCCTGTGGTGCAAGCGGCACTGAACCAAGCAAAGATAACGAAAAATGACTTGAATGCCATTGCTTATACCCAAGGCCCAGGCTTGTTGGGCGCATTGTTGGTCGGTTGCTCATTTGCCAAATCGCTGTCTTTAGCACTTGATATTCCTCTGATTGCTGTCGACCATATGCAGGCGCATGTTTTGGCGCATTTTATAGAAGAACCCAAACCTGCTTTTCCGTTTTTGTGCTTGACCGTGAGTGGCGGACATACTCAGATCGTGCTGGTTGAGAACGCTTTGACGATGAAAATAATTGGTCAAACCCAAGACGATGCGGTGGGTGAAGCCTTCGACAAGGCGGCTAAAATGTTGGGACTTCCTTATCCTGGCGGACCTTTGGTAGATAAATATGCACAGGAAGGAAATCCGCTTGCGTTCCAATTCAGCAAAACCAATTTGGCCGGATTAGATTTTTCGTTTAGTGGAATAAAAACGTCTATTCTCTATTTTTTGCGCGACAAAACAGCCAAAGACCCTGATTTTATCAAAAACAATATGGCCGATCTTTGTGCTTCGATCCAACATAGTTTGGTCAATATGTTGATCGAAAAATTATCAAAAGCAGCCGAACAAACTGGCATTCAACAACTTGCTATCGCTGGTGGAGTTTCAGCAAATAGTGGCTTACGCAACCGAATGCAGCAATTAGCCACCGAAAAAGGCTGGGAAGTGTTCATCCCAAAATTTGAATATTGTACCGACAATGCTGCCATGATCGCGATGGCTGGACATTTCAAATTTCAAGCAGGCATTTTGGAAGAACTAAGTTCTATTTCGAATCCTCGACTCAACACCTTTGCGATTTAGACAAACCATTTGACCCAGAAAATGTTTGTCGAGACTTGCAATGATTGATGTCATTTTTCACTTGAGAATCAATAAAAATAACCCGACAAATACCAAACGCTTCGTATACTTTCCCGTTTAGAAATCTACAGCAAAAAACGAAAGCCATGAAGCGAGTACTAATCATAGAAGACTGCAAGTTTACGACTGGCACTTTAAAAGAAATTCTGAAAAACGAAGGATATAATGTAGTCGGTCACGCAAGCTCGGGACAACAAGGTTTGGAACTGGCCGAAGACCTCGAACCAGATATTGTAACAGTCGACAACATGCTACCCGACATGATCGGATTAGACGTGGTAAAACAATTAAAAGAGCTAAACGACAACGTCAAGATATTGATGATCAGCTCAGTTGGTACAGAAAAAATCATTCAAGAATCGTTGCAAAATGGCGCTTCTAACTATTTAACCAAACCTTTTAGCTCGCAACAATTGAGAGATTCGATTGGGGTATTGTGATTATAACCAATAATCGAAGTTTCCAGAGCAGATTAATCGCCTCGACCATAAACTATATCCCAAAACCAGTTCATGACTTCCCGAAGTATAATTTGGCATTTTCGAGTATGAGTAATCAAACATGTAGTTAAATTCCAATTGTTTCCATAAAACTAAACCTACTACAAAGGCAAATGAATCGAAATTGCGATAAGAAGCAATTATCCAAAATCGTCTTTAAACGTTATCTTGGCGTTTACGTCAACATTAAACTGCTTTTGTTTCAAATTTCAAAAGAGTAGATGGCTCTAACCTCCAATCACGAGTAAGATCTAGTTTTGCACCTCCATTGATAAAATAATCAGGTGATAGCTGGCGTGTATTTTTTGTGCCATTGATAGAAACAGGCAAATCGAAATCCAACTTGTTTTGAGAAATTTGTTGAACAGAACCTCCGAAATAAACGTGTTTGTTGTATACCCAAAAACCTAAATTCACGTCTGGTCTCCATTTTTCATTCACTGGTATTTCAATTTCTGGATTAGGGAAATACAACCGATTTCCATCTTATGTAAATCTATTTATTCCAATAGAACCACCAATGGCAATTCTCCAATTTCCTTTAATCCGCTGATTATAAGCATAAGTTCCAAAAACTCCTTGCTTGCCAATAGGGCTAGTTTGATCTTGAAAAATACTTCCACCTAATGAATGATAGGCCATTCGTTTATTTCGAAATGGATGAGGCTTTCTAGAACCTCTACCAACATTTGTATGTCCGCTCACATAAAAACTAGTGGGCGAATTAGCTTGAATTCCATTTTGCCCTTGCATTCTATAACCTGCGGCCAAATGGGCATAGTCGAAACTGCCAGTCAAAGCTGGATTCAATAAATACGGATTGTTCAAATATTGGGTATAAGCTGCACGTTGCTGCGCAAAAACGATTGTCCTGAAACTAAAATTCCAGTTAATTAAAAGTACTTAAAATGTGTTTTGAAAAGCATCCGTTAAAAATACGTTGGGTCAATTTCTAATCTAAAGTTAGAAATTTTCAATTAAACGTGTTTTGGTGCCTATTAAAATACCGAAGCCTTCGTTCTGGGCGAAGGCTTCAGTAAAAATGTCTGTAGTATGGATTATTATTCTTTCACTATCTTCTGGCTTTTGCCATTTGCTTTCACTATATAAATACCAGAAACCAAATGCTCGATGTTGATTTCGTTTGTGCCTATGGCTACTTTATTTCCTACTAAGTCGAATATTTCGGCTGCGCCAGAAACGTGTAGGATGTCTTTAGCTGGGTTGGGGTAAATAGCATTTGATTTTATTTCAAAATTGTCTTCAAGAGAAGTTGTTGTGCCCGAAATATCTACTTTATATAACTTATTATCTAACCCAAGTCCCCATAATTCTGAGTTTTCGAATACCGAGATGTTGCTAAATGTATTGCCCACATATTTAACGTTCCATTCTTTTAATGTGTTATTATATTTGAATACGTTGCCGGCTGCATCTAAAGCCCAAACATTGTCTATGCTGCTTGATGTTAGGCTTTTCATAGGGATAATAGAAATCAAAGTCCAAGCATTGTTTTTTAGCAAATAGGTGGCTCCATTAAGGTCTGTACCAATAGTGGTTCCGTCTGGCGAACGAGTAATTTCTTTTAAGTAACCTACCATTGCTACCCAAATAGCTGGTGGAGTCAAGGAATAGACGTTGTTTGTTGATATAGCCTTGCTGTTACAGCCAATCAAGGTAGTTCCATCAAAATCTAAATCATATAATTCGCCAGCAGGTGTGTTCGGAGTCCATACTCCTGGAGTATAAGTGTAAATATTGTTAGTTCCAAATTTTGCACCAATTCCATATAGTTTCCCTCCTTGAGCAGATAAGTCAGTCACAATTCCAATTCCAGGTAAAAAGTTAAAAACTGTCTCTGTTTTTCTTTTCAAATAGACATTTCCACTTGTAGTGGTTTCGCCAATCACATACACATCGCCAGTATTTGAAAGCTCAAGTTTGTAGGCACCTTTTGGGGGTGTTGCCTGTTGAATCCATATAGCCGAAGATGTTCCTGTTCCCGTTTCAGGTGCGGTTACTATATTTGAGATTTCGGATTCAGTCAATACTCTGTTGTAAACCAAAACGTCATCAAAATAACCTACAGGCGTTTGAGTAACAGTACAAGTGTTTATAAAAAATTCTTTCACTGGCTTGGTACCCATTTCTATGCCCACACTACTAGATAAAGCCAAATCTCCGTTCACATACAGTTTTGTGTTGGTGCCGTCTTTTGTCATGGTCAACAGTGTCCAGGTGTTTACAGCTACTTTTGGTGTATTTGTAGTAGTCACATCCCCTAAGGTATTGAATAACCCCACATTGCCAGTTTGATTGATGTAAAACGGGGAGTCGCCAGCAGTGCCACTTGTCGAGAAAAGTGTGACAAAATCGTTGTTTGTTTTAAAATACCACATACTTATAGTGGTTGTATTGTTTTGTATGGCAGTTGTTAGATCCATATAATCGCCAGTGCTGATGCTCAATGCACTGGATATTTTATTGAATCTATCTGTAGTATAAGTATAGGTAGTCGCACCGCTAGGGCATTTTCTCATCGTACCATTATTGGTGCCAATTACATCGTTTGTATTTCCATTGAATGAAAACTTGCTTACAAGTCCGTTTGTAGGAATTTGAGCTTGCGCTAAAAAAGCCGAACAAGTCAAGGAAATTAGAAATATTTTTTTCATGGTTTTGGGGGTTGATTGTATAAATTATAATATTTTACCAATGCCTTCTATCAAATTAAAGGCATCGGTAGTTGGGTTGTTATTCCTTCACTATTTTTTGGCTCTTACCATTTGCTTTCACCACATAAATGCCAGAAAGTAAATCTTCAATATTAATTTCGTTTGTTCCCGATGCTACTTTATTTCCAACTAGATCAAAAATCTCGGCAGAACCTGACACGTGAAGTATGTCTTTCGCAGGGTTTGGGTAGATTGCTTTTGAGCCGTTCATACGTTCGTCTTCAATACCAGTTGGGAGAGATAATGCTAGGTCGTCCACAGTCAAATCTGTTCTTTCGTATGGGGTAATACTTTCAGGACATTGATCACAACTTTTTAGATTGATGGTAATTGAGTTGGAGCTAAAAAAGCAAGGTTTCGAGCTTCCTTTTATGTATTCGCAATCTGTTGGAGTGATGGTTATTTCAAAAGATGTTACTCCCGATGTTTGAGAAGTTTGAAGTGAACCACTCAAATTTTTGCCGTCAAAAGTTCCTGTTACTTCAATTCGCCCCGAATATTGTCCTTGACTCTCAAAAAAATCATAATTACCAGTCAATTTTTCAGGAATACTGGTAAGGCTAATCGCTTGACTCAAAATTTCAGTTACAGTAACCAGACTTGGTGTGCCTGGCATATAACTGAGACACTTTCCTGTTCCTTTGTCAAACGCCACACACCTAGGAGGACCTACTATTTCCCGTACATAGCCACTCACTTTGGCGGCAGCTCCGTTAATCGTTCCTATAGAACCTGAACCAGACCAACCACTAAAAGTACTTGCGCCATTATTGGAAGTAAAGTTGCCATTGACAACCGTTTGTGCCGAAACAAAGCCGCATAAAGCAACAATTGCGATAGTGGTAAAGATTTTTTTCATAGTAGAATGTGTTATTTTTTGATTCGAACAAATGTAGAATCATGACGAACACACCGTACTACCCGAAATGGATAGGTTGTAAGAAATTACATGCTTTTAAATGAGATTAAACAATCCTCTGCGATTTTGCTTTGGCGATTGCGTCTTCTTTACTACCTACTTGCAGTTTGATGTAGATATTCTTGATGTGAAATTTGACAGTCGAAAAACTAATATCAAGCCTTTCAGAAATAGTTTTGTAACTTTTTCCTTCTACCAGCAGTTTGAGTACCTCCATTTCCCTATCCGATAGCAGATTATTGTTTTGCTTGTGAAACGAATGCGCTACCATTCTGGCAATATTAGCACTCATTGGAGCACCTCCTTTGGTCACTTCGTCCAGTGCGTCAAGTAGTTGGGTATGACTACTGTTTTTGGTGAGGTAGCCAGTAGCACCCGCACAAAGGGCATCAAACACACGATCGCTGTTTTCAAAAACAGTAATAATGATCACTTCTGTTTTTGGAAAAAGTGATTTGATGTGTTTCGTTCCTTCGATGCCGTCCATGCCTGGCAGGTCGATATCCATCAACACAATATCGGGTTGCATAGATGTACTATTTTCGAAAGCTTTTTCGCAAGTCTCGAAAACATGCGTCACTCTATAATGAGCTGTAGAATTAATAAGCAGCTGAAAACCAGCGCGTATGTCAGCATTGTCTTCAATGATAATGATATTTTTTGCCGAATTTGTCATTCTACAATTTTAAGCAGTTTTGTGTTAATAACACCTACCCGAGATGGATAGGCGTTTTTTAGTTTCAAGTTCAATGATCGCAACTTTAAATATTGAACTAAATCAGACCAAACAAGAATCAGATTCAAATTGAAAAGGATTTTGTACATTCGCCCTGTTGAAAAGATGGATCACCATATCGTTAATGCTCGCTTATCTTCTGTCCAGCACAGAGTTGAAGCAATTGCTTAAGATTCCTTTTCTCATCGAACATTTTATCGAACACAAATCACAAAAGAACGATTTGTCGCTGATGGCTTTTTTCGCCCTCCATTATGGAAGCGAGCATTCCAAAGATACAGACGACCTGAAACTGCCGTTCAAAAGCCACGAAGGTTGCGAAAATGGCGTTTCAACCATTCTAGCTCCTATTTTTCATCTGGAAACAGCATTTGTGTCTTATTTTTACGAATCGACCATTGTGTATCTCAAAGAAGATCAAATCTCTTCTTCCTCTTATCTTTCGGCTATTTGGCAACCGCCAAAGTCTTGTTAATTAAATCCATCATTTGAAGTATTGATCTTTTCATAAGCGTTTATATGCATGTGAAATTATTCATATTATTTGATTTAATTTTCATTAACAATGACATTCTATGCTGAATAAAATCATCACATTTTCCATCGGACACAAACTCATTATAGGCCTTTTCGTTTTGGGGCTGATTGGGTATGGACTATTCGAAGTTACCAAACTTCCTATTGATGCCGTACCCGATATTACTGATAATCAGGTACAAGTGATCACAACCTCGCCAGCATTGGGTGCGCCAGACATAGAGCGATTTATTACTTTTCCGATCGAACAAGCCAATAGCAATATCTCTGGTTTGAAACAAATCCGTAGTTTTTCGAGATTTGGATTGTCTGTCGTGACCATCATTTTCGAAGATAACATAGACATTTATTGGGCTCGACAGCAAGTGGCTGAACGTCTGCAAATAGCCCAATTGCAAATTCCAAAAGAATTCGGTTCGCCCACAATGGCACCGATTACTACTGGCTTGGGCGAAATCTATCAATACATCGTTCGTCCAAAGAAAGGTTTTGAACACAAGTATAGTCTAACTGAATTGCGCAGTATTCAGGACTGGACGGTAAGAAGACAATTGCTAGGTGTAAAGGGAGTGGCCGATGTGGCTAGTTTTGGAGGTTTCGTGAAACAATACGAAGTAGCCGTGAATCCTTCGAAACTTTTGTCCAACAACGTCACCATACAC
>JAYVIX010000115.1:0-4060 GCA_043769845.1 Cytophagales bacterium
GTTTTGTTGAAAGATTTTAACGAAAAAGGTTTTGTTTTTTTTACCAATTATGAAAGTCAAAAAGGGGGAGAATTATTAGAAAATCCTTTGGCGAATCTGACTTTTTTCTGGCCACAATTAGAACGCCAAGTGCGAATCGAAGGATCGGTGGAAAAGGTTTCGGAAGTAGAATCGGTCGATTATTTTAATTCACGTCCGTTCGAAAGTAGAGTTGGCGCCTGGGTTTCGGCCCAAAGTACGATTGTTGAAAACAGAAGTATACTTGAAAATAAATTCACTTTATTATTTGAGCAATTTGAGCAAAAAGGAGAAGTTCCAAAACCTGAATTCTGGGGCGGATACAGATTGAAGCCTGATTTTGTGGAATTTTGGCAAGGCCAACCAAGCCGCTTGCACGATCGGATTTGTTACGAGAGGAAAGGATTTGAATGGGAGATTTTCAGGTTGGCGCCTTAGAACTGTCTGAAATTTTCTTTACTGGCTAAAAAGAGTTTGGTCGACTTTTAAACCACTGAAAATAAAGCAATTATAGATTTTAAAACAAAAAAAACAAATTCAGCTCACTTTGACACAAATAGTGACGCGTGCTGTTTTTCCTGCTTACTAAAACAAAACAGCTAAGTGAGTTGAAAAAAATTTATAAGCATAACTATTAACTTGACAGCACTCGAATGTGATTTTCTCAAGTAGTATATTTGACATCATGTTGCAGAAAATATTTCATTATTCGCTCAGGTTTTTATTGCAACATTCACACATGTTCCTTTACGTTTACAAGTAATTTGTCCATATTTTTCTATGCTGGGTTAGCCGACACATCGTCAGGTTTTTTTCTGGTTAATAGGTCTTAATCTTGGCAAGAATCCTTCTTTAGAAACCCTGAAAAGTTTTGGCATAATTCGTCTCCTGATCATGAATTGGACGCAAAATTGCGATAACAAATTCTCGTTTCTTTTGCGGTATTTCCTAAAGGGATAAAATTGGAGCTTATAATCTTTTTGGCTCTCTCTTTTTTGGGGTGTTCAATTGGATGTTTACCTCATTGAACAGGTCCAATTGAACTGTTTGCGAAATATATCCCTTATCTACAAGTAACACACAATCTAAATGAATGTCGTGAATAGACGCTGGCGCAATATTGAATCTTTGAAAAACACCAGCGATAGAGCAAACGGCATGCAATTTGTACCCATATAAATGTAAGTTCTGTGAAGCGTAAATGTCCCAGTTGGGAAAGGCATAGCCTTCTTCTTTGCAGATTTTTGCTTCTTGTGGAACGTGCCATCTTGCAAACTTCAAGAGCATATTGTCCTCCACGAAATAGTTCTCAAATTCATTAAATTTCTCGACCATTTTCATCCTTATTTCTTCGATATATGGAAACCTCAAATAAAATCTACATTTTAAATCACATAAGAAGTACCAATTCTATTGAGCAATTATTCTGTATTTTGCGGAACAGAACTCTATATAAATAATATATAAA
This sequence comes from Cytophagales bacterium, assembly GCA_043769845.1. Taxonomy (GTDB): domain Bacteria; phylum Bacteroidota; class Bacteroidia; order Cytophagales; family UBA9547; genus UBA9547. The sequence continues at coordinate 1,487 of JAYVIX010000115.1, forward strand.
ATATAATTCATGTTATTATTTTGCTTTAGAATTACATTTTTTAGTCTGTTTCTTTCGGTCGCACATGCACAAACCGACAGTTTGGGCAAGGCAAACGAACGCGAAAGTGCATCGGCAGTCAGTGTGCTGTATACTTTGGGCGATTTTTTGTATAGTTATGCAAGCAACAAGCCTGAAGAGGAATGCAAACAAATCGCACTGAAATTGATCAGAGAAGGCCTTTACAGTTCGAATATGACCATTCCGAACGATTTGGAAGGCGAAAAAGAACAGGTACAACTGATCGAATACGGCAAAAAACTGCGCACGCTTTCGGCTGGCAAATGGGAAGTAAAATTGTCAAATTTCAAACTCAACCAATTGGCGTTTGACAAACTGAGACGCAAACATTTCTTGATCGTAAAAGCCGACAAAATCACCTCATTTGAAAGCATCGAAGCCGAAACGGGCGATACGCTCATCGAAGAAAAAATACAGCCTTTGGTGTTTTATTTTCGATTCGACCGATTAAATAATATTTCATCCAATTTCAAAATCTTCGGAATCGTTAAACCAGGTCAAGCTTTCAAACTAGAACCGCTTGCTGAGGAAGTAGAATGGTGGCTGGCGCTTCCGGAACCTTGGAAAGCATTTTTCAGAAGAACGTATAAACTGCCCGAATTTCCAGCCGAAGTCGAGCTGATTCACTTGCTCAATCGCTCGTCTGTTTCCTTGGAAGGCGCTACTTTTCTAAACGATGCGAGTCCTCTAAATCGGTTTAAAAAACTGCATAGTTTGAATCTGCGAAAGTCTAATTTCTCTGACTTCAAACAACTAAAAGACCTTCGTTATTTGCACGAATTGTTTTTGGAAGGGTCAAAAGTCACGTCTTTCGAAGGATTGGATTCGATGCTGTATTTGCGAAAACTTACTGCTTCGAAACTTGGAATTGTTTCGCTTGAACCTCTTCGCAAAGTCCCAAATCTGGAAGAATTGGATCTGAGCGAAAATATGATTGAAGATATTTCAGCTTTGCAAAACCATACCAAACTACAAAAACTGAATCTTTCGATGAACGATAAAATTCGTAATGCTCAGCCACTTGCGCGCATGCGTGTGATGCAAGAATTGTCTTTGGCCAAAATCGACATCAAAGATCTGAGCATCTTGAAAGACATGATCTTTATGGACAAGCTCAATATCTTCAACACCGGTATTACTACGCTGGAACCGTTGCGTCAGCTTGTCAAGATCACTAGTTTAAACGTAGGATACAATTTAGTGACATCATTGGACCCAATCAAAGGCATGTTTTTCTTGCAACATTTGAATATTGGCGGTACAGCCGTGGCCGATATTAGCGTCTTGGGCAATTTCAAATTCTTGAAAACACTCGACTGTGCAAACAATCCGAAACTGACCACTCTTGGGCCTGTCATAAAACTGGAAGATATACAGGAACTGAAATGTTTTTATACCAAAATCGACAAAAACGAAGTGCAACAATTCAAAAAAAGACACTTACGATGCAGGATTACATTCTATTGATCGGAATCTAAAACCCTTTCTTCAAGCCAAAATTTAGTCCAATTCCGTGGCTGTATTTAGGCAAAAAGGCCATTCCTAAAAAATACGAATCAAGACTGAAAGTCCAGTTATGGGCGAAGGTTTTGGCGCAGCCTAGTAGCATATTTCCTCTGCCAAAACCACCGTAGGCCAAACCTGCGTTTAGTTTCCAATTGTTCGTAAATGTTTTTTCGGCTTTGACAGAACCCCTTGGAAGATACGCAGAAATATCAATGAAATATAATTCATTCATTAATTTCCAACTTTTATTTAATTCTCGTTGATAGCGTGCAGTGATGCTGAAAGGCAACAAAGTCGTCACATTTTTCTGGCTTTCTTTAATCCCAAACCGATTGGCAAATCCTCTGACCGAAAAGTCTGAAAACAAACTATCACCCGTATAATTGGTGATATTGGCTATTTCTTCGCCTTGGTAAGTGTATTGCGAAGTACCTTCGAAAGTGGTCACTTTTTGCCAGTTCATAAAGCCCAAATCTTCGACCGCCAAATAGAACGCATTGCGTTTCGACTCAAACGAATACCGTACATCTATTCCAAGTCCAAAACCTGGATTGGGTGCTTGATACTGCAATTTCAAATCGCCTTCGGTCTGAATAAAACGGGCATCTGGCGCAGTGTAAATACTTGCCTGGCCAGTGCGCAACGATTGGTAATTGAGGCCATACAAAACCGTAAGTCCAGTATACAAATTGCCCAGTTTGTCTTTTCGGATTGCATTTTTGATTCCAAAACTTGCGCCTGTGTATTGTATGTATTTGAATTTGGTATTTGAAAGATTGGCCGTTCGACCATCATAAGAGGTGTTGCCCAGAAATGCCAATCCAAACAAATCTTTCGAAAAACGCAAACCCAATAGTTCGCGGTATTTTACGCCTGCTTCCCAATCGCATTTTTTGCCTTTCCAAACAACAGAAGCACTATTTTTAAATTCGAAACCAAACCGATTGTGGCTATTTTTAAGATCATCGGTGGTTTCGGTCAAGAATTGTTTCGACATCAGTCCGCCCC
>JAYVIX010000116.1:0-3453 GCA_043769845.1 Cytophagales bacterium
AAGATATTAACCGTATCATGGAAAACGACAAAGAAACGCTTTTTTATTTACTTGAAAAACAGGGAGTTATAATTCCACAAATACGTGGTTTTATAGAAGAGATTGAAAATCAAGGGTTTGCAAAGTACATGAAAAGTCTAGGCGTTTATAAAACCACAGGCGCTAGGCATACAAAAACGGTTTGGGTTAATCCATACATTTGGGTAATGGTAGCGATGGAACTAAATCCAATCTTTAAAGCTGAGGTGATTGGGTGGCTTACTGATAGTTTGATTCTAAATAGAATAGAAGCTGGACAATTTTATAAAGAACTAACTAGTTCAATGGCAAGGTTTGATAACGTAGATTATGTTAAGGTTGCTAAAGGACTGAACTACTGTGTGTTCAATAAGCATGAAACGGGATTAAGGAATACTGCAAACAAAGATCAATTAAAAGAATTGGAGAGGCTAGAGGCAAAATTATCGTATGCTATTGATGCTGGATTTATAAAATCATTTAGCCATCTTTTGGAAGAGTTAAGAAATGAATGGAAACGAAGGAATCAAGTAAAATTTTAACAATAAAGCCCGATCTAACAAGGTCGGGCTTTATAATGGAAGCATGAAAAAAACAAAGATAAGAGAAGCGTAAATATACTATTTACCAAACAATATTTCATAACAAATACGAATAACATACGAAAACAATATTAGTGTTAAAGCTATTCCTATTAAACTCATATTTTTAGAATTTATTTTTACCTGATCGTTCTTTAAGCGTTTTTACAAGTTCTGGTCTCCGTTCGTAGTACTCGTCCATTGCCTTGCAAACAATATCAGAGATAGCAATATTATACTCCCTTGCTTCTTGAACCACCACCAACTTCACGTTGTGGCTTAGATACCCTACTACTCTTTTAGTTTTGCAATAATTATGCTTGTCGTATTCTGGCATAGCAATAGAGGTTTTTAGCACAAAAACAAATACATTTTTCAATACATGCCATTTTTACGGCATGACATTGCCACACAAATATATAAACAATTTCGAGAACTCTACAAAAGAGGCCACGATGTATTTGTACGGGGACATCGGCTATGATGTTAACGGGTCATATTTCGCTCAAGAAGTTGATTGGTTGGTGGCTAATGGCTGCAAAAAACTAAAGGTAAATATCAATTCGGGCGGTGGTCTAGTTATTGACGCTTATTCTATTTTCTCGTCTTTATACAATTGCTCTATTCCAGTTGAAACAGTAAATGTTGGCATTGCTGCAAGTGCAGCAGGTTGGTGTTGGTTGGCTGGTAACGAGTGCAAAATGATGGATTACTCTATATTCATGATGCATAACGCCAAAGGAACAGATGGAACAGAGGACGAAGTAAGCCAAATATTTACCGATTCAATAAAGAAAATCATTTCTTCAATGTGCAATAAATCCGAATCGGAAATAGGCGCAATGATGGCCGATGAAACGTTTATGGATAGTTCTACAATGATTAATTGCGGAATGTTAAAGCCTGAAAATGTTATAGTTACGGCTAAGAAACCAAAGATATTAGCAAACGATGTAAAAGGCATCTATGCTATTTGCAATCAGTTCTTAACAACTGACCAAGTTCCACAAACCCAAAAACAAGTTAAAAAAATGTCGAAAGTAAACTCATTGCTCAAGCTGTCGAATGAGGCAAGCGAAGAAGCTGTATCAGAGGCACTTGGAAAGGTGTTGACTGACAAAGAGGTACTTGAAGCGAAGTTAACCGAGTTGCAAAACGAAGTCTCATCGTTACAAGATTCTCTTAAATCCTACAAAGATGCTGAGGATCGAATGAAGGAATCTATGGTTTCTGAATTGATCGAAAACGGTATCAAAGAAGGCAAAATAGAGGAAGCGACCAAAGAAGTTTGGTCGAACCTTGCAAAAGTATCTTATGAAGATGCTAAAAAAGCATTAAACGGAATTGGCACTAAAAAACCATCTCATGTGAATGTTTTCACTCCTGAAAATCAATCTAATGACCCATGTGCAAACTGGACTCACAAGGATTGGGAAAAACAAGATCCTGAGGGCTTGTTAAAAATGAAACGAGAAAACAACACAGCATACAATAGACTATTTGACGCTTCTTACAAGAAATAACCATGGCAAATATTAACTACCCATTTGGCAATGTTGATGCTCAAACACCAGCATATGCCGCAACAATTACAGCAACTATTAACGAGGCTGTAACCATCATAACACCAGCAACTTTGACTGGCGCATTGACTTTAAATCTTACTATTAGTTCAGAAGTAAAGGCAGGTGCTAGAATCTTGTTTGTTGCATTATCTGACGGTACCGCAAGAACTACAACTTTCGGTACTGGTTTCACTTCGCCAACATTGGCAGGGGTAATTAGCAAAACTAAGACTATCGAATTTGTTTACGATGGTACAACTTTCAAAGCTACTTCGGCAGGCGTTCAAATTGACTAATCACACTATAAACATTTAAATAAAATGGCTTTACAAAAGGAAATTTGGATTTCAGACATTGAATCCAACCTATACGCAAACAACGCTTTTCTTAATGTAATTGGAAAAGACGATTCGGCATATGTCAGTTACAAAACAGTTCATTTACCTCAGGCAGGCGCAAAACCAACTGTAGTAGTAGATCGTAATAGTTTGCCAGCGCAAATAACTCAAAGAACTGATACTGATTTGACGTACAACTTGAAAGAGTTTACGACTAATCCAATCTTGATTCAAGACACTGAGGCGGTTCAAGTATCGTACAACAAACGTCAAGATGTACTTAGCGATCACATCAAACAATTGAGTTCAAGTGTTGCAAACAACGCTTTATATTCTTGGGCTGCAAGTGGTTCTGGTCGTGTAGTTAGAACTTCTGGTTCTTCTGTTGCAGGTGCATTAGCTCCAAGCGCAACAGGCACAAGAAAGGCAATTACTTTGCAAGACTTACAAGATGCTAGAACTATCCTTGCATCGGATGACATCAACCAAGATGAAGAATTTTACTTGGTTATGCCAGCTTCAATGTACTGGTCGCAATTCATAGGAATTGACAAAATTTCAAAGTTCTTGGAATTTGGCGCAAACACTCCAGTATTGCCTACAGGTGTGGTAAATAGAATACTAGGAATGAATATCGTAATTCGTTCTAGTGTAGTTGTTTACGACAACACAGGAATTGCATTAAAACCTACAGGACAAGATAGTTTGCCGTCAAGCCCGACAACAACTGATAACATGGGATGTATCTTGACATCTAAGTACGCAGTTCGTAAGGCTACTGGTTCGGTTTCTGTATTCGACAACATGGGCGATCCTACTTTCTACGGAGACGTATTCTCTGCTTTGGTTCTTCACGGAGCTGCAAAAGCAAGAACAAACCAAGAAGGTATTGTTTCTATCGTACAAGCAGCCTAAATAAAAGGGGTGTAAAAGCCCCTTTTTTGTTTTAAC
>JAYVIX010000117.1:0-2596 GCA_043769845.1 Cytophagales bacterium
GTTCGGCCAACAATAGTTCGATCGTGATCGAGGATTATGCCCAAAGCGCAGGAGCTAACAAAAACGCTATTCGCGGCTACAATGGCAACCAACCTGGCGACCCTACACGAGCCGCAAAAGCGATCGTGAAAGTGGTAGAAAGCGAAAATCCGCCTTTAAGACTATTGCTAGGAGCGGCAGCTTTGAAAAATGCCCGTTTGAAACTTGACGTCTTGAAAAAAGATTTTGATGCTTGGGAAGAAACTACTTTAGGAGCCGATTTTCCTTTGGCATCACGCTTATCCTTCCAATAATTTTCGCTGAACGTGTTGAGTGTTAGCGTTCCATTGGTGCTCACGTCAAACGTGTTGCCGATAAAATTATTTTGTTTTATCACATTGTCCATACAATTGGCCTGAATTTTCATTCCCCAACCATTGGCTCTAAATTCGTTTTTTTGGATGTGCATTCGGTTGGTTCCGTCCATAAAAATAGCAGAAGTATTTTCTGAAAATTTGTTTCCGCCCATAAAGCAATCTGAAATTTCTTTGAGCAGAAAACCATAAGCGGCATCGCCCCAGTTTTGCTCAAAAGTATTGTTTATTGTCCAGTTTCACAACGTTTTTGGTAAACATCACTGCCACGCCAGTGCCTTTGTTACGAAAAACATTGGTGAAATAAGAGTCGTTGTTCGAAAACATAAAATGCAATCCGTAGCGAATGTTACCCTGCGACACATTGCGCCAAATAACCGAATTGGTCACAAATTCAAAATAAATGCCGTCCCTATTACCCGTGATTTTATTGCCAATCATCGGCAAACTATCACTTTTCCAGCAATATACACCGTTGCCAATTTCTTGTTCGGCTTTGCCAAAAGCGATTATTTGGTTGTTTTTCGCCAATATGTTTTTGCAATACTGAATATAAATACCAAAAAAAATATCGTACAAAACGCTGTAGAAAATACGCACATTACTGCTTTCGTACACTTTTATTCCTCCTGGGTCGTCTAATGAAGCAATGCTAGAAGGATCCAAAGGAATTTACTATCTGCAAACAGCCCAAACCGATTTGCCCAGGATTTGCAATCTTCCCCGTCATATTTCAATCAGAAAATTACGCCAAAACGATTTTATTGATTTTCCGATAGAAGTAAAGATGAGGGGCTAGTATTCTAATTCAAGTAGTCTTTAACTCTTCCTACCGCCCTTTTCTCGCCAAATCATCGTCCTGCGATTTGTAGAAGGTCATGCCCCAATTGTTCGTTGATTTTCAAAATCCCGCTTTGTTTTGAAGGTTAGTTTAGTTGAAAATTGATTGACAGCATCATATGCAGTACCTTTGCTTGTTCCAGAAATTATACGTCCGATAAAACAAAGGAGGGCACATATTTGTACTTCACAGTCCAATTCCCTCAAAAAACAGTCCGCAGATTGCTCAACAAGTCATTTTATTTATATAGACCTTGGAGTTTTAAAAAACCTCCAAGGTCTATTGATTAAGGCAGCCTTGGAAACTTACTAAAATCAGGCGCACGTTTTTCGACAAACGAATTCTTGCCTTCTTTTCCTTCTTCCGACATATAATAAAGTAACGTAGCATTACCAGCCAATTCTTGAATTCCTTGTTGACCGTCTAAATCGGCATTGAAAGCTGCTTTGAGGCAACGAATCGCCATCGGGCTTTTGGTCAAAATCTTTTTGCACCATTCAACTGTTGTTTCTTCTAATTTTTCAAGAGGAACCACTTTGTTGACTAAACCCATCTGAAGTGCTTCTTGTGCATCGTATTGGTCGCATAAATACCAGATTTCACGTGCCTTTTTCTGACCAACGATACTAGCCAAATACGAAGCTCCAAAACCACCATCGAAACTACCCACTACAGGGCCTGTTTGGCCAAATCGAGCATTTTCGGCCGCTATTGTCAGGTCGCAAATTACATGAAGAACATGCCCGCCACCAATTGCCCAGCCAGCCACCATGGCAATAACTGGTTTAGGAATGCTACGGATGATTTTTTGAAAATCCAAAACATTCAAACGAGGAATTCCATCGCCTCCTACATAACCAGCGTGACCACGCACTTTTTGGTCACCACCGCTGCAAAATGCTTTGCCACCTTCGCCTGTCAGAATGATGACACCAATATTCGGGTCTTCGCGACAGATGAGAATGGCATCAATCATTTCGTTTACTGTCAAAGGCGTGAACGCATTGTGTACATGCGGGCGATTGATGCTGATTTTTCCTATTCCGTCCATGTACGTGAATAGAATTTCTTTGTATTCTTTAACGGTTTGCCAAGACATCTTTTTTTAGTTAATAGTTAATAGTTGATAATTAATAGTTGCTTGTTTTTAGTTCGTAGTTTTTGCTTAAACGGTAAGACAGACAATAGGACAGAACTTTTAACTGTCAACTATTAACTATAAACTAATATTTAGCTCTCCCTACCCATCAAATTATCGGCAAAGGCTTTCAATTTGGCGGTTTTGAAAATGCCTGGTGAAAGTCCAATAAGATTTTTAACAGCACTTTGGTACAATTCCTCGATGACTAATTCGGTTTCTTCCGCAATTTTTAGCTGGTCATAAATAGCCATAACATTCTTT
>JAYVIX010000118.1:0-22254 GCA_043769845.1 Cytophagales bacterium
AATAAAAAAAATAATGGAGTAGTTATAAATGATTTACTGTTAATATTAATGATAACTGTCAGTATTTAAATGAGTTATATGTTTCCGTTCAGGCACTAGATACGTGTTTGCATTGTTGATGTAAATGTTGAAATCAGCATCAGCAGTAGGAAAAATGCCAGTGTTTGCCATAAAAAGAGTTAAATAAAAGGGTTTACGAAATGATTAAAATTAATTGGTGAAAGTAATAATTAATCTTAGTCATGCAAAAAATAGGGTGTATAAAAGTTTAATCGAACTAATGAGGCATGGCCAAGGTCTCGGCTAAGTCTCCTGAGGCAGAATAAGAGTCTCCTGAGTGAAAATCAGAGTCTCCCGAGGTAAAATGGAACGCTCCCGATGCAGAATGAGAAGCTCCCGAGTGAAAATGAGAAGCTTCGGAGGCAAAATAAAACCCTCCCGAGTGATCGGGAGGGTTTTCGTAGGGCTTCGGAGTCTAGCTTTGTCAAAGTTTAGAACTTTGACAAAGCTCTTACGGCACCATCACTCCAGAAACCACATTCACCCATTTGCCTGCTTTGCGAGCCGAGATTGTATTGTCGTACATGGCCTCGCATGAGACAGTAGGTAAATAGAAACGTCCCAAATAGGTCGCATTTAGTAAGATTCGGAAGGTTTTGGATTCGCCACGACTCAAACTAAAATAGGTATACACGCGGTCGTCTCGGATGTCTTGATATTCAGGAATAGAAGAGGCGTACAATTGGTCGGTGCCGTCCAAACGGGTGTTGGTGATTTCCCAACCGCTTGGGAATATTTGCGTCAAGGCCATTTGTTTGTATTCTTCGAAATTGGTTGGGTTGCGTACCGTTAGTTCCGCCATGAAATCGGTTCCTTGGATCATATTGGCAGGATCTAGCGTTTTGCCCGTCATCGTTTTGTAGACGATCGACATTTCTAGGCCATTTTCGGCTTCTGTTTGGTCGCCAGTTGTGGGGATTCCTTCCGAAATCAATCGTACATACAGAATCGACTTGTTTGGGTTTTGTACCGACACAGCACCAGCAGCGTTGGCGCTTTTTATTTTCAACTGCATCAAAGGTAATTCAGATTTGTTCAGTTGCGATTTTACGCCATTGATACTTGCCGAAAATTGCAGCCCCTCATTTGCTTTCTGCATCCCTACAAATTTGCCGATTGCGAGTAGGCAATAAGCGGTCGTTTGGGTACTCATCCATTCGGCAGGGTTGCCCAATGAGCTTGAGAGTTCTTTGACCAGTGCTGCCGACTTGGTTCTTTCTCCCAGTAATATCATGGTTTCCAAAATCATCGCCTCGTCACGTTCGTCCGAACCGTAGGAATAATCGAGTTCTCGATACGGTTTTACGGATGTAGCTAGATTGGTGGTGAGTTGCTTGGCCACTTTCATTTGTCCAGCCAATACATAGGCGGCAGCTAGTCGCCAGCTTGCAGCATCAGGCAGCGTGTTCGATTCTTTCAACCTGTTCATGGCCGAAAGTTCGGGCTTGCCAGCGAGAGCGAGTGTGTACAACGTATACGCTTGATTCAGTTGTTGCCAATCGTGGTTGTAAGCCAATACTTGTTGCCCATTTTTCTTCTGGTACGATAGCCAACGAGAGAGCAAATCGTTTGGAACATCGTAGCCTTTGGCTTGTGCTTCTAGCAAGAAATGCCCTGCATAATTACTACCCCATTCATCCGACTCTTGGTTGCCTGGCCAGTAGGCAAATCCTCCATCTGAGGTTTGAAATCCTTGCAATCTTTCGATCCCCATTTTGATATTCGTTTCAATTTGGGCTTTCCGTTCAGGTTCCAAATTGACCAGACTCGTGAGGTACAGTTGGGGGAAAACCGAAGAAGTAGTTTGCTCGATACAACCATGTGGATATTGGATCAAATATTCCAAACGTTGCCCAAGGTTGATGGCGGGAATGTTAGATACTTCCAGCGTTCCACGATTAGTGCCAGCCATACCTGCGGGAACATATTGTGCATTCCACGATTGCCCAGGCTCTATTACTTGTTCGATGACGTTCGTGATCATTGGGTTCGGTACCCGCACTTTGATGTCGATATGATAGGTCGAAACGTGTTTTCCACTTGTGGCGGTCACCGTTACTTTGCCAGCTCCTACTTTTGGTTTCACTTTTAGTTGAAAGGTGACCAATTGATCACCTTCTTTCGTGAAATTGACATTGGCCGTATTTGTCCCCGAGATCGTCAACATGTCATTTGTTTTGACACTGATGCTCACATTTTTGACTGTATTGTCCATCGCAAAAATATTGACGGGAAGTTTTACTTCTTCATTAGGCCCCAATACTCTTGGAAGCGTGGCCACCACCATGAGCGAGTTTTTGACAGCAGTCGTTTTTTCAGTCGAACCATAGGCACCTTCGTGGGAGGCTACTACCATGGTGCGCACCGAACCTACATAATTCGGCATTTTGAAAGTCTGCGATTGCGCTTTTCCGTCCGAATAAAACGGCCCGAGGAATTTTACCACCGGTTTGAAGCGCAAGGAATTGCCTTTGTCGCCTTCTTTTTTGATTTCTTCGTCACCACCTATCGAAAGAAGTCGTTCCAGTTCTGCACCGTAAGCACCCAGCACCAAGTCGTACATGTCCCACGTTTTTACGCCCAAGGCTTCTTTGGCATAGAAATATTTCCACGGATCAGGTGTTTTGAATCGGGTAAGGTCGAGCAAGCCTTCGTCTACCACGGCAATGGTGTACATCATGGGTTTGCCATTTTTCTCCGCCACTTTTATCGTCACATTTTGTTCGGGCTTCAACACATCGGGCATCGTGATAATGGGTTCCAACTTGGTTTTTGGGTCTTCGACCATGATGGGCGAAATACCATAAAGTCGGATGGGCAAGTCGTTGGTTTGCTGTGCATGTGGCTGGATGAAATGGATGTGCGCAAATACGTTTGGACTCATCTCGGCAGTGGCTTCAAATTCTACCGTGGTTTTGTCTTTTGCACCTTTTACCCAAAACGTTTTGATTACTTTCGTTCCGTTTTCCAAGCTTACCAAGGCTTTGCCACCTTCATTGCTCGCAAAGGTCAGTTTTACTTTTTCGCCCACATTGTATTTGCCTTTGTCGGGGAAGAACTGAAGTCGAGTAGCCGCTCCTTGGTCTTTCATCTTGCTGCCATAAGGCGAGTCGATGTAGACGATTTTGCCCGTTGAATGTCCCGAAACGGGGTCGGTAGCGCGAATGAAGAAACGCCCCCAGTTTGGACTTTTTACCTCAAACTTCCAAACTCCTTTTCCATCGTTTCCTGTCGAGACATTTGATGATGAAATAAAATTCATGTATTCGTCACTTGTATATTCACTGCTTTCTTCTTCCTGATCCCACCACCAGCGCCAGTCTAGTTTGTAAAGTTCCATTTTGACGTCTGCTCGTGCGGTCGGGGTTCCGTTGGCGTTGACAGTAGCCACTTGCACGGCCAGTTGAGTATCAGTATACAAATAATCCCATTCGCTTTTGGTGGCAGGTGGAAGCATTCCCACGAACGATTCGTAGGGATAATAAGGAAGCGTAAAATTATCGACACTGAAATCTCCTCCTTGTTCGAATACTTTTCCTTTGAAATTGACATTCAAGGCACCTGGAGGATGCGCATCACTCATGTCGAATTGTGCGTTGACGGTTGCGAAACCTTCGCCATCTAGGTATCCTTCAAAAATGGTTTGGTTCTGGGGTTCGAACTTTGCCATCGGATCATCAAAGACATACTCCTTGAAGTTGTCGAAAACAGTTGTACCTGTCGAAAGCATCGCATCGTATCTGGCTTTTAGCCCAGACGCTTTTGCGCCTGTGAGCCATTGTGCTTTCAGTGTTCCTTGTACACCTCCGTCCGAATAGGTCAGTTTGGTTTTTCCAAAATCCAAGGCCACTTTCAAGCGGTTTGGTTTGACGGTTTCTATTTTCACCGTTTTGCTGAATACTGCGCCACCTACTTTGACAATCGCTTGCCATTCGCCAGTAGGAGCGGCAGGGTCGGTAATTGTCGCAAATGTGTACAGGCTTTTGTGGCCATACATTTGCATCAAACGTTGTGTCGTTTGGCCTTGAGGATTTTGCAATTCGAACGAGATGGGATGATTGCGAGGAAGAAGTTTGGCCTTGTCTTCCAACACAAACGTCAAATACAACGAATCACCTGGTCGCCAGACGCCTCGTTCTCCATAAATAAAGCCTTTCAGTCCTTTCTGCGTTTCGCCACCCGACACATCAAAACTACTGAGCGAAAGAGAAGAACCATCGTTCAAGCGGAGGTATCCACGTTGTTTGTCTTTCTTGGCCACCAGCACCAATGCTTTTCGTTTCGTTTGAAGTGTGGCGATTCCTTCATCATCCGTTTTGGCGGTCGCAATCCATTGTTGCTGCGCGTCAAATAGTTCCACTTCCACACCAGCCATTGGTTCGGTCGTTTTCAGATGTGTGACGATCACTTTCACGACTCCATCTTTTCCCTGTTTGGCGATAAGTCCCAGATCAGAAGCCAAGACATTGCGAGTTAGGTCGTTTCGGTTTTGATACGAGGCGTACTGATAATAGGAATCGTGGCAAGGATTGGCCGTTTGGCTATAGTCGTAATTGCCGTAGTTGTAATAATAAGAACCATCTTGAAACGAAGCATCCTCGCGTTCAATTTCAGGATTGGAATCTTCCAAAGAAAGCAAGCTATTGTCTTTTGAAACTCCCGTGCAAGGGAAAGCCGAACCTTTTTTATTGAAACTCAGGCTTACTTGGTAAATCGCGCCTGGTTCTGTTTTGATCAAGTCGCTTAAATCGAGCGTATACCGTTTCCATTGCGAAAAATCGGCTACACCAGCCGCTCCGAGGTAAATTGTTTTGCGAAGCACAGGACGACTCACGCGCCAATCGGCCTTCGAGTTGATGTTCTGTTGCTGAAGAAATTGCACCATGTTGTTTTCGAAGATCTTGTCCACGCGCACCTCCACCGCTTTTAGACCTACCGCTTCGAAAGGAAAAATCGTTCCATTTGTACTAGGCACCACCACGCCACTTCCTACCAAGCGAACGGCAGGTTTCAATTGTTCAAAAGCCAAAGAAACCGTTTGATCCTGAGTGGTTTTTTTTCCTGAAATACTAGTGATGCCAGTATATAGAAACAAGGTCTGGTTGTTTTGCAAACGAGCCGTTGGATAGATTTTTACCTCATTTCCTTCCACTGTATATTTTTCGTTGGTAATGCTTTGGATGTCGAGTAAGCCAGCGGTTTCGTTGGTTTTAGAGAGCGGATCTGAAAATTTGACCGTTACAAATTGCTCAGGTTCTTGTGTCACGATGGCTTCAAGGAATCTGAAATCGCCTAGAGCAGGAATTTCGATTTCTTTTTTGCCTTCATTTTCGATATCCATCGGATCGCCATCCCATGAAATAGTAAGCGTGCTTGTCTTGTTTTGGCGATCAATATTTTCTACCGAAAAGCGATGCGTAAGTCTATCTGCAGCATGTTCCCACTTGATGGTTTTTGTTTGACTTTCTAACGAAGCTCCCAATAGTTCCTCTACTTTGGCATTGTCGGCCACATCAGCGGTAATGATTTTTCCGAAATAAGTATATTTTTTTTCACTTGATTCGGAGGCTGATTTTAAACCTTCATGCTGAAATTCGAAAAATTGTGGAATGACTCTAAAACCAAAATGGAGTTTATGCATATTGGGTTCTCGTACCTCGGCTACTCTGGCCAATTCGAAATGGACAGCAAACAATTCGCCCGATTCCATTGGTTTTGTTGGCACAAACTCGACTGTTCGTTGGTCGATCCAAACCGCTTTACCACTAATGTCAGGATCGAAATCGAATAAATTTTCAGCACCTTCCACGTTTGGTTTTACCGAGTCCAATACATTTTGCGCCAACACAACTCGTATTTTTCCTTCCGAAGAAACCAAGCCAGATGTGTATGCCGACACATATTTAGCATACATGGGGTCTACCTCAGGAAGTGTTTCCTTTTGCTGGACTTTGTCGGATAGTAGATAAAAGCCCGCAGTGGCACTAGCAGCCAAGGCACTAGCAATAAAAAAATTGTTGGAGAAAAAAGCTTTGAGATTCAGTGCCATTTTGTGTGCGTATTATTCTCGAAAGATAGGAATTTCGTTTCTTCATTCATGTTTAAGGTTCAAAGTTTAATGTTCGAGGATTGTCGTATTAAACCTTGGACATTGAACTTTGAACAACGAACTTTGAACAACGAACAAAAAGCCATGACCACCAAACCCACCCCCATCGGCCACCACGATTTTGAACGAGTAATTACTTGTGGTTTGTATTATGTCGACAAAACCTTGTTGATCAAGGAAATAGAAGAAGTCAATAAACTTGTCTACCTATTACCACGTCCACGTAGGTTTGGCAAGACTTTGAATATGATGATGTTGCGCAGTTTTTTCGAAAAGAAAGAAAGTAATAAAGCGCATTTATTCGAAGGCTTGGCGATAGCGAAAGAAGAGAAACTAATGGCTTTGCAAGGGCAATTTCCTGTCGTTTGGCTGTCGTTTAAAGATGTGAAAGGAACGAATTGGGAGCTTTCATTGGCTAGAATAAAGCAAATTATTTCTTCGGAATATGATCGACACCGTTATTTGGCGACTTCATCAGAATTGATAGAAGAAGAAAAAATCTATTATCAATCTGTTTATAGGCAGACTGCGACTATTTCTGACCTTGAAAATAGCATTTTAACTCTATGTAGGTTTCTGTATTTACACCATGGAAAAAAGCCCTATTTACTTATAGATGAGTACGATACGCCCATAAACACCGCTTATTGTCAGGGCTATTATCAAGAAGCGATTTCGTTGTTGAAAAACCTGTATGGCGAATCGTTGAAAGATAATCCTTATTTGGAGCGTGCCGTATTGACGGGTATTTTTAGAGTCGCGCAGGAGAGTATATTTTCGGGACTAAACAATTTGAAAGTATCCACGATGTTGGATTCTCAGTTTGCCGACAAGTTTGGCTTTACCCAGCCCGAAGTAGACCAGATGTTGATTGATTTCGATTTGAGCGACCATACCGAAGAAGTTAAAAACTGGTACAATGGCTATATTTTCGGGGAAGACATTGAGATTTATAATCCATGGTCGATTCTGAATTATCTCGACAATCCTAAACATGCATTAAAAGCCTATTGGGTCAATACGAGTAGCAATGATTTGGTGAAACAAATGCTTTCGGAGGCAGGGGTAGAGGTGAAGCAAGAACTAGAAGTGCTGTTAGCAGGTGGTACGCTCGAAAAACGACTGACCGAAAACATCATTTTTGCACATCTAGCAACTGATCCGGATGCAATATGGAATTTTCTTCTTTTTGCGGGCTATCTGAAAGTGATCGAGCAAAAGCTCATCGAACCAAAGATGTATGGCGTCTTTATGATTCCAAATATTGAAATAAAAAGTATTTTTCACGAATCTGTTTTGTATTGGTTTGAAGAATCGCGCACGAGCAATGATTTTAATTCGATCTTGAAATGTTTGAAGCAAGCCAATCTGAAAGATTTTTCGAAATATTTTGCTGATTTTATCCGTCAAGTATGTAGCGTGTACGATTTTGCCGACAAAGAACCCGAACGTGTGTATCATGCGATTGTATTGGGCATGATGGTGAATCTTCAATCGGATTATAAAATCAACTCAAACCGTGAAAGTGGTTATGGAAGGTATGATATTGTGTTACATCCTTTGAAAAAGGAATTGCCGGCATATGTTTTTGAGTTCAAGAAATACGATGCAGAAGACGAAGCCTCTATTCAAGAAACATTGCAAGCGGCTATGAATCAGATCAAAACAAAAGAATACGCCACTGTTTTGCAAAACGAAAAGTGCGAAAATATTCATTTAGTTGCGATTGGATTCAAAGGGAAGGAAGTAAAAATGATTTCGGAAAAGCTTGTTTAGTTCAAAGTTCGTTGTTTAAAGTTTAAATTCGAAAATACTGTAATACAAAGTTTTGAATATTTATTTTCAAACATTTATTTTAAGTATTGAACATTAAACATTGAACATTAAACTTTGAACAACAATCCTATTATATTTGGGGTTCGTACCATATAGACAGATTTCCTTCTGTTCATTTAGAGTTAGTAAAAACATTTAATTTTTAAGTATGCAAGAGTCGAATGGTCAGAAATGGACCATGGAAATCAAATCTAAGTCTGGTTGGTTTGATTTTAATCTGAAAGAAGTGTGGGCTTATAAGGATTTGGTCTACATGTTTGTCACTCGTGATTTTACTACACAATACAAGCAAACCATTCTTGGGCCTTTGTGGTATGTGATACAGCCTTTGTTTACCACTATTATATATTCAGTTGTATTTGGTACAGTAGCTAATATTGCTACTGATGGGCAGCCTAAGATTTTGTTCTACATGTCAGGGCTTTTGTTTTGGAATTTTTTCTCAGCCAATCTTCTAAAAAATGCCGACACCTTTACCGCCAATTCTGGCATTTTTGGAAAGGTATATTTCCCAAGACTGGTAGTTCCAATAGCGGCCACAGTTTCTGGTTTAGTGGCGATGGCGATTCAATTGGGTTTATTAATAGGAATGTATGTATATTATGTACTTCAAGGAATGAAGGCCGAAATGAATAGTCTCATTTTGATTTTTCCACTTTTACTTTTGATGGTTTGCATACTTAGTATGTCCTTAGGCATTATAGTTTCATCACTTACTACCAAATACCGCGATTTAAAATTCTTGGTTGGTTTTGGTGTGCAATTAGCCATGTGGGCAACTCCCATCATTTACCCAAGTGCAGAAGTAACTAATTCTACACTTAAAACAATCATAGACATTAATCCTATGACACCCATTATAGAAGCATTTCGTTATTCTATATTAGGGTCAGGCTCTTTTTCTTGGGCAGGTATTGGTTACTCGTGTGTGTTCACATTGGTAGCATTTGTAATAGGCGTGGTTATTTTTAGTAAAGTCGAGAAAGACTTTATGGACACTGTTTAGGGGATAGCATACATGAGTAATTTAGCAATAAAAGTAGAAAACGTTTCCAAACTATATCGTTTGGGAGCTGTCGGTACAGGAACTTTGTCAAATGACCTTACCAGATTTTGGGCCAAATTGAGAGGCAAAGAAGATCCGTTTTCCAAAATAGCAACTTCAAACGATCGTTCAAAAAAATCAAATTCTGATTTTGTATGGTCATTGCAAAATATTGATTTTGAGATCAAAAAAGGAGATGCGGTAGGAATTATAGGTCGCAATGGAGCTGGCAAAAGTACCTTATTGAAAGTATTGTCACGTATTACAAGTCCAACCACTGGGCGCGTACGAATAGATGGGCGCGTGGCCAGTTTGTTGGAAGTAGGTACAGGATTTAGTCCAGATTTAACTGGCCGCCAAAATATCTACATGAATGGTGCCATTTTGGGTATGACCCGAGCCGAGGTGACAGCCAAAATGGATGAAATTATCGACTTTTCTGGTGTAGAAGGGTACATTGATACCCCAGTGAAGCGTTACAGTTCGGGAATGTATGTGCGTTTGGCATTTGCTGTGGCGGCACATCTAGAGCCTGAAATACTCATAGTGGACGAAGTGCTCGCAGTAGGTGATGCCGAATTCCAAAAGAAGTGTTTGGGTAAAATGCAGGATGTAAATAAGAGTGAAGGTAGGACGGTCTTGTTTGTAAGCCATAATATAGGGGCAATTACAAATTTGTGTACCACTTCTTTGGTATTAAAGAATGGAAATTTAGCATTTCATGGAAATGTGAACGATGGTGTTGCTTTATACATGAAAGATTCTGACGCTTTACAAAGTTTGTATTATGTAAACCAGAATCCTAAAGCAACCGATATACTTAAAATTACCATTTTAAACACGAATGGTGAAAATGTGGATGCCTTCTTATTTAATGAAGAGGTTATACTTCAATTTGAAATACAGTTCGAAAAACACCATGCAGAAGCAGTTTTAGGGTTTCGAATCAAAGATCAATCACAAAGAAATGTGTTTACATCTGAAATAAACATTAGCGATTATACTGCTATAGATGGCAAATGCTCGATTAGGGCTAGAATTCCAGCTTGCACATTAGTTCCAAATTCCTACTACCCTCTTGTTGCTCTGCATATCCCCCAAGTTGAGGTGTTATCTCTTGTTGAGGATAAATTGTTTTTTAAAATAGAGGAAACAGGTACTGATTTTTACAAATATGCTGGAAATGATTATGGGTGTGTATTTGTGAAATGCGTTTGGGAATGATGTTTGTGTTTTGAACGAAAAGCATGATATTTTGCTTTGCAACTTTACACTTTTTGAATGAAAAAAATTAAATATATTGTATTGATATAACTGACAAAGTACTATCTGCAAAAGCAGCAATGCATTTTTATAATTTGAGTTAATCAAGACCATTAAACAAATGAATTTTGTTAAAACGATATTTGGCCGAGTATTAGCCTTATTTAATCTTCAATTAATAAAAATTAATAAGAAGTCATCTCCGATTGGACGAATAGACTTAATGAGAGAGTACGTTGATTTTGGTAATGGTACTAATATAAATGGCATGAATATTTCTGTAAGAAAGCCACTTGCAGGGAAAAAGTATATTTCTATAGGTAATGATTCGGTAATAAGTGGAAATTTCATCTTTGAAGTTACAGAGGGATTAATTAAGGTCGGCAATAGAACTTTTATTGGTGGTGGCACTTTTATTTCTGTTGATTGCATCGAAATTGGGAATGATGTAATGATTTCATGGGGTTGCACAATAGTGGATAATAATTCGCATTCTCTAATTTCTACAGAAAGAGAAAATGATGTTGTTGAATGGAAAAGAGGAATAGATGAAAATAAAATTGGTCAATATAAAAATTGGTCAAATGTACGAAAAGCACCGGTTTTAATAAAAGATAAAGTTTGGGTGGGATTTAATTCTATCATTTTGAAAGGAGTAACAATTGGGGAAGGTGCTATAGTTGCAGCAGGAAGTGTTGTTACTAAAGATGTTCCCGATTACGCCATAGTTGCAGGAAATCCAGCTATGGTAGTTAAATATACTAAATGATATTATGAAGACGTGGGACGAAACAATCAGGTATATACGTACACAACCAGAATATGCAACATTGGTTGAAAAAGCGTATTTCGAAGAGGATCTGAAATTAAATGTAGAAAGATTCCGAGCAAGCGATGAATATAAAGAAACATTGCAACTTCTAAAACAATATGCACCCTCAGCAAAAACCTTGTTGGATATTGGAAGTGGCAATGGGATAAGTGCAATTAGTTTTGCGCTGGATGGATTTCAAGTAACTGTTTCTGAACCAGACCCAAGTGACACTGTTGGAGCTGGAGCAATTCGTATATTAAAGGAAATATATGGTATTGAAGACCTTGTAGTCTACGAGGAATTTGCTGAAAATATCAGTTTCCCAAATGGACTATTCGATATTGTGTATGTGCGCCAAGCAATGCACCATGCTTATGATTTGAATAAGTTTATAAAAAATTTATCAAGTCTGTTAAAGCCAAAAGGGATTCTTGCTACAATTCGAGACCATGTTATTTATGATGAAAAAGATAAAATTTGGTTTTTAGAAAATCATCCTCTACAAAAATTCTATGGAGGAGAGAATGCCTTTACTTCCGAACAATATCGTGAAGCTTTCAAGCAAGCCGAGCTTTCTTTACTTTTAGAGTTAAAGTATTATGATAGTGTGATCAACTATTTTCCTACTACAAAAAGTAGTATAATTGAAAAAATGGAAAAAGCTGAGAAAGATGTTGAGAACAATTTGAATAAAAAAATAGGATTTTTATCGAAGATTTCGGTAGTTAAAAAATGGTATAAAAAACGATTAAATTTTAATCGTGAGAATATGTTTAATGAAGTGAAAATTCCAGGCAGGATGTACTCTTACATTACACAAAAATGTTAAATTAATTGGATTTATACTGCCAGAATGAGAATACTCATCATCGGATCTAAAGGGTTTATTGGCTCTCATTTAGTGAATTATTACCAAAAACAGGAAGGAATTCAGGTTTGGGGCTGTGATGTGGTGACCGATTATCCAGCCAAGAACTATTTTCTAATAGATGCCAGCAATTCCGATTTTAACGAAGTGTTTCAAGCCCAATCGTTTGATGCTTGTATCAATTGTTCTGGTTCGGCAAGTGTGCCTGTCTCGATGCAAAACCCTAGTCGAGATTATCACCTCAATGTGCTGAATGTGTTTAATATATTGGAAGCGATTAGGCGTTATTTGCCCAATTGCAAGTTCCTAAATCTATCTAGTGCCGCAGTGTATGGCAATCCTCAACAATTGCCAATAAAAGAAGAAGCACTTCCTAATCCATTGTCGCCCTATGGCTGGCATAAGCTGTATAGCGAACTGTTGTGTAAGGAATTCAATCAAAATTTTGGTATCCAGACTTGTTCGTTACGTATTTTTTCAGCTTTTGGGGTTGGATTGCAGAAACAATTATTTTGGGATTGGCATCAAAAGGCACTGTCATCAAACAAGTTGCTCGTTTATGGTACAGGCAGTGAATCGCGCGATTTTATCTATATCTATGATTTGGTGAATGCCATTGCATGCGTTTTGGCCAACGGTAATTTCCAAGCTGGCATATACAATATTGGAAATGGCAGTGAAGTATTTATCAAAGATGTCATTCGGGCTTTTCAAGAACATCATCATGCTTCGTTCGAATACGAATTTTCCAATGAAACAAGGGCTGGTGATCCTATCAATTGGGTGGCCGATGTAGAGAAATTGAAATCATTGGGATATAAACAAACCATTAGTTTTGAAGATGGAGTAAAGGACTATTGCAAATGGCTAAAAGGAAAAGAATAGGGATTTCGTTTCATTATGATGAAAATTGGGCAGGCGGTCTTTACTATTTGCTTAATATCATTAATTCGTTCAATTTTTTGGAGGAAGAAGAAAAGCCAATAGTAGTAGTTTTTTATAAGTACGAAGGCGTAAAAAAGTTGATAGAAAACCAGTATCCTTATATAGAATTTTTGCCATGGTTTAAAAAATGGACTTTTAGAGATCGCGTTATCGGCAAAATTATCCGAACCATTTTCAAAAGGAAGTATCAGCTGCAATATCCAACTTCGATTGTTGATTTTGTATTTCCTTGTGACTATGTTATTCCTTATGAATATTATAGTTTTGATAAGCTTCGGAAAATATATTGGATTCCAGATTTTCAACATCATCATTTGCCTGTTTTTTTTAAAAAAGAAGAACTAGAAACACGCAATGCCAATTTTAGACAAATTGCCGATATCAATGGTACGTTGGTATTGAGCAGTCGTGATGCAGAAAAAGACTTTAAAAAATTCTATCCAAACTATCAAGCCAAGGTAGAGGTAGTTTCATTTGCATCTGTACTACCTGATTTTTCACACATTAATAGCGAGGCAACTAAAGAGAAGTATGGATTAAATAAGCCTTATTTTTTCTCCCCAAATCAGTTTTGGGCACATAAAAATCATATGGTATTGTTAAAAGCAATCTCGATTTTGAAGAAAAAGGGCTTATTGTTTCAGGTAGCGTTCACTGGCAAGGAAAGTGATTATAGAAATGTTGATTATATTGATCATCTGAAAGAATATATCAAAAAGGAAGAGTTACAAAGTCATGTTGTGTTTCTTGGATTTATTGATCGTTTGGATCAATTGTCTTTAATGAAAAATGCCATAGCAGTTATTCAACCCTCGTTGTTTGAAGGCTGGAGTACAGTAGTGGAAGATGCGAAAGCAATTGGACAACGCTTGATACTTTCAAATCTTTTAGTACACATAGAGCAGTGCTCTGAAAATGTTGTCTTTTTTGACCCTCATAATGAGAATCAACTTGCTGAAGAAATAGAAAAGTCATTAAAAATGCCACTACCTATAAAACAGCTAAACTATAGTGTCAATATAGTTGCCTATGCAAAGAGGATTTTGAGTTTATAATTAGGCCTTCTTTTGATCTATTTTCCTGGCGGCTTTTAGTACCATAAATATCTATTAACTCATACTGTTACTATTTGGGCCGCAAAACGATTGTTAATTTATTTATAAAAAACTGTAAATCATTCAAAATACCACATACAGAACTTTACATTATTATTTCATTCAAAAATTAAATAAAGCTATATCAACAGTGTTTCTTATTTTTGAAATATTCAAGCATTTGGAAATGAATTTCAGTAGATGAATCCCAAGATATCAATCGTTACGATAAATTATAATAACAGCATTGGGCTAGAAAAAACGATCCAGAGTGTTCTGATTCAAAATTATCAAGATATAGAATACCTTGTTATAGATGGAGGGTCAATTGACGAAAGTGTAGATGTAATTAATAAATATTCATCTTCAATTCATTTTTGGGTTTCGGAAAAAGATTCTGGAGTTTATAATGCACAGAACAAGGGAATACAGAATTCTACAGGAGACTATGTGTTGTTTCTAAATTCAGGAGATTATTTTTTGGATGAGAATTCAATTTCTGTTCTTGCTAAAAACAATGAGGATATACTATTTGGCGATATTGTGTATGTTTCAGAAACTAACGAGAAAACAGAGCCAACTCCAGATTTTTTAGATTTGTTATTCTTTTTTAGAAGTACAATTCCTCATCCTTGCTCACTTATAAAAAGGTCTCTGTTCCTGACGTATGGTTTATACAAAGAGGATATAAAAATATGTGCCGATTGGGCCTTTTTTATGGATATGATCATTAAAAATAAAGTTACTTATAAACATGTTTCCCGTCCAATAAGTGCATTCGTTTTAGGAGGAATTAGTTCAAAACCAGAGAGTTATTCTCTTATTGAAGATGAGAAAGAACAGTATATTAATTTAAATTACAATTTGTTTTTTAATTTATATGTCGATAATCGAAGAATGAAAAATAAATTGAGAGTAATCGAAACCAATAGAATTCTTGCTAGAGGTTCTAGAATATTGAATCTTTTGATTCGATTTTTTCCTTTAAAACAGAAAACGATTTTAAAAGCCCTTATAAATTAGTGATAATGCTAAATTTTGTCAATTCATTCTTTAAAAAGCTTATAAGGTATATTGTTCTGAATAATGTTTCATTGGAAGAATTGGAACATAGAAAAAGTACAAATTTTAGGAATAGATTTATAAAGCTTAAAAACACGACCATTGACGAATCATTTAGCTATATAGAACCATTTTTTTTTAAGCAAGAAGGAGATTTTGAGCTTCTGAAAATTGGTAAGAATGTGACATTAAAAAAATGGTGCAGTTTGTTGATGTATAAGAATTCCAAACTTATCATTGCAGATAATGTGTTTTTTAACAACTATTGTTCAATTAATTGTTTGGAAAAGATTGAGATAGGAGAAAATACGTTGTTCGGAGAAGGAGTTAAAGTCTATGATCACAATCATAATCATTCTTTTGTAGCAAACACTCTTACTATTGACAGAAACGAATTTTCCACTGCTCCAATTAAAATTGGCCGCAATTGTTGGATAGGTAGTAATGTTGTCATATTAAAAGGCGTAGAAATTGGTGATAATGTAATTGTCGGAGCAAATTGCTTGATTTACAAATCCATACCGGCTAACTCTACAGTAAAACATTCAGAGGTACTAATTATAAATTAATAAGGGGAATCAGAAAGTGATTTGTGAAGAATGAGAATACTATTTTTAACATCAAATGAATCAATGCCTTGGGGCGGCAGCGAAGTACTTTGGTCTCGACTTGTAGAGGAATTTGCATCAAGAGGGCATAATGTAGCTTTTTCTATTAAGAAGTGGAATAATGACGCACCTCAGATAAAAAAAATCAAAGATGTTGCCACTCGTCTAGAAAGGGATTATTTTGGTTTGTCGTTATGGGATAAGGTTAAATATAAACTGGCAAATAAAAATAATTATAAGGATGTGTTCCAATATAAATTCGGAAAGGATATTGAAGATTTTTGTCCCGATTTAGTAGTGGTTTCACAAGGCGGAAATAACGATGGCTTGGCTTGGATTGATTTCCTTTCAAAAAGAAAAATCCCTTATATAACTATTTCGCAAGCGGCTGCAGAAATTTTGTGGCCTGATTCGGCTAAATGTAACAAGATGCATAAGGCATTTTTGGATGCTAGATTGAATCTGTTTGTTTCTAGACATAATAAGCATCTGACAGAGCTAGAAGTAGGCCAAGTGCTGGAAAATGGCAAGGTCATTTTCAACCCCTTTAATGTGCCTTTTGAAACAAATCTGGAGTATCCATCAAGACCAGATGGATGTTTTACTCTTGCCAATGTTGCTCGATACGAAATTCAAGCTAAGGGGCATGATGTTTTACTAGAAACACTTTCTGATCCAAAGTGGAAGAATAGAGACCTGAAAGTAAGGTTGTATGGTGAAGGCATGCATCGTTCAAATATTGAAAAGTTGATTAAAATATTTGATGCCAAAAATGTAGAGATGGTTGGCTATGAAAAAACGATAGAAATTTGGAAGCAAAATGAAGCGTTGATTCTGCCATCTAGATATGAAGGTCTACCATTGGCGTTAGTCGAGTCGATGCTTTGTGGTAGAATGGGTATTGTCACTAATGTTAGTGGCAACACAGAGGTTCTACAAGACAATGTCACTGGTTTTGTAGCTGCCGCACCTAAACCAGAGTATCTTGATGAAGCACTTGAAAGGGCTTGGAATAGACGGGATGAATGGGCTGCAATTGGCGAACGTTGTAAAGCACATATAAAATCAATTGTGCCAGCGGATCCCGTTGGAGAGGTTGCAAATTTAATTTTGAATAGTTGAGAGAAGGCATTTATAGTATGCAAAACCCGTTTTTTAGCATTATCATGCCTGCTTACAATTCGGCAGCATATATTGCTGAATCAATACTTTCTGTACAAAACCAGACTTATAAGTATTGGGAGTTAATTGTAGTGGATGATGGCTCCATTGACTCAACTGTAGAAATTGTAAAAAGCATAATAGAGTCAGATAATCGGATAATATATTTGTACCAGAAAAATAGCAAGCAGGCCGCTGCTAGGAATAATGGTACTAGGTTGGCAAAAGGAGAATGGATTGCATTTCTTGACTCTGATGATATTTGGATAAATACAAAGTTGCAAGTTCAGTATGAGGTCATAAGGCAACATAATCCTGATGTTGTCTATTCTGCGGGCAGCTATTTATATGAAAATGGAAGCACTGAACATTATACCACAAAAACAGGAATATTTCAAGGGGTAGATTTTTTCAGAATACTGTATGGTGAAAATCACATACCTATACTTTCGGTAGTAGTTAAGAAAAATATCATAGATAATATAGGACTACAAAATGAAAATCGTTTTTTTCAAGGTTGTGAAGATTGGGATCTTTTGTTGAGAATAGCCAAAACGAATAGTATATTTATTGGATTGCCAGATCAATTGTTTTTTTATCGAAAACATTCCCAAGGCACATCGGCCAACTCAATTAAAATGAGATTGTCTCAAGCATTGGTGTTATTGAACAACTTTGACCTTAAAGTTTTTGAGGATAGGTATTATTTTATGCGACTAAAACCGCTAATTGACTCGATTGCCTTGACATTGATTCAGAATGGCAAAATATCGGAAGCCCATTATTTGTATCATCAAGCTTTGAAACATCCCAAAAAAGGTTGGTTTAAAATAAATCTCTTGATTCTGAATATTATGGGTAGATATTCTTTCCTCTCAATAAGGATTTGGAATAAGATTGTCTCTGTTTTTTTGAAAATGTCATTCTAAAATTATTCAATGAACATATTACTTTTCAAAATATATTCTTGGTTACGTGTTTGGCGGAAGAACTTTCTGAATGATTACATGCTTTACAGGTATGGACGTCAAATTTCATCTCATGGAAAATTTGATCTAGATCATACTGCTAGGATTGTTTTTCAAACATCCACATCCAAGTTGGTTGTAGGAAGTGGATTCCTTGTTAGGAGCTACTGTAGTGTATTGTTGACGGATAAAGGTGAAATCAGAATTGGAGATAATGTGTTCTTGAATCGTTGTTGCTCGTTGAATGCGATGGAAATGATAGTGATTGGCGACAATACCATCTTAGGCGAAAACGTGAAAATATACGACCACAATCACTTATTCAGAGACCGAACTCAATTGATTCGGGATCAAGGATTTAAGAAAGCTCCCGTTAGAATTGGCAAAAATTGCTGGATTGGTAGTGATTGTACCATATTGCCTGGCGTTACTATCGGAGACAATGTAGTGGTAGGGGCTGGGAATCTTATTTATAAGTCAATTGAGGCCAATTCTGTGATTGTCAGCAAAAGAGAGATAATTAATTTGAACTCATCAGAACTTTAAATGCTTTCCCTTCTCACTTTCTCCAATCAAAAGTTTAATTTTTCGAAAAAAATGCTGATAATAAACCATTCTGCATGAGCGAGATTGAAATATATACATCGTCTGATAACAAGGTTGAAATTCAAGTAAAACTAGAAAGCGAGACTGTTTGGCTTACGCAAAAGCAAATAGCTGATGTTTTTGGCACGCAAAGACCTGCTATTACCAAACACTTGAAAAACCTATTTTCATCTGGCGAGCTTATTGAAAATGCAGTTAGTTCCAAAATGGAACTAACTGCCGAGGATAATAAGACTTACAAAACCCAATTTTATAACTTGGATGCTGTATTGTCAATTGGTTATAGAGTTAATTCAAAACAAGCTACTCATTTTCGTCAATGGGCAACGCAAAGACTTAAAGAGCATTTGGTACAAGGCTACACTTTGAACCAAAAACGCCTCGACCAATTGCAACAAACCATTCAACTAATCGAGCGCACTGGCAAAACAGACGAACTTCAACTTTCTGAAGCCAAGGGATTATTGGACATTATTTCCAACTATACCAAAAGCTTTGTGTTGCTCAATAGATTTGACAGTAATAATCTGGAAGCCAAACGATTAAATGACAATATCACCTATGAAATTCAACATGAGGAAGCTCTTGATGCCATAGCCGAATTGAAACGGCAGATGATGGGGCGGAATGAAGCAACCCAATTGTTTGGCAATCCCAAAGACGACAGCTTTCAAGGCATACTCGGCAATATAGTACAAACGTTTGGGGGCGAATATCTTTATCCAAGTATCGAGGCGCAAGCGGCACATTTGCTGTATTTTGTCATTAAAAATCATCCTTTTTCGGACGGAAACAAACGTATCGGGGCTTTCCTCTTCGTATGGTTTCTCGAAAAAAACAAGCATCGTTTCAAACAATCTGGCGAAGTAAAGATCAACGACAACGCTCTAATTGCGTTGGCCTTGCTAGTTGCCCAAAGTAACCCATCGGACAAAGAGTTAATGATTAAGCTAATAATCAATTTGATTGTAGGGTAATAGAAAAATGAGATTTTTGAAGAACTTGTATGACCAATATTCAGCCAGTAGCTAACAAAATGATTTCCCTTCTTACATTTTCCAATCAAACCTACAACTTCTCGAAGAAGATGCTGATTCGTTCGGCTAAGAAGTTTGGGATTAAATCTATTTACGCCTATTCGGACAAGGATTTTAATAAAACAACTTTCTATAAACAGCATATCAAAATTGCTTCACAGCCCCGTGGTGCTGGTTATTGGATTTGGAAGCCTTATTACATTCTAGAGCATCTGCGCAATGCCAAAGAAGGTGAAATATTGGTTTATTGTGATTCAGGCCTTAAAATTGTCTCTCCACTTGATGATTTGTTAACAGTGTTTGAAGAGAGTGTCAGTACGACAGGCATAATGCTGTTTCATAATTATCAGAGCATGTCTCACATGCATCCCGAGATGGAGAAAACCCTTTTTAATCAAACAATAGAAAGTCGAAAGAATAGGTATTGGGGCAAAAGAGATGCTTTTGTACTGATGGGGATGGATGAAGAGCGATATTGGAATTCTCCACAACTGGAAGGGTGTTTTGGTGTTTTTAAGAAAACAGATTTTTCAATCAAATTTCTTGAAGAATGGCTTTTTTGGTGCTGCAATGAGCATGTCTTAACTGATTCGCCAAATTCTCAAGGAAAAGAAAATCTGCCTAACTTTGTCATGCATATACACGATCAATTGATTCTGTCTTTGTTAGCCGAAAAATACAGACTCAGACTATTTCGTTGTGCCTCTCAGTTTGGTAATCACCTGAAATTACCACAATTCAGAGAACAAGAAGAATTTTGTCTTTTACTTTATTTAGAAAATCCTGAAGTGGACTCAAAATTTGGGACTATTTTGGATCATCATCGGACCAAACGGATGCCTTTTCCGAAACAACAAATATTTGATTTGAAAGTTTTTCTGAAAGAGAAGTTGAATAAAACAGGAGTAAAGTGGTAGGTTTTGTCAGACTTTAATTACATGAAAAAAATACTAGTAACAGGTTCTTCAGGTCTTGTAGGAAGTGAAGTATGTATTCATTTTGCAGCCCAAGGATATGCCATTCATGGTTTGGACAATAACCAGCGTGCTGTGTTTTTTGGTCCACAAGGTGATACACGTTGGAATCAGGAACGTTTACAGCAAAGTATTTCCCATTTTACACACCATGAAGTAGACATGCGTGATAGAGCTGGTATTTTGGCTCTAATCAAGCAAGTACGCCCAGATGTGATAGTACATACAGCCGCTCAGCCAAGCCACGACCGCGCAGCAGCTATTCCCTTTGACGATTTCGACACCAATGCCGTAGGTACACTTAATTTGCTGGAGGCGGCTCGCCAGTTTGCCCCAGAAGCTCCTTTTGTGCACATGAGCACCAACAAAGTGTATGGTGATGCTCCAAATAAAATCAAGCTAAAAGAATTGGACACCCGTTGGGATTATGATGATACTGACTATGAACATGGTATCGCAGAAACCTTTACAATCGATCAGTCGAAACACTCGCTTTTTGGCGCATCAAAAGTGGCAGCTGATGTAATGGTGCAAGAATATGGTCGTTATTTCAATATGCCTACTTGCGCCTTGCGTGGCGGATGTCTTACTGGCCCCAACCATAGTGGTGTAGAGTTGCATGGGTTTTTGAGTTATTTGGTGAAATGCAATTTAGAAGGTAAGAAATATTCTGTCTTTGGCTATAAAGGCAAGCAAGTGCGTGACAATATCCATTCGCATGATATCGCTTGTTTCATGGAAGCATTTATTGCGGCACCAAGAGTGGGCGAAGTGTACAACTTAGGTGGAGGAAAAGACAATACCTGCTCTATTTTGGAAGCATTTGCGATTACCGAAAAATTCAGTGGCAAGAAGCAATTATATGAATATGTAGACAAAAACCGCGAAGGCGATCATATTTGCTACTACAGCGACTTGCGTAAAATGAAAGCACATTACCCTGATTGGGATATCACGATAAGTCTTGAAGAAACGATCCGGCAGATTGTGGAAGCTTGGAAAAAGCGAATTGTTGAGTGTTAGGTTGAACATGTTGTTTTTTGCTTGAACCGTTTAAATTAAAAACTGTGTCCTTAGATTCTTCTATTTTTAATAAAAATGCTTTTCCGTGGATAGAATCAGAGGTGACTTTTGATTCTACAAAGACTTATCCAAAAGTCACAGTGGTGGTACCCTCTTACAACCAAGGTTTTTATTTAGAAGAGACATTGCTGTCTATTATTCGCCAGAACTATCCTGCTTTAGAATTGATCGTGATTGATGGAGGTAGTACCGATAATTCGGTAGAGGTGATTAAAAAGTATGAAAATTATATCAAATATTGGATTTCGGAAAAAGACAGAGGACAATCTCATGCGATTAATAAAGGTTTCGAGAGAGCAACTGGCGACTGGGTGGCATGGATGAATTCGGACGATTGTTATCTGGAAGGTGCTTTTAAGTATATTTTTGATGGTCTGGAAACGATAAAATACGATTTCATTCATGGAAATTGTAGGACTGGACTACAAATAGAAACTTCCAGATTCAGGGATATTAAAGTCAATTACAAGAAAAACATTTTTAATCTTCTTTTATTTTTTCATAGTACTGTACGCATCATCCCATCCCAGTCAGTTTTTCTTAAAAGGGAACTTTTTGAGAAAGCAGGTTTATTAGATGAAGAATATCATTACTGTATGGATTTGGAATGGTACTGCCGAATATATCTTAGAACAAAACCTCGTACTCATTTCTACAGTCAAGGACTCTCTTTCTTTAGGAAAAATGAGGAAACAAAGTCTACTGCAGGAAAAGACAAAAT
>JAYVIX010000119.1:0-4600 GCA_043769845.1 Cytophagales bacterium
CGAAATCAAGCAATTAGGTTTTGTCTACAATCCAGCCGAAACGGTCGCAAGTGGTGGTCGTGTGGCGGTAACTGCAATTGGTGATGATGGCGATACAATCGAAGTAAAGATAACATTAAATGGCAAGGTGATAAGCCTTGGAAGCTATACCAAAACATCTGGAGAAACAACAGTAGCCCTATTAGCTGCGAACATTAGGGCTGTCATTAATGAAAGGACTTCTGTTCACGGTTTTGAAGCCGCTGGAAGTGCGGCCAATGTCGACTTGACACCGCCTAAAGGCTATGGCGCAAGCTTGAATGGAGGTAGTGTACTTTCTACAACCATTGTAGGAGCTATTACAAATACCATCACACAGTTTTCAAGCGGTGTAGGTTATGCGCCTACTCTTTTGGATGGAAACGATCAGGACACTTATACGGCTGGCTTAAAAGCTCAAGCCTTGTATGATTGGGCGGTAGAGCGCATTATGCCATGCCAAATGATTGTAGAAGGAAAATCAACCGTTCCTTCGTCTGCATCCCGTGATTTGGCAACGCTTGATTGTGATAAGGTCACGATTGTTTCGGGTCAAGATTACGACAAGGCCGATGAATTGCCGATGTGGTGGAAACATGCTGCTGTTGGTACAAAACTAGGCACGGTAGCCGCAAGGGAAATAAACGAAAATACGGGCTGGGTGGAAGTTGGCAATTTGACTGACGAAAAAAGAACGCCAGCCAGATTCTTACGTGCGGGTTTCAGCAATCACACATTAGTAGAAGCGGTAAAAGAGATTTGGGACGTTTTGGACGATAAAAAGTACATTTTCCCAATTACTTACCCTTTGAGCGATGGCTATTTCTGGAACAATGACTACACGTGTGCGCCTGTCTTGATTGACGATGAAGGCAACATTAACGAACACAACATTCGTTACGGTCGCACGGCCGATAAAGCAGCTAGAGCAATCTATGTGGCGTTGTTCAACGATATAAAATCGCCACAACCTGTAGACCCTGCAACGGGAAAATTGCCTTCAGGTATCATTTTGAATTTCCAAGGGAAGGCTGAGCGCAGAATAGATTTGGAAATGGAAAACCAAATCAGCGGTCGCAAAGTAACTGTAGACCCGAATAGTGACTTACTGATAGCGAAACAGTTAGACGTATACTTTAAGGTTGTGCCTTATGGTTCTACTGATACGATCTTGGTATATGTTGGCTTGGCTAAAACGATTTAATACGCAGAATGGCAGCAATTAGAAAACAATACGATCACGCTGATATAGTGCTTACTGCTCTTGGCGGTCAACCTACCAACTTTGCTGGAATCAGTTATGGAGACGAAACCGAAATGCAGCTGAATTACGGTAGAGGAACTGAGCCGATCGGTTATTCAACTGGCAAGAAAGTGTACGAAGACACTGTAATCAGTCTTGGCATGGAGGAAGTGCGAGGAATGGAATCGGCAGCAAATGGCGATCTATCAAAGCTAAAACCGTTTGATGTCTTCGTCACTTACTTGAACGAAGATTTTGGAGAGGTAACCGACAAAATCACGGTGAAGCCAAAAGGCAAAAAAACAGCATCGAAAAGCGGGGACATGAATTTGACACATGACATCACGTGTCTTACGCTCGGAATTATCTACGGATACTTATAATCATTAACTCATTTATTATGTCTGAAGCAATTGTAAAATTACCCTCTGACGTTTCTACGGAACAATTTGAGGCTTTTAAAGCAAAATACGGAAAAGACCCTGTAGGCGGGGAAAATGTGTTTGTTATCGAATTGAAAGACAAAGCAGACCCTAGTAAAGTTTTCCGTTGTGTGGTTCGTCATCCTGATGAAAAAATACTAGGACTTGCAATGCCGTTCCTTGAAAAAAACATGTTCAAGCTTTGCAAAATCTTGATCGTGAACTGTTGGCTTGGCGGTGATGGAATCATCAAAGAGTTTTCGCCTTACATTATGAAGGCTGGCGGTAAGTTGGTTGAATATCTTGATCAGGCTGAGGCTGAAATCGAAAATTTTTAGATAGCTATCCAACTGAGCTAAGTTGGATAGACAAATACAACGCAATGATTAGTCACTACTTGCACATCCCTTTCCCTGAAGACTTGGAAAGGGATGTTTGGGTAAGGAAAATAAGGCAAGCCGAATGGATTGCTACCAAAATGAAAGATTAAATGTCGGAGACAAAGTACAGAGTTGATTTATCAAGCCGCTACCAAGCCTTAGCGGGCAATGCAGCTGCGAGTACTCGCTTTGGTTCGCAAGTGCAATTAGCTGGCGAAGTAGCTCCAAAACTGGCGGGTTCTTTGGCTACAAAGCTTATCAATGAGGTAGTTCAAAAAAGCATCTTACGCAAGTACCGAGGCCAAATACAGGACGAAGACCCCGACAAGCCTTTACGTAATTCGCTCATTGGCACACCGCTTTTTGACTACATCATCGTGACAAGTGGAGAGGAAAAGTTTGCTTTTCAAAATGACCCAATGCTAGAATGGGAAATGCAAAAAGCAAATGAATTTACTGAAGTAAGTGGAGGTGGTGAAGTGCTAGAGCAAAGCGGTGATAGCCCAATCGCTTTCAGAATACAAGGTTTTCTTTGGGACGGAACAGGCTCTTATCCAACAGATCAGTTCAAGGATTTTCTGACGGTTTGGCGCAAAGGGGCGGTTTGGGATGTTTCAGGGCGTTTGTTCAACTTGTTGAACGTGTCCACTATCGTTGTTGAAAGGGCTGGATTTACAGCCGAAAAAGGATTTGCGGACACACAGTATTTTGAAATAGCGTGTCGATCGTACAAGCCCGTTGAACTTGAAATATTAGCCAATTAATGCCATGCGACTACTTTTCATACTTATGAGTTACATTCCTTGCTGTCATATCGTTTTGGGTTCTGTGGCTATGACACAGGTTACGAAAGCGACTATTCGCAAGGATATAAAGCAGCTGACGCAAACGGCTGTCGTGGCTTTTCCCAAAAACATCGTTTTCAAAAACGATACTAAAAAGAAGCTTGCTGACACGCTGAAAACAGGCGATAAAGTGACAATAAAACTGGGGTATAACTCACGTTTAAATACAGAATTTGAGGGCTATATAGCACGAATTGAGCAAACAATACCTATTCGTATACACTGTGAGGATCAGATGTTTACGCTCAAACGTGCCACTGTCGAGCCTCAGGTTTGGGAGTCTGCCACGCTAGGGGAAATTATCGACTATGTTGCACCTAACGTTCAGGCTGAAATTGTCGACCGCACAATCAACTTAGGAGCGTTCAGTGTCGACCGTGTTAGCCCTGCAACTGTCTTTAAATACCTTCAGGACAATTACAACCTAAGCATCTTTTTCAAGAATAATGTTTTGGTTGTTGGTTTTCCTTATGCTTTCGAGCCACAGGCGCAAATATGGGTGTATGACTTTCAAAAGAACGTGCCAAAAGACGGTAACGATTTGGAATATCAGACTGTCGATACTTATAAAATTGTTGTAAAAGCCGTTTCTAACCTCAAAACAGGCAAAAAGCTTATTGTGTGGCTTCCATACAAAGGAGCTGAAGGCGATATACGTACGCTCAATTTTCCTGAGATGTCGGAAGCCGAATTAAAAAAGCAAGCGCAAGCGGAACTTGACCGATTTACTTATGATGGCTATAGAGGTCGGGTGAATGGCTTTGGTTTCCCCGTGGTGCAATTTACTGAAGTAGTACGTTTGCGAGACAATCAATTTAAAGATCGTGAGGCGAACTATTTTGTAGATGCTACTGAGATAGAATTTGACGAATCGACCTTCAGGCGTTCATGTACAATCGGTAAACGTGCCTCAAGATGATCGAGAAGCTGATATACGAAATCATTAAAAAACGCTTCAACATTCCTGTGTTTGAATGCGAGGTGGTTTCGGTAGATAAGGTAAAAGACACGTGTGTTTTGAAGCCTTTGGAGGAAGATCGGGCGCAATTGAAAAACGTTCGTTTGACAGCTTCAGTAGAGACGAAAACAACGAAGATTGTAGTTTATCCAAAGCCCAATTCTACCGTAGTTGTAGCCTTGTTGAACGATATAAAAACGGATGCGCTCATTATTTCCTATTCTGAGGTTGACGAAATAAACATTGATTGTGAGGCAGTTACATTTAATAAAGGGTTGCTTGGCGGCTTGATTTCGATTGATTCATTCCTGGTTGAATTGAACGCTCGGATAACAGGATTGAAGACTGCTACAGCCGCTGGATTTACCGCACAAGCGGCAATAGATGGTGGTTTGGGTGGTTCTGCATTTACGACAGGTTCAGCAGCGGTGACCCCAATCGTCAAGGCGGGTTTTGAAGACACGAAAATCAAACACTAATGGCACTAGGCGCAAAAGATATATTGCTAGATGAAAATGACGATTTGCAAACGGCAGATGGTGATTTCGTTGTCGGTGACAGCGATTTGCAAAATGCCGATTTGATTATAAGAAGTGTACAAGGCAACTGGCTGAACAGTCTTTTGACGGGTTTCAATATTTGGCGTTGGCTGAAAGGAGTCGTAGACAAATACCGATTTCAAAGAGAGCTAAAAGTACAACTTGAAGAAATGGAAGGCTACAAAATTGCCGAAC
>JAYVIX010000120.1:0-4580 GCA_043769845.1 Cytophagales bacterium
GTGCTGGATGTGTACCAGATGGCGTGCCTACCAAAGAAATAGTAACGACCGATTCGGAACTACCAGCGCTTTTTTCGGAAAAAGTAACAGTACCTCGTACCCCAATCGCGTCTTTTACATTCAAGGTATAAGCGCTTTTCTTAACTTCGGTATCTACCACCACTTCAGGCTCTACCTTATTATCGTCTTTTTTACATGCCGAAAGCATAGTAAGAGCCAAAAAGGCTATTCCAGCACTTTTGATTATTGAGTTTGTACCACGTGAATATTTCATATTGTCATTTATATGTGTACTACAAAAGTGAGAACTCGCATCGGCCAAAGCGTTACACATCTAGTATAAACAATTACATTATTTACGGGTTTTTATTTGTCCTAATTTTAAATAATCTGCCCTATATAGGTTGCATTAATAAACATTACACTATTTCGCTTCTTCCTTTTCTAGTTTAAGTTTGGCCTTTTCTACCTTACGCTCTTTTCTTTCCTTCTTTTTGATGTAGCCTTTTAGCAAAAAACTTTGACTGGCAGCGTCCATGTTTTGTTTGAAACCACCAGTACCTTCTTTCAGATTCACCAATGTTTTGTCCAGATTGCCAGCAAATTGATTGTCCATAAACAGCTTGCCCACAGTTCCTTGTCCAGTGCGAACGTTGTGAGTGATGGCAGCCAAATCTTCGGTGAGAGCGGCCGCATTGTCGGACGTGGCTTTTAGTTTCACCATAATATCTTCCATATTTACAGGCTGTACTGTGGCAATAATGGCGTTGTTTGAGATCACTTCATTATTGGCGGTGCCAGGTATGATTAAAAGTATTTTCCCTCCCATCAATCCATCAGAACCAATCATTGCAAGAGAATTGATTTTCATATACTTTCTTGTTTTTTCATCAATCGTCATATCCACACGAGCAGTAGAATCGGTCACTAGCTGAATGTCTTTTACAATACCCACGTTGATGCCACAAAAACGGACGTTATTGCCAACCTGTAACCCGTTCACATCCTTAAAAATCCCACTTATCTGATAAGTATTCCCAAACAACTGCTGTTTCTTTCCAATAAAATAAATGGCCGCAATAAAAAGCACAATGCTTATCGTGACAAATATTCCCAGTTTTAGATTGTTTCCTGTTTTCTGTTCCATGTCTAGTCAATGTTTAAAGTTCAATGTTTTCAATTTACACCGAGGTTTGTCAAAGGACAAGCCACGGAACTAGCCACCACTTCCAGACCCGACAGGTTTTAAAAACCTGTCGGGTCTGGAAGTGGTGGCTAGTGGAAAAAAGACCTAATCCATTCGTCTTCCGATTGCGACAGTTCGTCAAAATTCCCCTCTGCAAATGCTGCACCGTCTCGGATGATAATGATTCGGTTGGCCGTGATGCGGGCACATTCTATATCATGTGTGATAATGATGGACGTGGTTTGAAATTTCTTCTGAACATCCAAAATCAAACGACTGATTTCCTTCGAAGTGATGGGATCAAGCCCTGTGGTTGGTTCATCATACAAGATCAGTTCAGGTTTCATGATTAAGGCTCGCGCCAAACCGACCCGTTTTCTCATTCCGCCCGAAAGTTCAGATGGCATTTTGTCGATTGCTT
Source organism: Cytophagales bacterium (assembly GCA_043769845.1). Taxonomy (GTDB): domain Bacteria; phylum Bacteroidota; class Bacteroidia; order Cytophagales; family UBA9547; genus UBA9547. The sequence continues at coordinate 1,608 of JAYVIX010000120.1, forward strand.
CGGCCAAGCCCACATTTTCTAGAGCTTCCAAAACCAATTCGTTTTTTTCTTCTGATTTTGATTTCAGATCACGAAGAGGAAATTCCAAGTTCTCTCGCACAGTCATCGAATCGTACAAGGCAGCACTTTGAAACAGAAAGCCGACTTTTTTTCGTAGTTCATTTAGCTTTTCGTCTTTTAATATTGAAATATCAGAACCTAGTAAAAGCACTTTTCCATTATCTGGCTCGATCAAACCAACCAAGCATTTTATCAGTACCGATTTTCCGCTTCCCGAACGACCCAATACAACTAAATTTTCGCCTTTTTTAATCTTCAGATTAATGTCTTTTAACACTTTATTCGAGTCAAAAGACTTTTCAAGATGTTCGATTTCTACTACAGATTCTTCCATAAGATTTATAAAAAGAAGCTAGTGAGTTGAACCGCAATCATGTCTAAAATAAATATCGAAAGCGAGGCAATAACCACCGATGAATTGGCAGCTTCGCCTACTCCCACAGTTCCCTTATTGGCATTATAACCTTTGTAGCAACTAATAAGTGAAATAGAAAAGCCGAAAAAGAAGGTTTTGATGATGGCAGGAAACAAATCCGAAAAGACTAGTTTGTTGAATATCTTGAACATAAATAAATCGAAACTCACATCGCCTTGAATATTCACCCCAATGAAAGCACCATACAAGGAAATGGCATCGGCAATGATGACCAAGACGGGCAGCATCAACGTGGCGGCTACAATTCGCGTGACTACAATGTATTTGAAAGGGTTCGTTCCCGAAACTTCCATCGCATCAATCTGTTCGGTTACTTTCATCGAAGCCAGTTCGGCCCCAATGCCAGAACCTACTTTGCCAGCAAAAATCAGGGCGGTAAATACAGGGCCAAGTTCCCTAATCATGGAAACAGCCACCATGGCTGGCAACCAAGATTCCGCACCAAACTGAGCAAATGTAGGGCGAGACTGAATAGTCATCACAAGACCCATAATGAAGCCAGTAATGGCAACTAATGGAAACGACTTATAACCAATTTTGTAGGACTGTTTAACCAATTCCTTGAATTCGAACGGAGGAGTGACCACTTCCTTGAAAAAACGAAAAGTGAACAAAGTCAATTGGGCGATTTCTTCAAAGAAATCTTTTAGAGCCTTTGAATAAGGTTTTTCGGGCTTGTCTAGTTCTGCTGTCTTTTCAGAATCCATATTCAAACGATGGTCTATTGAGCTGATGGTACAATTATTTGTACACCGCAAGTTGAACAACTTTCAAGCGGTAAGTCTTACACTAAAAGCGTATGATTTACATAATTCACAGATTTTGATTTATTCGCAACATTCAAGTTTATTCATCTCGAAATTGCTTTACCAAATCGTGTGTGCAAATTTTAGTATCTTGCAAGTGCTAAAAATTATATTCTTATGAGCGGTATTCGTCCCTCATAACCCATCCTTCATAATTCATTTTCCTTGAACCTCATCAATATCTCCCCTCTCTGGCAAGATTACGAACTAATCGACTCTGGCAATTTCGAGAAACTCGAACGTTTTGGAGAATTCATTCTCTCACGCCCCGAACCACAGGCTCTTTGGGACAAATCACTTCCTGTGGCTGAATGGCAAAAAATGGCGCACGCTACTTTTGCCCGCGATGTTAAAAACCCAGAAAAAGGACTTTGGACATTGAAGTCGAGCATGAAGGAACAATGGCTTATCTCCTACTCTTCCAATGGTTTACAACTTAAATTTCGATTAGGACTTTCGTCATTTAAACATGTAGGTCTATTTCCAGAACAAGCCGACAATTGGGATTTCATCTATCAACGAACCAAACTTTTCGATAAACCCAAAGTCTTGAATCTATTTGCCTACACGGGCGGAGCAAGCTTAGCGGCCAAAGCTGCAGGAGCTGATGTCACCCATTTGGATTCGGTCAAACAATGCATCTCGTGGGCACGTGAGAACATGGAAGCCAGCGGATTAGACAATATTCGTTGGATGGTAGAGGACGCATTCAAGTTTGTAAAAAGAGAAGCGAAACGAGGCAACAAATACCAAGGAATCATACTCGATCCACCTGCCTACGGTCGTGGCCCAGAAGGCGAAAAATGGGTACTAGAAGACTGCCTCACCGAAACACTAAAAAACTGTGCCGAAATTCTGGAAACCAATGGATTCTTAGTTCTGAATCTATACTCAATGGGTTACTCAGCCTTACAAGCTGAAACTTTGTTGAAATCGATTTTTGGCAACAGGAAAATAGAAATCGGGGAATTCTACTTCAATGACAAGGCTGATAAAAAACTACCTTTAGGACTATTTGCAAGGTTTTAATTCTAAAAGTGTCGAACGAAGAAACGGCCATAAAAGCCACTTATTTCAGTATAATAGGAAACACCATCCTTGCTACAGCAAAGGCATTGGCTGGTTTTTATGGCAATTCCTATGCTCTCCTAGCCGATGCTATCGAGTCTACTGCCGATATTTTTGCTTCTTTTCTCGTTCTATTCGGGATAAAATATTCCAGCAAGCCGCCAGACAAAGACCATCCATATGGCCATGGTCGTGCCGAACCGCTCATTACCTTTTTGGTGGTAGGTTTCCTAATGACAAGTGCAGCTATCATTGCGTATGAAAGTATCATAAACATCCGCACTCCTCACGATTTACCAAAACCTTGGACACTTATTGTACTAGTAATCATTATTTTATGGAAAGAAATTTCTTTTAGGATTGTCATCAAAAAAAGCAAAGAAACCAATAGTTCTTCACTCGCAGCAGATGCTTGGCACCATCGAAGCGATGCCATCACTTCCATTGCAGCATTTATTGGCATCTCTGTCGCCCTTTATTTGGTAGATGGCTACGAAGCGGCAGACGATTGGGCGGCCTTGCTGGCTTCTGGATTTATTTGGTACAATAGCTACTTGATTTTCCGTCCTGCACTAGGCGAAATAATGGACGAACATCGTTATG
>JAYVIX010000121.1:0-3141 GCA_043769845.1 Cytophagales bacterium
CTGTAGCTCCTCCACCGATTACGATGATGTCCCAAATGGAATCATTTTGTTCTAAAAATTGAATACTAGCGTCCCTGTTCATGAATTTGGCGTATGTACATGATGTATTATACTGTTTAGGGGAAAAACAGTCGCAATTTTTGGATGATTTTATTTCTATTCTAATTTCCCATTTTTCGAACAACCATTAAAGTTCAAACCTTAATCTGTTTGATTCAAATAAATCAGTTGTGGTTGACGATTTCATTCTTGCATTTTTTCGCAACTATTACTGCACAATACGTACATATTCCTAGATTAAATTGTACTTTATACATGCGAGATTGGAAAGATAAAATACTTTACTCACTTCCAATTCAGTTGCTGCTCAACCATGTGAAAAAAAACCAAGTAATGCTTTTTATTTGGTTCATCATTTTTGGTTTTGCTTCGCAACATTTAGGCCGTGTCATGGGCATTCCCTATTTGTTTCTAGACCCCGAATATTTGGGTGAAGTGGGCGTACAAAGTATGTTTATTTTGGGCATGTCATTTGGTATTTTCAACATGTCGTTTCAGCTTACTAGCTATATTTTGGATAGCAACCGGTTTGCGTTTGTGGGTGCGTTGAAAAGCCCTTTTTTACGGTTTTTTCAAAACAACAGCCTTATTCCCACATTATTTCTGATTGTCTATTTCTACAACTTCTATCATTTTCAGGTAAACAATGGTTTCAAAGATAGTTGGAGAATAGCACTCGAATCTGGTGCTTTTTTGGGTGGAATGTTGCTCGTAAAATCCATTTTACTGTCTTATTTCAGTCTTTCAAACAAAGATCTTTTCAAATTATTGACTACTAATTTGGAAACCACGCTTCGCAAAAACAAAATGAACCGTGTGAATGTGATCAAAGGAATCGCAATCGCTAAAAAAGGAAAATACAGGGTCGATTATTACTATCAATTTCCATTCAAACTGATTCCGATTGATAAAACCCGCATCATAGACAAAGAATTACTTGGCAAAGTATTCGACCAAAACCACATGAACGCGGTGTTTATCGAAGTGCTAATTTTCATACTCATCATTCTTTTTGGTCAATACAATGACATTCCAGCCTTTCAAATTCCGGCCGGAGCTAGTGCGTTTATCTTTCTTTCGTTTGTGATCACGCTCACGGGCGCTTTTTCGTACTGGTTGCGTGGCTGGGCAATCACTTCGGTGGTAATCATCGCTATTATAGGCAATTATCTGACCAAAAACGGAATCCTAAAACTCGACAATGAGGCTTTTGGGATCAATTATCAGACAACAAAAGCCGATTTTTCGATCGAAAATTTGATCAAAATCACTTCCGATTCTAACTACTTGACCGACAAAGCCAGCACAATCAAAATCCTAGAAAACTGGCGCAAGAAATTCCCAGCCGAAACCAAACCCAAATTGGTGTTGATCTGCTCTAGCGGTGGCGGACAAAGAGCTGCCGTTTGGTCGTTCAGAACTTTGCAAGTGGTAGACCAAGCCACCAAAGGCCAATTGATGAAAAACGCGGTATTGATGACGGGCGCATCAGGCGGGATGATTGGAGCGGCTTATTACCGCGATTTGTACTATCTCGAAAAACTAGGCGAAATACCTACTTGCCAAGACGAAAAATATGTTGCCGACATCTCGAAAGACGTCTTGAATCCGCTTTTGTTCAACTTTTTTGTAAACGATATTTTCTTTCGAGTCAGAAATTTTGAAATGAATGGACTGATTTATACCAAAGATCGTGGTTTTGCTTTCGAACAACAGCTTTGCAGAAACACAAATACGGTCTTGAATCGAAGTATAAAATCGTATCAAATACCTGAGCAAAAAGCGATTATCCCGATGGTGATTATGTCGCCAACGGTGGTGAACGATGGTCGGAAATTGTATATTTCTTCGCAAAACGTATCGTACATGTGTACGGCCGAACTGGGTGCTAAATACACCACCGAACAACGCATAAAAGGCATCGAATTTCGCAGAATGTTCAAAGAACAATGGGCTGATAGTCTGCATTTTGTGAGTGCATTGCGGATGAATGCCACTTTCCCATACATTACCCCAAATGTAGTGTTGCCAAGCTATCCATCGATGGAAATAATGGATGCTGGACTATCCGACAACTTTGGATATACTGATGCGATTAGATTCATGTATGTGTTTAAAGATTGGATTGCCGCCCAAACAAGTGGCGTGGTGCTGGTTTCGATACGCGATTCGGACAAAGAAATGGAAATCGAAAAACGCATAGGACAAACGATTTTTGAAAAATTCTTGAACCCAATCGGAAGTCTTTTCAGCAATTGGGACATGATGCAAGACATCACCAACGACAATTTGGTAGACTATGCCAAAGGCTGGTTCAAAGGCGATTTGGATGTGATAACATTTGAATACATTCCGCAATCAAAAAACTGGGAAGAACTGAAAATCAGAAAGATAAGTCGTTCTGCCATTCAGAAAAAAGAACAAAAGGAACGCGCATCGCTCAGTTGGCATCTCACTACACGCGAAAAAGAAAGTATAAAACGTACTATTTTTGAGGCAAACAATGTGGAATCGCTCGAAAAACTGCAACTTTTACTTAAAAAATAGTTCGAAGTTTAAGGTTCAAAGTCTATTCTTTAAATCCGAACTTTGACTTTGATGAAAATTGAACTTGAAAAATTCGGAATAGACGATTTTTTGCTTGCCATTTTGGCGGTGGTGACACTTGCTTATTTTTTTCCTGAATGGGGAATGTACGAAAAGCCTATTTCGCTTGAAAAACTGGCTAACTATGGTGTCTCGATCATTTTCTTTTTTTACGGATTAAAATTAAGTCCTGAAAAACTGAGAAAAGGATTGTCGAATTGGAAAATGCACCTTTTGGTACAAACGACTACATTTCTCGTTTTTCCTTGTATTGCTTTGTTATTCAGACCTTTGTTTGTCGAAGGAGCAAACGAATCGCTTTGGTCGGGCATTTTTTATTTGGCGGCTTTGCCATCTACCGTTTCTTCGGCCGTAGTGATGGTTTCGATTGCTGGCGGAAATATCTCGGCCGCCATTTTCAATACCAGTATTTCGAGTTTTATTGGCATTGTGATGACTCCACTTTGGGTAGGATTGTTTTTGACGTCCAATTCG
>JAYVIX010000122.1:0-6929 GCA_043769845.1 Cytophagales bacterium
GAAAAATTATGTAACCAAAAAGTTACGCATATATTTGTAACCGAATCATTACACAATAAATTTCAAAATGAGAAGGGACGCATTTCAAGCCATTGCCGACCCTACGCGTAGGGCTATTCTGGGTTTATTGGCTATCCAATCGCTGACCTTGAATGCGGTGGCCGAAAAATTCGAAATCAGTCGACCTGCCATCTCCAAACATGTAAAACTATTAGAAGAATGCGGATTGATCGAAATAAAACAACAAGGCCGCGAACGCTATTGTGAAGCCAAATTAGAAAAACTGAACGAAGTTTCGGATTGGGTAGCGCAATACAAACAGTTCTGGGAAAGCAAGTTGGACGCACTGGAACTGTATTTGAAAAAAATAAAAGAAGAAAATAATAAATGAATTAATATTCATGTAAATAAACGAAAAAACATGCAAAACACAAAAGAAATTTTCAAAGTAGAACGCATTTACAACGCACCTAAAGAATTAGTTTTCAAAGCATTTTCGGAAGTTGAGGCGCTGAAACAATGGTGGGGGCCTGTAGAAATGCCTATTTCAGCATTGACCTTGGATTTCAAAGTAGGCGGTAAATTTCATTACAAAATGGAAGGACATGGCAATGTCATGTGGGGCGTATTTGTGTATCAAAAAATCAACCCGTTTGACGAAATAAGCTATATCAGTTCTTTCTCGAACGAAAAAGCTGAAGTTTGCAAAGCACCATTCGACATGGATTTTCCTCTGGAAATACACAATGAAATGACTTTCAGCGAAGCAGACGGCAAAACTACACTTTCACTCCAAAGCCATCCATACAAGGCCACCGAAGCCCAAACTCAAACTTTTTTTGCCATTAGCGAGAATATGAACAAAGGTTTCCACAGTACTTTTGATCAGTTGGAGAAATATTTGGGTTAACACAAGCGATGCTTTCGAGCGAAGGCATCGCAAATCCTTCTTTAACAAAATCCTTATAACATTCATCATCATACTTTTTAGTATTTGGTAATGTGAGCTAAACAGAGAACTTTAGTACTTTTGATTTACAATAGGTCAGTGATATATCCTTTGCCCAGAAATTGATTTTAAAAATGCTTTTTAATTCATTCATCTTTGCTATTTTTCTTCCAATCGTTTTTTTCCTCTATTGGATAACAAAGAAGAATCTATTGCTTCAAAACGCTCTCCTCCTCCTCTCTAGCTATTTCTTTTATGCATGCTGGGATTATCGGTTTTTATCACTTCTGATCTTCTCGACACTCTTAGATTATTATTCTGGATTAAAAATACACTCTGCAACTAACCTTGACACTAAAAAAATCTGGTTTTGGATCAGTATTGGGATCAATCTAGGATTCCTATGTGTTTTTAAATATTATAATTTTTTTATCGAATCATTTACTGATGTATTATCAGCAATAGGAGTAAAAGCAAATTTCAGTACGCTAAATGTCCTTTTACCTGTCGGAATCTCATTCTATACTTTTCATGGCCTTTCTTATGTAATTGATATTTATAAGCAAAGAATACAACCTGAAAGAAACTTTATCAATTATTCCGTTTTCGTAAGTTTCTTCCCCTTACTTGTGGCTGGCCCTATCGAAAGAGCTACGCACCTTCTGCCTCAAATCCGACAAAGCCGAATATTTGATTCAAACAAAGCGATTGATGGCTTGAGACAAATCCTTTGGGGTTTATTCAAAAAAGTAGTCGTTGCAGATAATTGTGCCGAATATGCTAATATAGTTTTCAACAACCCAGCTGATTATTCAGGTAGTACTCTTGCTCTAGGCGCATTTTTCTTCGCTTTTCAGATTTATTGCGACTTCTCTGGCTATTCAGACATTGCTCTAGGAACTGCCCGACTTTTTGGGATAGAACTTATACGCAATTTCAATTTCCCTTACTTTTCCAGAGACATTGCAGAGTTCTGGAGAAGATGGCATATCTCACTCTCCACTTGGTTTCGCGACTATTTATACATCCCAATAGGAGGAAGCAAAGGGGGTGCATGGATGAAAATCAGAAACACATTCATTATATTTATCGTCAGTGGTTTCTGGCATGGTGCCAATTGGACTTTTATTATTTGGGGACTACTAAACGCCATCTACATCATACCCTCTATCCTATTCAATACGAACAGAAACAACCTAGACATCGTAGCGCAAAACAGCATCTTGCCAACATTCAAAGAGACACTTTCAATCTTAGCTACCTTCTCATTGACAGTTTTTGCTTGGATTTTCTTCCGAGCCGATAGTGTGAGCCATGCCTGCAAATACTATTCATTACTATTTTCTAGATCCTTATTTACCATTCCTGAAATTAATCCGTCCATGCTTTTAATAGCGGTAGGAATCTTAGTACTGATCGAATGGATAGGACGAAAAGAGCAATATGCAATCGCACATTTTGGACTAAACTGGCCCAAACCTTTACGTTGGTCTTTCTATTATGTCATCACAATGTCAATCCTCTATTTTGCAGGATCAGAGCAACAGTTCATCTACTTTCATTTTTAAATAAATGACACTCTTCTTAAAAAAAATATTGCTCTTTTGCTTCTTCGTTGGCACGTTATCATTTTGCGCATTCACAATACTTGCATTTGTTTTTGAACTCTCGTTTAAAAATTTGCCACCTCCTGAACTCACCAATAGTTACTCACTAAACGATAAACTACGATTTACAAAAAACAAGAAAGCTGCGGAAATACTATGTATTGGCTCTTCGATGAGTCTAAATAATTTGGATTCAGACGTTATAACAGACAAGCTAAAAACACGCTCCTACCTAAATCTGTCGTCTTGGGGATTATCAATTCAAGACAATTACGAATTGCTAAAAATCTATACTTCTCTCTATCCACATCCAAAAGTATTACTCATTTCAAGTAATGTAATTGATTTCACTACCGAGAAGAAGAAATACGATGTAAAAGAACTAAAAGAATATCTTCGATCTGCTGACGATTGGAAATACCATCTTAAGCACTTCAACCTAAAATATTATTTAACAACGTTCAGGTATTGCAAAAAGACGAAGTCAAGTAAAGATTTTCACGGCTCGTTGGTATATGACCCATACGGTGCAGTTATTTTAGACGCACAAAATTTCAAAAAAGATACTTCAAGATGGAATTCATACAACCTCGTTGCACCCAAAACCGAATTAAACTACAATTATTTAGACAGTATATCTTCTTTTTGCGCACAAAACAATATTCGTTTGTTTTTTATAAATGCCCCAATCAGAAGTAAACTACTTGACGAGGCTAAAATGAAAATAGTAACTGCACACACTCTTAAAATCAATAAATTACTCTCGAACAACCACCAGCAATTTATAAACTCTTATCAACTATCATGGCACGATAGTTTGTTTGTAGATGCAACCCATTTCAACTCTATAGGTGCTAGTAGATACACCAAGTTCTTTCTTGACGGAATTCAGTAATTATTGCAATAATATCCGAATATCATTCATCATCTTATCTACCGCCACGGAATCAGTTCCATCATAATAGCCTCGGATATACTTGTCTTTATCGACTAAAACAAAACGTTCGGTATGGATAAAATCATCCTCTCCCCCATCGCCAGGTTCGTCTACAATATGATATTGATCTCGTGCAACTGAATACAATTGCTTCTTATCGCCCGTCAAGAAGACCCATTTGCTTTTGTCCTTCGCTCCCATTTTGTTGGAATAGGCCATCAAAACCGAAACGCTGTCTTCGTTTGGCTTAGATGTGTGGGATAGAATTTTGATATTGGGCTCATTTTCAAAAGCTACATACACACGTTGCAACTGCGTTCCCATGTCTTTGCAAATACCTGGGCATTCAACAAAAAAGTAATCGGCCACATAGATGGCACCTTCAGTTTCCTTTTCGGTAAAAGCATCACCTCCTTGGTCTATAAAAGAAAAACGTCCTACTTGGCTACCTGGTTCTGTAGTTTCAAGTAGTACATTTTTTTTAGGCTCGAATACATAATAAGGCAATGCTTTCGATTTAATCGTACCCACTTCCTTACTGAAGAAATAGGCTCCAGCAAGAACTGTCACTGTAAGTATTCCGAACCCGATTAGATTTTGCTTTTTCATTTCTTTCTTTTTAACAAGAAAGCCTCGCTAATTGGCGAGGCTTTCTTCAACAGTATATAACTCGAAATTGAATTACATGTTTCTTCCTGGCCAGATTGCGCTTTCGCCCAATTCTTCTTCGATACGAAGCAATTGGTTGTATTTCGACATACGATCTGAACGTGAGCAAGAACCAGTCTTGATTTGACCACAGTTCAACGCAACTGCCAAGTCAGCAATTGTATTGTCTTCCGTCTCGCCTGAACGGTGCGACATGATCGACTTGTAACCTGCCTTGTGAGCCATGTTCACTGCATTGATTGTTTCTGTCAACGAACCAATTTGGTTTACTTTTACCAAGATAGAGTTTGCAACACCTTGGTTTATACCGTCTTGCAGACGAGTAACGTTCGTCACGAACAAGTCGTCACCTACCAATTGTGTTGTTTTACCGATTTTGTCAGTCAATTTTTTCCAACCAGCCCAGTCATCCTCAGCCATACCATCTTCGATAGAAATGATTGGATATTTAGCAGCCCATTCAGCCCAATATTCCACCATTTCATCAGAAGTTTTCTTCATTCCGTTTGATTTGTGGAAATGATAAAGACCAGTTGCCTCATCGTAGAATTCAGTCACAGCAGCATCCATAGCGATCATTACATCGTCACCTGGCTTGTAACCTGCTTTCTCGATCGCTTTCAACACGATTTCGATTGCTTCTTCGTTTGAAGGAATGTTTGGAGCAAAACCACCTTCGTCACCTACGTTGGTAGAATATTTTTTGTCCTTCAAAACCTTTGCAAGATTATGGAAAATCTCAGAACCCATTTTCATTGCATGAGTGAATGATTCTGCACCAACTGGCATAATCATGAACTCTTGGAAATCGATAGAGTTGTCAGCATGTGAACCACCATTAATGATGTTCATCATTGGCACAGGCAAAGTGTTTGCGTTCACACCACCGATGTAGCGATACAATGGCTGGCCAGCTTCTTGTGCTGCTGCTTTAGCGATTGCCAAAGAAACACCCAAAATAGCGTTTGCACCTAATTTTCCTTTGTTTGGTGTACCATCCAATTCCAACATGATTTTGTCGATCATGTTTTGTTCGAATACAGATGCACCAATCAATTCTTCAGCGATGATGTCATTCACGTTTGAAACTGCTTTCAATACGCTTTTGCCCATGTAAGCAGACTTGTCGCCATCACGAAGCTCTACAGCTTCATGCTTGCCAGTAGAAGCACCAGAAGGCACAGCAGCACGACCCACGTATCCGTTTTCTGTTGTTACATCTACTTCGATAGTAGGGTTACCGCGCGAATCAAAAATCTGGCGGGCGTGGATGTCTTCAATTACACTCATCGTTACTCTTTTTAGGTTTATTAGAAGATTGAAAATTATGAAAATTCAGTTCAGACCCTAAACTTAACTAGTATAGAGAAAAATACAAAATTTGACGAAGATTATATGCAAAACTTCACGTAGAAGTATTTCCAAACTTTAAATTCCAATTTTGAAAACCAGCTCAATAAGATTTATTATCTAATTTATATTAATATTGGCAAAATTTGAGTTCAAAAGTGATTGTAACGCCCTTAGTTTCTATCATCACCCCTACCTATAATCATGAAAAATTTATAGAAGAGTGTATAATATCTGTCCTTAGTCAAGAATACTCAAATTGGGAAATGATCATTGTAGATGACGGAAGCACCGATAATACATGTGAAATTATTCATAAATTAAAAGCACAATCCGAACACATCTATTACATAAAGCAAGAGAATGTTGGTATACTTCGATTGGCAGAAACCTACAATTTGGCTTTAAGACTTTCCAAAGGTGACTATATTGCTATACTAGAGGGTGATGATACTTGGAAACCTGATAAGTTAAAAAATCAAATCGAAGCATTTCAATCAAATAACCAAGCAGTACTCTGCTGGGGACGAGCTGAAGGCGTTTTTAACAATAAAGTAGTCGAATTCTTTCCAAAATATTTGACTACTCAAAATAGAAACAATTATTACAACATTCCTTTACTTTCAATTTTGGATGTACTGGTAAAAGATTTTCCCACACCACTAACTTGGTTGATCAAGAAAGAAACACTGATAGAAATAGGAGGATTTTCTCAAACGCATGACATGCCTGCGGTTGATCTTAATACGATCTTGCAACTCAGCAAAAAAGGATCTTTCATTTTCTTGGATAAAATCTTAGGTTCATGGAGGCAATTCCCCTACCAAGTCACAAAATCCAAAACCGTAGGTATCATGGAAGCCTCAGAGCAGATCATACTTGATTTTTATCAACAGCTTGATCTTGAACATAAGAAAGCAATAGACATTAGGGATATATCTAAAACACTCAGCCAAAAGAAGATTATTGCATTTTCGAGAGCAGGAAGATTTGCATTGATAAGAAAAGAATATACTCAAGCACGCCAATATTACTTGCAATCTATGACCAACAATGGCAGTTTTGCATTGACTTGGAAACTAAGAAGCCTAGTTGGATACATCTTTAGTTGGCTAAAACTAGACATAGAACGTCTTGCACATTTATTGGGCAAAAAAAGCTATCTCTCCAAATGAAATTTAAATGAAATTACTCTTTATAACTGATAAAGAATTTCCGCCAGAGCCTAGAATCTATAACGAGGCATACACCTTGGTAAAAGCGGGGGTACAAGTTACCGTTCTAGCACTTACAATCTCGGACTCAGCTCCAAAAGAAGAACTGCTTGACGGTATAAGAATCATTCGGATAAAGTGTAGCAAGCCTATCATGAAAAAACTGTGGGCATTGGCATTTACAGTTCCCTTTCTAAGATGGT
>JAYVIX010000123.1:0-6916 GCA_043769845.1 Cytophagales bacterium
ATTTTGTACCGAAAGAGCTTCTTGTTGAATATAAAGTTCTTCTTTTTGAGTTTGTACTTCTTCAAGCAATACCGTGATCTCGTCTCGCTGTTGGGCAAAGTTTTTGTTCTGAATATTTAGGCGGTCTTCAATTTCGGTTTTCAACCCCAATTTTAAAGCAAAACACGAAGCGATGACGATATAAAAAAAGACTTCTTTGGCTTTTACTGCGAAATCAATTTGTTCAATATTGACTTGATTGAAATGAATCAAATTATCCAACAATCCGATTAATGAGGCATAAAATAGGCACCCCAATAAAAATCGTCCCTTTTCTCCTGAATCAGAAAAAAGAATCAATGGAAACATGGCAAACATAAACAAGACCAAAAAATAACCTTCTCGATCGCCATTGACATTCATACCGTTAAGCATGGGTGCTGTAAATGTTAAAATGCCTGGAAAAAAGGCCAATAAAGCCCGTGCTGCTTGATCGTATTTAATCTTATTTAAATAAATTACAAGCGGAATTACTGGCAAAAAAAGCAAATAAATGATAATGCGCTGTGGATTGTTGGCAATCAGATTGATCGAAATACCCACCAATTCGGCTATGCAAAGAATGAGAGCTAAACCATTTGAGGTTTTGACCTGCGACTGCCTTGTAGGAGAATCGTGAGTGTAGGCCATTGGGAGCAACAAACGAAAAAGAAAAGCTTTCATAAGCCCAAATGAATTAATTCCAAAAGGTAGGAATTAATTTCAATCAAAAAATAAGCACGCAAGTTTTCGATGAAGAATGAATAAAATAAGCCTGACATTCCTCCAAGCTTGTTGAAAAAAATAGGTTAGAAATTGCTCTTAAGTCTGGCTTGCATGAAACAACTTCTGTTTTTCTTCCTTGGTCAAACTTTCATATCCAGTTTGTGAAATTTTGTCCAAAATCGTATCTATTTCTTCCTGAGAAGGTTTTCCTGATGGTTTTACTTTAATGGTATTTTTGAAAGTTACTTTTAGCCCAGTATCACGTTTGGTAATGGTTTCCACAAAACCCAAAGTGGCATTTACTGGTTTACCAATGTCATTTCCTTTTTTCAACTGACGAATAAATAAAAAACCAAGCAAGGCTCCTCCTAAGTGGGCAATATTGCCTCCAGCATTCGTACTAGTGGTTTGTGCAACCGAAATAACCAAATAGAACAAAGCAATGTATTTGATACGCACAGAGCCAAAGAAAAGCAAAAACATGGTATAATCAGGCACCAAAGTAGCCGCAGCTGTCACTATGGCATAAACGCCAGCCGAAGCCCCCAAAAGTACCGAATTAGAAACGTGACCTGCGAAATAAGGGATCGTATTATATGCCAAAATGTACAGTAATCCTCCCACTACACCTCCTAATATATAAAGTGCCGTAATACGTTTGCTCCCTATCATGTCGCCAATAATCTGACCAAACCAATACATTACTAATAGATTGAAAAGGATATGAAATGGATCTTCGTGTAAAATGAAATACGTAAACAATGTCCAAGGACGTGTAATAAAAACGTGAATATTGGAAGGCAAAGCCAACCAATTGATCACCTCCGTATAAATAGGTTTGTTCTGAGACAAGGTTAGAATCACATTGGCTGTCAGAACCGTCAGGAAAACAATGACATTCACAAAGATGATTTGATTCAGACTGTTATCCTTCTTTTTGAATGCGTTTTTTATGTCGTCAATAAAGCTACTCATCATCAAATGGTCTCGGTAATCATAAAATTAACATAACATATACATAAAATCAATTTTTGTACCAAAATGTTCTTCATGGCAACGTTTTCGATTCTAATTACGTGCTATTTAACGAAATCGTCTGTTTGTTTGAGTTTTTTGCCAAAACATACCACTGTTTTTTCTGTAAATTTTCTTCTCAAAATAATAACTTAGTATATTTGTTAAGTTAACCCAATTGTACCCATTTATGAAAATCAAGTTAAGAGGTGCTGATTACATCATCAAGATTCTTGAATTATTGGAAGTAGAGGCTCTTTTTGCCTATCCTGGCGGTGCCATTCTTCCAATTTATGACGCACTCGCTTTTAGTAACATAAATGATATTCTCGTTCGTCACGAGCAAGCAGCTGCATTTGCGGCCAACGGTTTTGGGCGTGTAAAAGGCAAGCCAGGTTTTTGTCTAGCCACTTCAGGCCCAGGAGCTACCAATTTGGTGACTGGAATTGCAGATGCGTATGCAGATAGTATTCCGATGATTGCCATTACAGGTCAAGTAAATTTGCCTTTAATTGGTACAGATGCTTTTCAAGAAACAGACATTACAGGTATTTGCTTGCCGATTACCAAAAGGTGTTACTTGATCAAAGATTTGGCTGATGCAGAACGTATTTTCCGTGAAGCCTACGAAACTTCAATGAACGGAAGACCAGGGCCAGTTCTGATTGATATTCCTCGTAGTTTACAACTTGCGGATATCGAAGTAGACGAAAATTGGGCTGCCAATTTCAAAAAGCCTGTTTATAACAGAGTACATAAGTTTACCCAAGAAGAACTTGCAAAAGCAAGCCAGCTAATGGGCGATGCAAAAAAACCATTGATCATCGCAGGCCATGGAGTTTTGCTTTCGGATGCTTGGCAAGAAATGCGCAATTTTGTAAAAAAAGAGCAAATCCCAGCCATCAGTACTATTTTAGGATTAGGGATCTTTGAAACACACGATCCACTTTATTTCTCTTGGCTAGGAATGCACGGCATGAAATATGCCAACCTTGCAGTACAAGATGCCGATTTGATTATTGCAATGGGTATTCGTTTTGACGATCGTATTACAGGTCGTTTGAAAGATTTTGCACCTAACGCAAAAATCATTCATTGCGATATTGATAGCAGCGAGAAAAACAAGAACGTCAAAACCGAAGTATTCCTTCATGGCGATTTGAAATTGATTTTGAACGAATTACCAAGTTCGGCAACGCCACAAAGTTTGATGAATCGCAAACTTTGGTTCAACGAATTGGACGAATTGCGCGAGCAGTATCCAATCAAAGGCGTTGATTATGACGTATTTAACATGATCACCGCTATTGATGTATTGGAGAAACTTTCTCCAGAAGACATTATCGTGAGTACAGATGTTGGCCAGCATCAAATGTGGTCAGGCCAATATTTGAACAAAATGCACCCAAACCATTTCCTTACTTCAGGAGGCTTGGGCTCGATGGGTTTTGGATTTCCTGCGGCAATGGGAGCACAAGCAGCATTCCCAGACAAGAATGTTTGGTGCATCACTGGCGATGGTTCATTTCAAATGAATCTACAAGAATTGATAACGTGTGTGCAAGAACAATGGCCAATCAAAATTTTATTGCTTGATAACGGCTACTTGGGAATGGTACGTCAGTGGCAAGAGCAGTTTTATAACAAAAATTATTCAGGCGTTGATATTCTTAATCCTGATTATATTTTATTGGCTAAAGCATATGGTGTAAGTTCCGCAAGCGCAACCAATGCCGAAGAATTGGCAAATGCTGTCACGCAAGCTTATAAAACCAAAGGTCCATTCTTGATTAACGCTCGTGTGTTGAAAGAAGACAATGTATTGCCAATGGTAGCGCCAGGAGCGAGTTTGAGCGAAACCATTTATTACCCACAGGATGTAATTTGTAACGACCCTATTTTAGAAGAAAAAAATGCAAAAAAATTATTGGCGGTTAAAGTGTCTTCACACGCCTGAGACAATAGATAAAATTGTGATGTCGTTTCGTAAGAGAGGTCTTATGGTCGATTCGCTGAATTATAAAAAGACAGAAGCTGGACATGCTATCTGTGATATTGAGTTTGTAGAACTTCCCGAAAACGCAGAGCGTATTCGAAACAATGCGCTTCGCTTGGAAGATGTGTTAGAAATTGAAGTACTAGAAATTGCTTAGTCAAAGACTAAAAACATAAGAAAGGGGTTCTGAAACAATGTTTCAGAACCCCTTTCTTATATTAGATACAAAACTATTGACTATTAATTAGTCAATAATAATCTAACTACTTGTCTGCCTTTTTAGTAGTGGCTTTTTTCTCCGTATCGTCCTTTTTTGCTTTTGGAGCTTTTTTAGGAGCAGCCTCTACAGCTTCCTCAGTAGCTTCTTTTTTAGCGACTTTTTTCTCCTTTTTAGGAGCTTCTTCCAAAGGAGCAACCTCTTCGGCAACTACCGCTTTAGTAGCGAATTTTTCTTCAAAACCTGCATTTACTAAAACATTGTACCACACCGCTATTTTTCTGATATCACTTGTGTAAACGCGTTGTTTGTCGTGTTCTGGAATTAAATCTGTAAAAAAGCTTCGTAACTCGCTGTCCGATGATTTGCTTCCTACTTTCACTTCTTTACCATGTTTTGCAAAAACGGTGCGAAAAACATCTTCCAATGGAATGTTTTCTCCGTTTTCTGTATACACAGATATTTCGCCTAATACCGAAACTTTAGTGGTAGAGCCAGCTATAAACCGAGCCGAAGTGCCATCAAGCGCTTCGAGAATTACGCCATTTACAGCAGGTTTAATAATCTTGTAAAGTCCAGGTTTGCCTGATACTACAGCAATCTCCTTCAATTCCATAGGGTTATCGGTAAAATTTGAGGATGTGAATCTAAGTAAATAGTTTGTGGTTTCAAATTAATGAGCATTTTCAGGAAGAAAATGTCCCATATTTTGGTTGATAAAAGTCAATATTTCGTCTTTGCCTACTCCTTTTTCTGCCGAAGTTTGAAAAATTGGCGGGAGTTCATCCCAATATTTCAACAGTTCGTCTTTGAATTTGTTAACGTTGGCAGCTATTTTGCCACTCGACAACTTATCTGTTTTGGTAAAAACAACAGAAAAAGGCAAGTTTTGAAGTCCCATCCAATTGATAAACTCAATGTCTATTTTTTGTGGCTCCAATCTCGAATCGACCAAAATGAACGTATTAATAAGGTTAGTGCGCTCTTCCAAGTAGTTTTGCAACATTGCCACCCATTTCTTGCGCATATCTTGACTTACACGGGCATATCCATATCCTGGCAAATCGACCAAATACCAATTACCATTGATTAAGAAGTGATTGATCGTTTGGGTTTTACCTGGCGTGCCTGATGTTTTGGCCAACTTTGCAAAACCCGTGATATAGTTGATCAACGAAGACTTGCCCACATTTGATCTGCCCACGAAAGCAAATTCTGGCTTATCGGCAGGCGGACAGTCTTGATGTTTGGGAACGCTACGTAAAAATTCGGCTGATCTGATTAGCACCTTATAGTGTTTTGATAAGTTTCAGCTCGTCATTCAAGCTTATGATTTGTTTTTCGATGTATACTACTTTCGATTCCACTTCTTTCACAAGGGCATCTGCATTTTTGGAACGAGAGAAAAATAATAAATTGTTTTTCAACGTTTCCGCTTCGGCCTCCAAACCTTTGATGCGATTTTTAATTGCTCCTTCTTTCTTCTGTAAAAGCAGTTTAGCATCAGGTTTCGAACGCATATCTTCCAATTCGAGCGAAAGTTTGATTTTGCGTTTTTCCTCTTCGCCTTGTTGGCTGCTGTCTAAGAATTTTTTAACCGATTGTGAATAACTGTTTTGAATACTGCCGATGTCTTTTTTTGGCACGAAACCAATCGTTTTCCATTCGGCTAGCAATTGTTTGAATATCACCAGATTGTCTGAAACGTTGGCGTCCAATGTGGCCAATTGATTGCAGATGGCTTGTTTCGAAATCAGATTTTGCTCGTATTCCGATTCTTTTTCTTTGTCGATACCACGTTTGAGATCAAATACGGCATCGCATGCTTTTTTGAAACGGTCGTAAATTTTATCACGAAGTTTGAAAGGAACGTGTCCGCCCTCTTTCCACTTTCGCTGAAGATCAATCACTATTTTGGTAGCTTTTTCTAAATCAACTTCTTCTGCAAGAGCTTCTGCTTGAACGATTAACTCTTCTTTTTTATTCAGATTGTTTTGTAACACCTCGAACACTTTTTTGTAGTGATCGTTTTTGTTGCGGAAGAAAAGCTTGGTTAGTTCCCAATATTTTTTCCCGATGGCGTTTGCTTCCTCTTCTTTGCCCGAAAAACCAATGGTTGCCCATTCTTTTTGCATTAGCTCAAATTCGACTAGTTTCTTTTTCCATTCTTCGGTAGAATCTGAAACAAACTGCGTGAATGGCTCTAGGCTTTGAATAAAGGCTTTTTTCTTCGCCAAATTCTCTACTTGCTCAGCTTGTTTTTGTTGCAAATACACATCTCTGCGACCGTACAAAACGTCAGAAGCCAATTTGAATCTCTGCCAAACGATTTCTTTTTGATCTTCTGGTACAGGACCAGTATGTTTGAATTCTCGGTGTAAATGGTTCAGAGAATCCAATGATTTGTTAATCGAAGATTCTTGAGCGAGAGCCTCGGCTTTGTTGCAAAGTTCGAGTTTCAATTCAAGGTTCTTCTTTTTGTCAAGTTCTTTTAGTTCGAAGTCGATGTTACGATTGTCGTAATACCTATCAGAAAGGGCGTTGAAAGAAGCCCACAATTCTTCGTTATGCTCATGTGGAATAGGACTTGCCTTTTTCCATTCCTCTTGTATTTGCTTGAAGGTAGCCGTTTTTTGTCCGTCTACTAACAATCGCAATTTGGCCAAAAGCTCAAGTCGAGTTTCGTAGTTGACTTGTTTTTTACGATTCAAATCGTTGAAAAATTCTTTTTGCTTGTTTTTAAGCTGCCTGAATTCTTTTTCGATTTCTTTTAACTGAGTATCGTTTTTGTATTCAAAATCGTCCTCGATACCTCCATCTTCGATGAATTTATCTAAAGCGACTTGTCTTTCTTCCGCAAATTTTTCTTCGAGTGCTGTTTTTACTTTGGTCGCAGTTTTGAGACCTTGTTGCACTTGTGATGTTTTGGTCGCTTCGGTGAAAGT
>JAYVIX010000124.1:0-6625 GCA_043769845.1 Cytophagales bacterium
ACGAGCGGAGTTTTTGGCTACACGGCTTACGATTCGGTGCGTTATTTTGAAGATATCGACATCAAAACCTACGAAACAGATTATCGCAAAATACCTGATATTCAGTATCATGTATTTCAGTTTATTGTTGCGTTTAATCATTTTAATAATGAAATATACATCATTGAAAATTGTTTCCCAAGTGTTGAATCAAAAGATACTATTGATTCGATTTATGCTTTGATCAACAAAAACGATTTTGCTGAATACAAATTTTCGCTCGTTCAAAGAGAAGAGTCAAATTTTACGGATGAAGAATTCCTGAAAATTCTAGAAAAAGGAAAAGAGCATTGTCGCAGAGGCGATGTGTTTCAGATTGTACTTTCTAGAAGATTTTCAAGACAATACAAAGGAGATGATTTTAATGTGTATCGCAGTTTACGTTCGGTAAATCCTTCGCCTTATTTGTTTTATTTCGATTACGGAAGTTTCCGAATCTTTGGCTCTTCGCCCGAAGCGCAAATCGTGATCAAAAACGACAAAGCAACGATTTATCCCATCGCAGGAACTTTCCGCAGAAGTGGAGATGATACGCGCGATGCACAATTGGCCGAACAACTATTGAACGACCCGAAAGAAAATGCGGAACATGTGATGTTGGTCGACTTGGCACGAAACGACCTGAGTCGACATGGCGAAGATGTGAAAGTAGAAACGCTGAAAGAAGTGCAATATTATTCACACGTAATACACTTAGTTTCAAAAGTTACTGGCAAGTTGCACGAAAATCATAGTTTTATGGAAATCGTAGGCGATACATTTCCTGCAGGAACACTTTCAGGCGCACCAAAACACAATGCGATGAAAATCATCAACGAAAACGAACACGGAAATCGTGGTTTTTATGGCGGTTGCATCGGTTATATGAGTTTTAAAGGCGAGTTCAACCACGCGATTATGATTCGCTCTATCATGAGCAAAGACAACGTATTGTACTATCAAGCTGGTGCCGGTGTGGTCGATTTGTCAAAAATTGAAAGTGAGCTGCAAGAAGTTAACAACAAGCTTGCCGCACTGAAAAAAGCGATTATTCAGGCGGAGAATATTTAGTTTGGGAATGGAAACGATGAATTTGAAAGTAAGTCAGGCATTAGATGATTTTTACCGTCTCAACAATTTTGGAGAAGACGGAGGAGTGAATAAAAATATCATCTGGATAAAATTTGGCCTATTTTCAATCCCAATTCCAAATACAGAAAGTCGAAAAAAAGCAATAACTCTACACGATATTGGACATTTGATCACTGAAAACAATACCGATTGGAAGGGTGAATGTGCTGTTTCTGCTTGGGAAATTGGAAGTGGCGGATGGCGTGATTTAGTTTTTCCGTGGCTTTTGACTCTTTGGGCAATGGGACTTGGCGTGGTGATTTATCCAAGAATAGTATTCGACTCTTTCAAAAAAGGACTAACAATGCGTAATCCGTTGACCTGTGATATTACAAAAGACGACTTACTGAAAATGTCAATTTCAGAACTGCGACAAAAACTAAGCAATCATACTTCCATCAATAAGAATCCATATTTCTGGATGAGTCTGAGTTTTATGGTTTTTGCTTTTCCGTTTATTGGTATAATCGGTACAATATATTTGGCATTCACCTTTTAATAGAAAGCAGGTTGCAGAACCCGAAAAATGAAATATTGAGGACAATAGGCGTACATGTCATTGGTGATATAAAAATCATCATTTCAAATGCGCAAGAGAAAGCGGCTCGTTCAGTTGATTTTGAACGAACTGTTATGTATTGGAATATTGGCAAGCGTATTTTCGAAGAAGAACAACAAGGAAAAGACCGTGCTGAATATGGTACTTATTTGATAAAGTATTTATCCGAACAATTGGAGCCAGAATATGGTAGCGGTTTCGGGAAACGGCAACTTGAACTAATGCGCCAGTTTCATCGGATATTTCCAATTGCGAATACACTGTATTCGCAATTGAATTGGTCGCAATACAAATTGCTACTTCGAATTGAAGATAACCACAAACGAGCATATTATATTGCCGAATCGGTAAAAAACAATTGGACTGTAAGGCAATTGGAACGCCAAATCAACAGCCAATTGTACGAACGACTTTTACTGAGCAACGATAAAGCTAGTGTGCTGGCTGTGGCAAATCAGGAGAAGCAAGTAATTGATCCAAAGGAAATTATAAAAGATCCGATGGTGCTCGAATTTCTTGGCTTGAAACGGGAATCGGCTTATTATGAAAAAGACTTAGAGCAAGCAATCATCACACATTTGCAAGATTTCTTGCTTGAATTGGGCAATGGTTTTTCGTTTGTGGCACGTCAGAAACGTATCCATTTGGATGGTGATGAGTTTTATATCGACTTGGTGTTTTACAATCGACTTTTGCAATGTTTTGTGATTATCGAAATTAAAACCCAAAAACTGACGCACGAAAATCTGGGACAATTGCAGATGTATGTCAATTATTACGACAGAGTAGAAAAATTGTCGCATGAGAAACCAACAATTGGCATTTTATTATGTACTGATAAAAACAATTCGGTTGTAAAATTTGCATTACCTTCTGACAATGAAACTATTATAGCAAGCGAATATCAGCTTTATTTACCTACCGAAAGTCAGCTTTTGGCCGAAGTACAAAAAGAATTGATAGAATTTCAGAACAAACAAAACGGTATTTGACCGAAGTTTTAAAAACTAGAAAAATGAGCAATACAAACGCAAAAATACTCGTCCTCGATAATTACGATTCGTTCACCTACAATCTTGTTCATTTGGTGAAAGCTTTGGGTTTTAGCAATTTGGATGTGATAAGAAATGACAAGATTGAATTAGAGGAAATCAAAAAATACGACAAAATCATTCTTTCGCCAGGGCCTGGTATTCCGTCCGAAGCGGGCATTTTGTTGGATACGATCAAAGAATATGCCGCCACAAAATGCATTCTTGGCGTTTGCCTTGGCCATCAGGCCATTGGCGAAGCTTTTGGAGGCAATCTGACCAATCTTTCAAAAGTATATCACGGCATTGCGACTCCTATTACAGTCACCAAACCCGAAGAAATTATGTACAAAGACCTTCCGCTTGAATTTGAGGTTGGTCGTTACCATAGTTGGGTGGTCGATCGTGAAGGATTTCCTGAAGAATTAGAAATCACAGCCGAAGCCGAAGGAGGTTTTATCATGGGCTTGGCGCACAAAAAATACGATGTACGTGGTGTTCAATACCATCCCGAATCTATTCTGACCCCCTTGGGAAGCAAGATTATAGAGAATTGGTTGACTAAATAGTACCAATAAAAAAGGATCACTTTCAAATCATGAAAGTGATCCTTTTTATTACAAGCCGAATTTACTACTGATCGCTGACCGAACGGCTCATTTCGCGTTTTACATCTTTTTCTTTGATGCCTTCACGTTTATCGTACAGTTTTTTCCCTTTTGCGAGCGCAATTTCCAGTTTTGCCCAACCACGTTCGTTGATAAAAAGCCTTACAGGAATGACCGTTACGCCTTGATCTAAACTTTTTTCGTACAGTTTTTTTAATTCTTTTTTCTGCAAAAGCAATACACGTTCGCGTTGCGGTTCGTGGTTATTGTAGGTTCCTTCGCTGTATTTCGAAATATTAAGACCAGTTGCCACTAGTTCAGTTGGCGATTTGAAAGAACAATAACCATCCGTCAGGTTTACGTTTCCCATTCGGATCGACTTTATCTCTGTTCCTTGTAGTTTGATTCCAGCGATATACGTATCGATAAAAAAATACTCAAAGCTTGCGCGTTTGTTTTTGATCTGAATTTGTTTTGCAAACTTGTCTTTTTCCTTGGTCATCAGAGTAGTGAGTAGTGAGTAGTAAGTATCAAGATGAAAAATTCACTACTTACTACCATAATCTGGTTGCAATTTATTCAATTGTTGTCAAATGCAAGGAAAAATCATCCATTGCTTTGGCAAAACAATTAATGTTAATTTTGTAAAAATAGTGAGTTATGACCTTGAACGATCTTTCGCCCGACAAAACGTACACCTATGCCGACTATCTCACGTGGCAGTTTGACGAGATGGTCGAAATTATCAAAGGCAAAATGTTCAAAATGTCGCCAGCACCAGCTCGGATGCACCAAAGGGTGAGTAGTAATTTGATGCACCAAGTACAAGGTTTTTTTTACAAAAAGCCTTGCCAAGTGTACCATGCTCCTTTTGATGTGCGACTTTTGGCTAAAAAAGGAAATTCTGACGCACAAATTCTGACAGTCGTTCAGCCCGATTTGTGTGTTATTTGTGATCTTTCGAAATTAGATGAAAAAGGATGCGTTGGTGCGCCCGATTTAGTAATCGAAATTCTATCGCCTTCTACACGCAAAAAGACCTTCAGGACAAATTCGAACTTTACCAAGAAACAGGTGTGCGCGAATATTGGATCATACATATCGAGGAAACCATTGTCGAAGTGTTTTATCTGGACGAATACGGTATTTATCGCCTACACCGCATGTTTACCAACAACGATATCGCCAACTCGCACATTTTTCCTGAATTAACGGTAGAGTTAGATGAGATTTTTGCGTGATTTATAAACAATTAGCAACTATTAATTTTTGACTGTTAACTAAAGAATGGCCATTTCGCGCGAAACCATCGAATTAATCAAGTCTCATGTCGAGATTGTGGAAGTAGTGTCCGATTATGTCACGCTCAAAAAACGAGGCAGCAATCTGATGGCTTGTTGTCCGTTTCATAACGAAAAATCGCCTTCATTCAACGTAAACCCACGTTTGGGCATTTACAAATGTTTTGGTTGTGGCAAAAGTGGCGATTCTATCAGTTTTGTCATGGAGTACGACAAGCTGACCTATCCCGAGGCTTTGCGCCAGCTTGCTGGAAAATACGGAATTGAAATTGCAGAAGACAAAACTTCGCCAAAAGAACAAGAAAACAAAAGCGAGCGTGAAAGCCTGCACATCGTTCTGAATTATGCCAAAAACTATTACCACGAAATTCTAAACGACAGTCAGGAAGGAAAAAGTTTTGGACTTAGTTATTTCAAAGAAAGAGGTTTTAGCGACAAAACGATCAATGCTTTTGAGCTCGGTTACAGCATAGATAGTTATGAAGCATTTTTCAATGAAGCAAAGCGAAATCAATATTCAGTAGAGCTGCTCGAAAAGGCAGGATTGATCAAAAAACGAGAAGGCAAAGAAGGATATTATGACCGTTTCAGAGGTCGAGTTATTTTTCCGATTCACAATCCGCAGGGAAAAACAATTGCTTTTGGAGCGCGTATTCTCAAGGCCGACAAAGACACCGCCAAATACCTCAACTCGCCCGAAACCGAAGTTTACCACAAAAGCCATGTGCTTTACGGACTTTTTCAGGCCAAAAACGCCATTCGACAAACCGACAATTGTCTTTTGGTAGAAGGCTATACAGATGTTATTTCGCTGTATCAGGCTGGTATCGAGAATGTTGTTTCAAGCTCAGGCACTTCGCTCACGGTCGAGCAAGCAAGGCTCATTCGTAGGTATACCGAAAACGTGACAGTGCTTTACGATGGCGACCCTGCAGGAGTAAAGGCATCACTTCGAGGCATTGAAATTTTGCTGGAGGAAGGCTTGAATGTGCGTGTGGCACTTTTTCCAGATCGCGAAGACCCCGATAGCTTTGTCAGAAAAGTAGGTGCGGTGGCTTTTCAGGAATTTATCAAGACCAATACCAAAGATTTTATTACCTTCAAAACCGAACTTTTTCTTGAGGAAATAAAAAAAGATCCGCTTCGCAAAGCCGAAGTTGCCAAAGACATGGTCGAGAGCATCAGCAAGATGCCCGACATGTTGAAGCGAAGTGTGATGCTGAGCCAAACGGCCAACTTGCTGGGCATCAACGAGGATGCGCTCATGGACGAGTTGCATCGGGTGTTGCTGAAAAAGAAAAAACAGCCTGCAACTAGCCCTACTCTGCCATCTGTTCCCAAACCCAAAACAACCGAAAGTTCAGAACCTCCCGTAATTGATTATGGTTCGCTAGAGCCATATCCGTTTTTTGACCCTAATCCAGATGATTTTCCATTGCCCGAAATGCCGGGCGAGGAGGTGGCTGAAAAACAAGAACCAATCGTTATTGATCGAAACGAATGGGAAATTATTCGTTTGTTAGTCATTCATACGGGTGTTTGGTTGGACGATAACACCAAACTAGAATCCTATTTATTATCTGAACTGGAGGATATCGAATTGCGAACTCCCATTTTTGCGCGCATGATAGCCGAGACCAAAGCTAATGTATCCGAAACATTTTTCGGGAGAGAGTATTTTATTTCGCATGAAGATGCCGAAATACGCCAGATTTCGGCTGATATTTTGGGTAACATGAAAGAAACAAGTCCACTTTGGGCCGATAAATATTTGATCGTTATCCCGAAACAGGACGAAGATTTGGTAACAGTAGCCTATGATGCCTGTTCGCGTTTGAAACAAAAGCGACTTCAAGAATTAATAGTAGAAGCTAAGAAAGGTTTGTCTTCTGAAAATATAGAGGATCAAGAACGAGCTCTCAAAATGCTTATGGCACTAAAAACAGAACAACAAAGAATCGACAAAGAACGAGGAAC
>JAYVIX010000125.1:0-2312 GCA_043769845.1 Cytophagales bacterium
CCTTTCATTTCGTAGGCAAGGGCTTTTAAACCCCAGTTTTCTTCGTTAACAACTTCGACCGAGTTGCTTTTCATCAAGTCTTTGAACTTTTGTACGGTATCCTTCATCTGGGCCTCAGACAAAACGGGAGTTACAATGAATACCGTCTCATAATTGTTTAGTACCATGTTATGAATATAGGTTTTTCTAAATAAGGGCGCAAAAGTACGAAATTGAAATTTATTTTCCAAATATCATTACAACTACTATTTTGAAATTTCAAACTTTTCAGTAGTCGTTATGGCAGTTATCTCGATGGTAGCAAATAGTGGCGACTTCGGACTTGGATTTTCAAACCCTAGAAAAAAGGTCTTATTATCTTTTCCAAGTGTTTTGATATTTCCTGCCAATGAATTTGTTTCAGACAATTGGATGTATTCAAACTTGGCTTGTTTGGATTCGAAAAGGGTGGCATTGGGTTTGTCCAAGACATACAGTTGGCCTATGGCGTTTCCTTTCATTTTAGACAATTGTTCGGCAGTGATAGAAGATGCGGTTTTTTCGTTAGCAACGGTTTGGTTGGTAATCAATAGGCTCAGTTCTGTCGCGAGTTTAAATTCGGATTTGGAATTTTCTGTTTTGGCATCGTAAAACGCATATTTACAGAACCATTCGACTGTATTTTTGGGTAATAAAATGGGAAGAAGGATTTTGGATTTGATCTGAATTATCTCTGGTATTTTTATGACTTCGGTTGCCAAAGTATGTATTTTTAACACATTGGATGTGAACGATTTGTTCTCCGTTTTTTCGGGAATTCGGCTGATCTTTATCGTCCCTTTTCCGTCATGATAACTGTCTGAAACAATCGTGAATTTATAAATACCTTTCTCTGTGAGTTTTAATTTAAAATCTTTCAGTCCACTGATCATTTTTTCAGTGTATACTGGGGTGTTTTCTGGATATTTATTCACAGAAAGAGTACATGCGTAAACTGAATTATTAAGGTTTAAGTCAATCAGAATATGATCGTTTTTGTCGAACACATAATGAAAAGTTGGGTAGGTCGTATATTTTTTGCCTGGATTTTGGGTGCGCCAATCTTGTACATGTTTCATGCCTCGTGTTTTAAATTCTTCTGAGGCAACCTCTAAAATAGTGGTAGGAATGGCTTTAAATGCAATTTGTACTATTTTTTGCTGTTCTTTTTCAACTGTCACGATCTGTTCTTTTTCGATTTCGTTAGAAATAAATTTCAAGAGGTGTTCGCCAGCATTTAGCGAAATTTCAAGTAGTATATTGGCCAGCACATTGCCTCTGTCTTCGCCATCAATATTCAGTTTGGAATCCGAATCGCTTAATACAAGGAGTGTACCTTTGATTTGGCAGTATGAATAATAATTCATACAAATTATCCCTATTAAAAATAGAAGTCTGATTTTCATCAATTTAGAATAAATAGTGGGCGAATATAAATATTAGTATTCTATTTTGAACCTAACATGAGTAGTTCTTGATAAACTATTCTAGCTCGATGTTGCTTATGAGTTTTAAACATCTTCAACTCAAAGTCACATGAATGAGAATAAGTTGCTATCGTCTTCCAAAATATGAAACATTGAATTAGCCAACGAAATGGTGATGGCGCCAATGACCCGATGTAGGGCAATTGGAAATGTGCCAAATGATTTTACGGCAACCTATTATAGTCAACGCGCTTCGGCTGGCTTAATCATTACATAGGGGATATCTCCATTGCCAAATGGACTAGGATATGCCAGAATACCAGGTATTTATAGTGCAGTACAAGTAGAAGGTTGGAAAAAAGTGACGAATGCTGTACAAGCAAAAGGTTGTAAAATTGCGATTCAGCTCATGCACACAGGCCGAATTAGTCATGCATTAAATATGCCAGAAGGAGCTGAAGTTTTGGCATCATCTGCTGTAAAACCTGCCGGACAAATGTTGACGATACACAACAAATGCAAGATTTCCTTACAGTAAAAGCAATGACTGCCCAAGATTTGGTTCAAACCAAAGCCGAATTTGTGCAGGCGCCTCAGAATGCAATTACCGCTGGTTTTGATTTACTAATTATCCAAACGCCTAATTATTTCTGAAACTCTAAGAAACAAAGAAGGCTGCCAAATCTGACAGCCTTCTTTGTTTTTATTAAATACCATTTTTAGCCATGCATCAAAGTGGTGAAACGATTGCGGTGGGTATAAAGCATGATAAAGTGAGCAATAAGCATCATGAACGCAATTGGAATTCCGGTCATTCCTCTCGACATGTGGAACATGAAAATGTCCATCGTGATGGGCACTAACATA
>JAYVIX010000126.1:0-14946 GCA_043769845.1 Cytophagales bacterium
TACAAGAAAAACCTGAGCGATTATTGAAATATTTTCAGCATCAAGATATCAAATATGCCGCTTGAAAAAATCACATTCCTGTGCCGTCAGGTTAATAGCATGCGTGCCTACTAAAACAGACTTGTCGAAATACATCATATCGGCACCATAAGGGCCAAAACGATCTAAATAGTTGATCGTTGTCCCTGCTTCAAACCCGATTTTAAACTTATTATCTGTAGGATCCTTTTGGGCAAACGAAAGCAAAGACGAGAAAAGGAAGAACAAAAAGAGCCTATTCATAGGACGTATTTTTAGCATAAACACAAAGCAATAAAAATAAAACCAAATGTCATCTTATATTTGAAAATTAAATTTTGATTGCAATTAGTAGTATGTTTGGAGATTAAATTCTATAAAATGAAATATAATACAGTTATTTTATTCCTTTTAATAGGAGTGTCAATATTCACTGGCTGCAAAAAAATGGATAACACAGGCAGGATACGTCCTGTGGGTATGTATCCTTATGTTGAAAATGAGGAGGATGAAACACCTATCGAACATCTGGCACCATTTACCTATAATCTAACAAAAGACGGATCTGTTTGGAAGTTTCCTGCCACTACCAAAATGGGAATGGAGTTTGAAATTAATATCTATGGAGATACCGTTTTTACGGTTTTGATTGACAATTCATTCACCCGAAACGATACTATTTATAAAGACAAACTGGAAATTAAATTCAAGAACCTTCGATACAACGATATTTCTTATACAGTAGGAGGGTGGCAAAATACGGCTCAAGCTACCTATTATTCAGGAAATCAATTCAAATCCTCGATCCGTTCTACTCAAGATCCAATGTATTCCCCTTATTTGCAAAGTACAATATGGACTCAGGAGCAAATAAGTACAAGAAAAAAAGTATCAATTAACCTTTACCTGATCGGATCTACTATCTCACAAATAAAAGGAACGTTTGAATTTGCTCTTTAGCAATTTAATGAAAGGAATAGACAATTCGCTGATCTGGCATTATTCCTTTTTTAACATTCACTTTTTTTGTATTTCTATTTTTACTGTGTAATTTGGAAAGGTTTAACGTAAGCTTTTTTCAGATGAATAGAAGAATTATTTACTGGTTGGCGGTGGCTTTACTTCCACTTCTCTCGCCAGCACAAGCACAAAACACAGAAATCAAGCCTGTTTTTATTTCCCGCGACACAGTACAGCTCAACGGTGCCACCACTGCCATTAGTCAACTTGATACGCTCACGCAGCGAATCGTGCTATTTAAAAGACAACAAGAAATTGAGAAAAAATTCAACGAAGGCCTTGCCCATTTGGCCGAAAAGAAAAATCAAGAAGCCACTTGGTCATTTTCGAGTGTTATCAAACTCGATCCTACTTTCACTAAAGCGTATTCGAGCCGAGCCATTGCTTTTAATGAAATGAAAGAATATTCAAAGGCCTTGCATGACTTGGACATGGTCACGAGTATGGATAGTAGCAATGAGCAAGCCTACATGACCAAGGGGAATATTAAATTTGGGATGAATAAGAAAGAAGCGGCAGAAAAGGATTATTCGAAAGTGATTCAATTGAATCCGAATAATGCTAAAGCACTTTTCTACCGAGGTGAGATACGTTTCGAAAAAGAACAATATAAAGAAGCTATTTCTGATTTTAATGTTTCGCTAGTGTTAGAACCAGCTAATGGTTCTGCATTTAACGACCGTGGAAGTGCCAAACGTAAACTTCAAGATTTCAAAGGGGCAATTGAAGATTATACACAAGCCATTGCGCTACAACCTACACAAGCATTTATCTACAACAACCGTGGCAGTGCACAAGTAAAAATGAAAGCTTATCAAGAGGCTATTGCTGATTTTAGCTTAGCTATTAATATTGACCCGAAAAACTATTTGGCCTATAATAATAGAGGAAATGCCAAATTTGAAAAGGAAGATTACGCAGGAGCCTTAAAAGATTTTGACAAAACAATCGAATTGAAACCCGATTATGCCTTTGCTTTCAACAACAGGGCATCGGCCAAATACAAACTCAAAGACAACCAAGGTGCGCTAGACGATTGCAACAAAGCCATTTCCTTGAACAAAGACTATGCCTACGCTTATCTGAACCGTGGCATTGCCAAAGAATTGCTACGTGACCAAAAAGGTGCTTGTGCCGACTGGCAAAAAGCAGCACAAATGGGCATCAAAAGTGCCGAGACGTACAAAAACCAAGACTGCGAATAATTTTTCGACCTACGATTTTCATCCCAAAAGATTTTCCAATGATAAAGAACACCATACCGCTTATCATTTCTTTTCTTTTTTGCTCGCAGTTGCTACTGGCGCAAAATGTACCCTTTGAAAAAGCCCTTTTCAAAGATCGAAAAGACGAATACAAAGCCGCCAAAGATGCCCTTGACGATGGCAATAAAATGTTTGAAAAAGGCAAAAGAGACGAGGCCTTAGATTTCTATTTGGTCGCTCAGAAATTCAATCCAAACAATGCCGAACTGAATTTCAAACTAGGGCGTAGTTTCATGACTTCCTATGTCAAAGAAAGAAAACAAGGCTTGGAATATTATGAACGAGCTTACAAACTTGACCCAAATGTCGACAAGAAAATACACTTGTTTATGGGCGAAGCCTATCATTTGAATGGCATGTGGGACAAAGCGATTGATGCATTTCAAAAAGAAAAATCGACCAATGGCGGAGGCGCACACGGACACGATTTGGCTTTTCTGGATAAAAAAATCCAAGAATGTAAAAATGGGAAAGAACTAGAAAAGAACCCGATTCGTGTATTTGTGGATAATTTGGGTTCAGGAGTAAATGTGGCTGCGCCAGAATATGGGCCAGTAATCACAGCTGATGAATCTGAATTATTTTTCACATCAAGACGTGAGGATACCTACGGAAAAGCGGTGGACGAAGAAGACGGAATCTTTCGCGAAGACATTTATTTGAGCACCAGAGTAAATGGCAAATGGATTCAAAGTAAAAATGTAGGCCAGCCCGTAAATTCTGACAATCACGATGCCACCGTTGGTCTTTCGCCCGATGGGAAAACGATGTACATTTACAAAGGCGATAACAATGGCGATTTGTACGAATGCGATTACAATGCTGGACTTTGGAGCAAACCAGATGCACTGAACCGAAACATCAATACCGAACATCGTGAAACTTCGGCCAGTCTTTCGTACGATGGCAAAACACTCTATTTTGTAAGTAACAGAACCGACTTGACTTTGGGTGGTCTCGATATTTTTATGTCGAAACTAGACGAAAAAGGAAAATGGGGCAAGGCGATGAATCTTGGCCCGATCATCAATACCGAATATGACGAAGAATCGGTTTTTGCCCATCCTGATGGTAAAACGCTCTATTTCAGTTCGAGAGGTCACAAGACCATGGGCGGTTTCGATGTGTTCAAATCGGTGAATGAAAATGGCCGTTGGAGCGAGCCGCAAAATTTGGGCTATCCTGTAAACAGTCCGTCAGACGAAATCTCGTTTGTAATCAATGCCAACGGAAAACGTGCCTATTATTCGTCTACTCAAGAAGGCGGTTTTGGTCAACGAGATATTTACGTAATCACGATGTTGGGTCCGGAAAAACCGATGATTCTAAATACAGAAGATATTTTGGTTTCGAGTGTCACTAAACCAGCTACTGAAGTAGTGATCGAGCCCGCAATCCCAGTTTCGACCAACCAATTGACATTGTTCAAAGGACGCATTTTGGATTCACTAACCAAGAAACCTTTGCAAGCCGATATTTTAATGATTGATAATGAACTGAATCAAGAAATCGGATCCTTCATTTCGGACAAAGTAAGTGGCAAGTTTTTGGTGACACTTCCTTCGGGCAAAAACTACAATGTGACCGTAAAATCGGATGGCTATTTGTTTCAATCCGTTAATTTCGATATTCCACAAGGAGGCGATTATCAAGTGATCGAGAAAGACATTATGCTGAATAAAGTAAGTGTGGGAATGGTGATTGTACTGAACAACATTTTCTTTGATACCGACAAATCTACTTTGCGTAAAGAATCGGAAGCGGAACTAGAAAACTTACACAAATTATTGACCGATAATCCAACACTTAGAATTGAGATTTCGGGACATACCGATAATAAAGGATCAGCTACGCACAACCAAGAATTGTCCGAAAACAGGGCACATGCAGTAGTGAATTATCTAATCAAAAAAGGAATTCCAATTTCGAGACTTGAATTCAAAGGGTATGGATTGACCAAGCCAATTGCTTCAAACCTTTCAGAATCAGGCCGTCAGCTGAATAGACGTACCGAGTTTAAGGTATTGAGTAAGTAATTGGGTTTTAGGTGTTGGGAATTTGATTTTAGGTGTTTCTTGGTCAGTACCAAAGGTCAGACCAAGAGTTGGAATCAGATTCTTCTGAAAAAAAAGCGTGGTTGGAAAGAGCATCTTTCCAACCACGCTTTTTTTTCTAAAACCTAAAACCGCTATTGAGCAGCAATCATCTCATGCGTTTTAGTAAGTGTATAATGTTGTTCTGAATCGGTAATGCCGATGGCGTCAATAGTGGAAGCTACATTTCTGATCGGAAACATCACCACTTTTACTTGGGCAATTTTGATATCGAAATCGGCCACATTTACCGTTACCAGATTGATATTTTTCGAACCAGGTCTTGCTCCTAATTGAGCCACATCGTATTCCACACCATCAGTAGAAATGGCATAAACGTGCCTGATATAGCCAATGTGCATTCCTTCTACGATCAGAATTTGTTTGGCATGAATAGGCTTTTCGAAACTCACTACTATTGTTTCGACCTTGCCACTTCCCACAGGTTGCCAGCCTTTGCCTGTACTATCAGCCGTGGCATCGGGTTTGCCTAGTGCCATCTGAGCCGAATATTTATGTGCACTCGCTTGCGAAGTAAAACTTGCCACTTTCGAAGCCCATACGATTTCCTGAGCAAAAGCTACACTGGAACACAAAAGCCCAAAAACGATTGCCCCTAGTTTGAAAAACGCTTTTGATTTGTCTAATCCGTTCATGGTGAAAATTGCGATCTGGGATGTTGTCAGAAAGCTAAAGAGTGTATACGTACAATTTCAAGCAGCGTTGTATGTGGCTAATAATCAGAAAGATAAAATTTAAGAAGATACACTCAAAAGGGGTGGTTTGATGTAAACAGGTTTTGTAAATCGCACGACTGGCGTTTAGGAACGGCAATGTGAGGATAGAAAATAATCAGAAAGTGGTGATTACGAAGTAATTGAACATTAAATCCAGAACGGAAAGCGACCACGTATACGTGGTCGCTTTTTTTGTGTTAACACTAGAATAATTTTGATTATAAACCTTCAACACTTACATTTGAAACTTAGACCAAAAACAATGAATAAGTTTAGCCGTATAATAGCCCTTATTTTTGCGCTGTTTGCTACTGCAGCAAGCGCACAACAACTTGCCGGAGGAGAGATTACTTATAAATGTAACGCCTCAGATAGTAGCTATACAGTAACTGTGACACTTTATGCGAAGTGTCCAAGTCCAAGTCTTCCAGACAATGTGGCACTTTCTATTTATTCTCCATCAGAGAATGCTGCTAAAATTAGTTCTGTTTTAGTGAAATCAGGTGCTGACGAAACATTAGCAGCTTGTATTGGACAAGCTACTAAATGTAATGGAGGTACTGGCGAGACAGCAGATGCAATTGTTAGAAGATCTTTCACTGGTAAAATTTCATTGCCACGTAAAAGAAGAGATTGGACAATAGAGATGCAAAAGGGCCCCCGTACAACCTTAAATGGTTTGAGTGGAACACCAGATTTGATGCTTTTGCGGGCAGTGATAAATAACTTGGATGCCAAATGTAATAACAGTCCTACTTTTAAAAATGCTCCTCCTTTGTTTACAGCTGCCAATCAAGCAGTTGTATATGATCCAGCCGTGACAGATTTGGATGGTGATAAATTAAAATTTGCTCTAATTAAACCTATCGTTGGAGGATCTTCGGTTGCATATACTGCTCCATACAGCGAAACACAACCAATAAAGACTACAGGGGCGTTCGGATTTAATGCAAGTAATGGTACAATGACTTATACTCCTAGCAGCCAAGGTGATATGTCGGTGACTGCAATACAAGTAACTGAAACTAGAAATAACATTATTGTAGGATCGGTAATGCGTGAAATGTATTTCCAAACTCTAACAGCTCCAGTTTCGCCTCCAAAATTTAATGGGTCTGATACATTAACTTATTGCGCTGGTGACCTGCCAATAAATATCTTTTATACTGGAATATCGAGTAATCCTAATGCTAAATTGAATATCATTTGGAATAATCCGTCTGATTGGTCTGGAAATTCTACTGTTACGCCTGGTTTGGGCACTGCTTCATTTCAGCTTTCTGTATCGGCTCCTAGTTCTTTTACAAAAAAGCTGGATTTGACTTTAATTGATGATAATTGTGGAAATGTAAGAAAGACGATTGTCATTAAAGTAAATCCAAGGCCAAATGTAACTTTAACTTTTACTGATAAATTGGTCACTTGTATTGATTCTAAAAAAGGTGAAACCCTAGCACTTAGATTTCCAAATGCAAATTATGAATATGAATGGAGTAATGGCGTGAAAACTAGTAATAACGTAGTTTTTGCGGCAGGAACTTATACCGTTACCGTTACAGATAAGACTTCGAAATGTAGAAATAGTAATTTTGTACAAATAAGAAGTGATATTAATTTTACTTACGATAAATATTGTACAGATCTTACTACAGCTTTTTATGATGTATCTGGCAATCCAGATAAAATCAATCCAGCCAAAGAAAGTTGGCCTTTAGCTGGAACTAAAACTAGAAAATGGACATTCAAGGACATTAAAGAAGCTACAGATACTAGTAAAATTGGACTTCACAATTTCAAAACAAAAGGAACTTATAAAGTAAAACTAGAGACCTCAGACGGAAATCCGACATGTATAAATGCCATCGAAAAGGATGTGGTTATATGTGGAAAACCTCCTGTAAATTTTGTAATAGTTGATACTTGCGTGGAAACAGAGCAGAGCGATCTGAAATTAAGATACGAGCCAATAGTAGATCTCAAATGTGGCATTACCGATTCTAGGAAAGTAAAATATTATATTGATGGTTTTTTTAGGACAAACGCTAATTTGTTGCCTCCTTATGAGACTAGAATGGGAATTGCAGACTCTGGAAAATATACCGTAAAACTAGTGGTACAGAACGATGCTGGTTGTAAAGATTCACTAACTAAGAAAATATTTGTAAGAGATAAACCAAAAGTTACCACAAGCGCAAGTAATAGCTTTTTCTACCGTTGTGACAAAGGGTTTCCTGATACTAGTTTTACATTCACGGCCAAAACCGAATTGACAGACAGTTTGCTCATTCACAAAAATCAAACGCTGAGTGTTTCTCGGACCGATTATGCCGATACGACTGTTTTTACGACTACTCGAGGGCGTATCACAGTGCCTTTTAAAATAAAGCAAAACAAGCAATCGACTATCAATTTTTCGGTGAGAGATGGGTATGGTTGTACTAACGACACCGTAGTAGTTATTAAAGATCCGATCACTCCGGATATGAGACTATCAAAGTACTACTGTTACCTGAACGATACCTTGAAATTGGAGGATATGTCTTATTCTAATAAAAGGTATGAATGGGGATTGAAGTCTGCCAAGTGGGACATGAAAGATGGTAAAATTGATACCACACTTGGTTTTGTTAATCATATATATAGCCTCAAATCGCTAGACGAAGCGGTGATTCAATTGATAGTAGAAGACGTTACTGGTTGCAAAGACACTACCACTACTTTAGATGGAAAAAAAGATAAAATCGTGTACTTGAGTGAGCCAGATACTAGTCAGTTTCAAATCAAAGAACCGAAAGCCTGTTTCAGCGATACCGTTAGGATCTTTGGAATCAAAGACAAATACATCAATTCATGGTATTACAGATACAAAAA
Source organism: Cytophagales bacterium (assembly GCA_043769845.1). Taxonomy (GTDB): domain Bacteria; phylum Bacteroidota; class Bacteroidia; order Cytophagales; family UBA9547; genus UBA9547. Next base: position 8,005 of record JAYVIX010000126.1, read on the forward strand.
CGATTCTAGTGCTATTTATAATTCTCCTGAGTTGGTTGTGATAAATACTGATTTTGGAAAATCATTTCCTTCAAATTTAGATGCTTTCAAATTCTATGAAAGTAATAAATACGAAGCAACTACAGGGATTTTCTATAATGAGATATCCTCTGCTTTAAACTTCGAAAAAGATGGTTTTGGTCAACTTATAGTCCCTCTAAAACCAGCGAAGGTATGTCATACTGAAGTGAAACGTAATTGGAAGATAGTTGAAAGACTACATTACAACTTAGGCGATGAATATGATCATTGTTACGATTCGTTGAAGGTCTTGAAAGCGGTCTTGCCTGCCAATACTAAGCCAACGGCAGTTTTAGATACCGCTAGCTTTAAATGGTTATTGTTTTCTCCATCAAATGCATTGCTTGAAGAAAAAATGCAAGTAAAAGGCGATAGTTTAAACTATGCACCAGCTAAAACCTTGTTTACGGAAATTGCAACTACTAGGGAGTTGTATAATGCACAAGGAAAATATCTTCCATATAAATTGAATGTGAGCTATACTTACCTGTCGGATGGTTTGACTTGTAAGGATACTGCAAGTTTGAAAATTGCCAATGAGTTGGTGATGGCTAAAATTGATACTTCACCATCAGTTACTTGTTTGAATTATACAAGGAGTTTTTATTTCAGAAGTCCACGTTTTCTTGAAAATTACAAAGGAGTAGATGAATTGGAAGCAAGTTATTGGAACTTTGGAGATGACTCTACTGTAGTTGATGCTCTTCCTCGAAGGAGATACAAAAAACCTCAAACGTATACTATCACTGCGAAAGCAACAAATTATTATGGTTGTATCGCAAAGGATACGTTTTTGTTGACGATCAAACCTTCTCCAACTGCGAATTTTACAGTAGATCCTGTTTGTTTTGGAAAAGAAAGTATTTTGGATGCTAGTACATCATTGCCTTCTGAGCCAAGTAGCAGAATTACAGATTATTATTGGTTTTTTAGTGATAAAATTTATAAACAGTTAAATAGTCCTAAAATTCCTGGAGATACAACAGAGCCAGATTTAGATTTAGTTACACTTACTAAGGATACAAATAAGGTTTCTCAGTTATTTACAGTTAGTCAAAAAGTTGGTTTAGTTGTTCGTGACGAAAATGGATGTTATGATGAAACTGAAATTTTAACTGCAGTTGTGAATCCAAAGCCAGAAACAGGAATGACAGCCAAAACAGTCGAGAACAATGACGAAGACTATTTAGGAAACGAACCAATCAAGTTTACAGAAACCAAGAATGATCCTATCGTAACAAAGTGGACATGGAACATGGGAGATAGTGTGAATGTGTTTACATCTAAAGATCTGACTTTTACCTATCCATATTACGCGCCTCCATATCCAATAGAGAAAAACATATATGACGTGACTTTGACAGTGACAACGGAAGGTGGTTGTATGGCATCTGCCAAGAAAAGAATTGATGTAAACGTGTATTTTGTTCTTCCAAATGCCTTCAGTCCAAACGAGGACGGTTTGCACGATCAGTTGTTAGGCGTTGGCAAAGGAATCAAAGAAATGAAGGAGTTTAAAATCTTCAACCGTTGGGGCGAAGTGGTGCATAGTGTCACTGGCAAACCAGAAAAAGACGATTCGCAACGCGGTTATTTGCTTTGGGATGGAAAATACAAAGGAGAACCACAGCCTGTAGGAGCCTATGTGTATTATGCTGTAGTAAAAACAGGCTATGGAGATGAATTGATTTTCAAAGGAAACCTTGCTTTGCTAAAATAGAACCTAAACCAAGATTCAGAACAAACGATCAAAATCATGAAATTCAACAGATTATTTTATGCGGCTTCAATGGTGTGCATGGCACTGGTAGCCCAAGCGCAAGATTTTCATTTCTCTCAGTTCTACAATTCGCCACTTACACTTAATCCGGCTTTGACGGGCAAAATCAAGGAGGATTTTAGAGTAGGGCTTATTCACCGTAGCCAGTGGAAATCGGTTAATTCGGCATTTGCTACTTCCTCCGTTTTTGCGGACATCAATTTTATAAAAAATCCATTGAACCTCGATATGTGGGGTGTTGGGCTTGTAGCCTTGAACGATGAGATTGGAGATGGCTTGTTTTCCAATCAAACAGTAGCCGTTTCTCTTTCAGGAATGAAAACATTGGACGAACTGAAACGCCATCGCTTGTCATTTGGTATTCAGCCAAGTTATGTTACCAAAGGATTGAATAGCAGTAATTTTGCCTTTGATAATCAGATCAATAGTAGCTACCAAATAGACAGAAGCATCGCATCAGGCGAGCAGTTGAACGGCAACCGTTATAGCTTTTTCAACTTCAATGCGGGCCTTTTTTGGGATTTTGTCTTGAATAAAAAGGTGGATTTTTTCGCAGGTTATTCGGCCAGTAACGTTTTTCGTCCCAAAGAATCGCCACTGACGCTTACAAAAGGCAATTTGCCAGTTCGCCATACCTTGAATCCTGGTCTGATTTACACATTCAACAAAAAATGGTCAGTCACTCCGAACGTGCTACTTGCCTACCAAGCCAAAGCTATGGACGTGAACATGGGTTTGTATGGAGCTTATACATTCAATCCTGACAAAACACTACCAACTACAGGTTTCGTAGGAACTTGGTTCAGAGCTAAAGATGCTTTTATCGCCATGACAGGCGTGAAATGGGGACATTATCAAGTTGCTTTCAGCTACGATTTTACCGTTTCGAGTCTTCGAGACGTGAAAAATGCCAGAGAATTTGTACCCGAAAAATCAACTGTTGGGGCTTGGGAACTCTCGTTTATTTATGTTGGCTTCTTGAAAAGAGCTTTGCCAAGTGAAACAACCGTTCCTTGCAAGTTCTTCTAAACCATCTTCTACACTAAACCTTATTTATTGTGAAAAAGTATTGTTTTTTATTATTGACATGTACACTTCTGTTTGGCAATGTGATTGCTCAACGCAGAGAAGTGAAGGCACTTTCGTCTGAAAAAAGACACGAAATGGCTGAAAAACTCATCAAACAAGGTGGCTATTATGCTGCCATTGACCATATGAAAGAATTGGTTGAGAAACATCCTGATAATGAGACCTATTTGTTCAAGCTCGCAGAAGCTTATTTTCATTCGCGCGATTATACGAATGCCGAAAAATATTATGCAACACTTGCCGAAACCAAAGATTTGAAGAAAAAGAAAAAATCTTCTGTCGTTTCGGTAGCGACTTTTCATTATGGCGAGTCCTTGAAATACAATGCAAAATACGAGCAGGCGCGTGAAGTATTTGGAATTTTTGCAAACAGCAATTTTCGTGATGTAAAAGGCGAAAGCTATAAAGTGTGGGCCAAAAATGAAGTCCTCTCGTGCGAATATGCACTTAGTAATAAAGATCGTGCAAAATTTGTAGAAGTTTTAAATATAGATTCGAACATCAATGCAGCTTATTCTGATTTTTCGCCTCGTCTGAAAAACGATTCGGTTTTGGTCTATTCTTCGATTCAGGAAGACAGCGTGATCTCAGTTCGCCATGGCGACAAGCATTTCGAACATACTAAAATTTTCACTTCAACTTACAAAGACAGTTCGTGGCAATTGCCAGTAGAACAGCCAGTGGTGAACAGTATTTTCGAACATAGTGGAAATGGATCCTATTCATCTGACGGAAAACGTTTCTATTTTACACGTTGCCGCCCGATAAATGGCAAAATGAAATGCCAGATATATGTGAGTAACATCTCAAGTGATTCGATTTTTTCGAAACCTAAAAAACTAGCTGGCCATGCCAATCATTCTGGTCATACGTGTACACAGCCATTTTCTGCGAAAGTAAAAAGTGGAAAAGCCGATCAGGAAATCTTGTTTTTTGTTTCGGACATGAAAGGAACAAATGGCGGGATGGACATTTGGTACAGCATGATCGATAAAGAAGGGAAATCAGGTAAGCCTGTCAATTGTGGACGTAGCATTAATACGCCAAGAGACGAAGTAGCTCCTTCGTACGATGTGACGAATAATATCCTGTATTTCAGTTCGAACTATCATTATGGTTTTGGAGGATTTGATATTTTCCGTGCTACAGGTAGCCAGAATAAATATGGTAAACCAGAAAATATGTCGAAACCTATCAATTCGAACTTGGACGACACTTATTACACCCAATTAAAAGGGGATAAATATAAAGGCTTTTTGGTTTCGAACAGGCCAGGTGGTATGGCATTGTTAAGTGCGACTTGTTGCGATGATATATATTCATTCAAATACCGTCAGCCCACTATTGTAGTTATGAATGTGACGGATAGTGCAACTGGTAAAAAGTTGGAAGATGTAAAGTTGGTGGTGAAATCGACTCAATATGTAAATCTTCCAGATTCGATTTTATTCAATACCAATAGCGAAGTGATGGATAAAATGGAGCTTGAAACAGATCCTACATTCCTCGAAAATTTGCGTTTGACAGACAATCCGAAAGAATTTTTCGTGCTAGAACCCAATAATATTATTCAAGTTTCAGCCGATAAGCCTAATTTCAATAGCAGTCGTTCGTTGATTCGTACAGATAAACAAGGGATTATAGACAGTTTGCATGTGCAAGATGGTGTATTTTCAAAGGCAGGAAGTTCGCCTCGTTTTGTCACGATCAATGTAGTGATGGGCAAAGAAAAAGCGAAACTGGTTACTGCCCCAGCTGTGAAAGTAGATACTGCCAAAGTGGCTAGCTCGTTGAAAGATGAATTTGCAAAAGTGAAAAAAGTGGAAGTTGCAGAAGTGAAACAAGAAGCCGCTAAAGCAGTAGTAACTCCAGAAACCAAAATCCAGCAGTTTGAGTTTGCGTTAAATCTTCAGTTTCAGTACAATAAATCGGATTTAGTAGAAGGCCATCTGACCAAATTGGATAGCATCGTGACGATTCTTCAATCGAAACCAAAAATGAAATTGGAATTTTCGACCCATACCGATGCCATTGGTAGTGACGAATACAACATGAAACTGTCGTACCGCAGGGCTGAATACATTGCCAATTACATTATATCAAAAGGAATTAGCCAGAAAAGAGTAAAAGGAATTGGACTGGGCGAAACAAAACATGTAGCGCCTAACGAAAAATCAGACGGAAGCGATCATCCAGAAGGTCGTCAGGAAAACAGAAGAACGGAAGTTAAGTTAATATCAGGGTTATAGCTTTTTTGTTCCATCCTAATCTCGTACTTTTGCAAGCCAAAATTTTTGGAAAGTAATAGAACAGTTTTTAGGAATTCAAAAGCTTACATCGAACCAATAATAGTACAAGAGATGTCGTCCAATAAAGAAGAAGTAAAGTCGCCAATTGTAGAAGTGAAAGAAGTGGTGGAAGCACCAACAGCATTTGACAATTTCATAGAAGATCCACTTTCTCAGGCTGAGAATGTTTATTCAAAATACAAAAATCTACTCACTGTTGTAGGTGGAGGTCTACTAGTGGCTGTTTTGGCGTTTGGTGTATGGAAATATTACATAAGCTCGCAAGAGGTAGATGCAAGAACCCAAATGTTTCAAGCAGTGTATTATTTCGAAGCGGATTCTTTAGATAAAGCATTGAAAGGAGATGGAAACTATCCTGGCTTGAACGAAATAGCGGACGACTATGGAATGACACCATCTGGAAATTTGGCCAAGTTTTATGTAGGTACTGCACTTTTGAAGCAGGGCAAATTTGAAGAAGCAATCGAAAGCCTTAAAAGTTTTAGCAGCAACGATTTATTGGTTCAAGCACGTGCTTATTCTCTCATCGGAGATGCCAATATGGAATTGAAACAATACGAAGAAGCCGTTGGTTTCTACGACAAAGCGGCTGATTACAAGCCTAATAAAGAATTCACCCCTACTTATTTGTTGAAAAAAGGTCTAGCTCAAGAAAAGGCAGCAGACTTAGAAGGAGCTTTGGAAACATATACTTCCTTGCTATCGGATTATCCAAATTCAATGGCAGCAACAGATGCTAAAAGAAGCCAAGGATTGGTGGAAGCACTCTTAGGAAAATAAAATATTTGATTAGATTTTATTTTAAAAAATGGATTGGCTACATTGGTCAATCCATTTTATTTTTAGCTCAGTATGGAAATCGAATTAGCGATCAAGCGCACTTTTAAGAATCAGCAAGAAAAGGCATACAATAATATTCTTTTCACCAACAATTGGTTGGATGGGCAGTACAAAACATTTTTTGCCCAATTTGGCCTCACCCAGCAGCAATACAATGTGATGAAGGTGCTGAAAAACTATTATCCTGAACCTTGCAAAGCCAATGTGCTTACTACCGGTTTGATCGAAAAAACGCCCGATGTGTCGCGTATTATCGAACGACTTAGATTAAAAGGTTTTGTGGATCGTCAGTTGAAGGAAGGCGATAGACGGTCGGTAGATATTGTGTTAACCAACCGAGGAATGGGCATGCTTTTTAAAGTGGATTCGGAAATACATCGTTTGGAAAGTAATTTCAACCGAATCAATGAGGCTGAGCTGGCTACTTTGAATAGCCTACTCGACCGATTGAGGGGATGATTATTTAGTTGGTAGTTAGCACTTTTGTTTTGGACCCATTTATTACATGCTGACAATCTAATACATAGCATTATTCAAATACCACTCGAAAGGCAGAAATATTACATTTTTTCATGTGATACGTTATTGTATTAGGTGCTTATAAAACAGTTAGTTGTAAGCATTTTAAACATGTATAGTATTTTTTTATTGCCTATTAGTTACTACATAACATCCACTAAAACTACCTCGTTTTCCTAAGGGTATGAGCTAAAATACCAATTGTACTATTAGAAGAATATTACTTCTTGTTTGTAAAATACCCCCCCCCCCCTGATTATACTTGCAAAAATTATTAATGGTCATATGAGAAAAGCAGGCGTACTTTTTGCAATTATTTCTTTAGTAGGTGCAGATGTGGTGTTG
>JAYVIX010000127.1:0-4428 GCA_043769845.1 Cytophagales bacterium
ATGCTATTGGTTTTTACCGAAACAATCTATCCATAACCTGTACCAGAGTTGTCAATTTTAAAATAAGACTAAAATGATACACATTTATGACATGATAAATATTCATGTATAATGAAAACTCAAAACTGATTTTTGTCAGTTTTGAAGACAATGTTCTATTGAAGTCTAAAATGAGAAACAAATTTATATTAATTAATTTTAATATTTAAAAAGTCAAGGTTTTAGGCTTTTGATGCCGAAAACCCTAATTTGCAAGCTTATTGGACACCCAAATTCCTAAAACTCAATACCACAAAATAAATGGCCTTCACTGCTGAAACTGTGCTAGAAGATTTGAAACACAAAAAATATGCTCCTGTGTATTTTTTGCAAGGCGAAGAACCTTTTTATATCGACCAGATTAGCAATTATATCGAAGCAAATGCGCTGCAAGAGCATGAAAAAAGTTTCAATCAAATAATTGTATATGGCAAGGAAATGACGCTTTCGACTTTGCTATCACATGCCAGACGTTTCCCGATGATGGCCGATCGTCAGGTCGTGATTGTGAAAGAAGCCCAGGAAATGAGCGATTTGGAGAAAGATGGGAAAGGAAATTTGGCCAATCCTCTCATTGCGTATCTCAAAAATCCAGTCACGAGTACGATTCTTGTTTTTTGCCACAAATACAAAACCTTGGATGCGCGCAAATCGCTTTTCAAGGAAATAGACAAAGGTGCAATCGTAGTCAATACCAAAAAACCGTACGAAAACAAGCTACCCGAATTTATCAACAGCTATGTAAAAAGCCTTGGCTTAAGCATCAATACTCGAGGTGCGCAACTTTTGGCCGATTCGGTCGGGGTAGATTTGAGTCGGATTGCCAATGAAATCGAAAAAGTACGCATCAACCTCAAAGACAAAAAAGAGATTGACGAAAACGATATTCAGAAATACGTAGGAATCAGCAAGGAATACAATCCGTTCGAACTTTGCAATGCCTTAAAAGATCGAAACATTCTGAAAGCCAATCAGATAATACGTTATTTTGCATCAGACCAGAAAAACAATCCTGCTATTAGTATCATTTCGGTAGTCTACAATTATTTTTCGAAAGTGCTTCAAGTACATTATAGTCCTAAGAAAGACGATGCCAGTTTGGCTTCGCTTCTCAAGACTAATCCCTATTTTGTAAAAGACTATACTAGTGCCTCGAAAGCCTATCCGCCAGCAAAAGTGATGGACATTATTCATTTCTTGAAACTGGCCGACATGCAAGTAAAAGGCGTAGGCACTGCCGGCATGAACGAAAGCGAAATTTTGAAAGAATTAATCTTCAAGATATTACATTAAAATATAGTTCAAGCAAACGAAATTGAAATTTGCGAAACCAAGCAAACCCATTAATTTTGCGACCCTAAATTCGACCCCACAAAAAAATGAAAATTTGGAAATTCGGAGGAACATCCGTTGGAGCTCCTGAAAGAATGCATTCAATCGCCCAGCTTGTAAACGATGGCGAGAAAAAAATAGTCGTACTTTCGGCCGTTTCGGGTACCACCAATGCCTTGGTAGAAATATCGGCTCTTAGTTTGAAAAAGGATTTCGAAGGAGCGAAGGCTAAAGCCCAAGAACTTTATACTAAATACGTTCCATTCGTTGCCAACTTGTATGCAACCGAAAACGGAAAAGCAACAGGAACAGCTATCATTGACGAACATTTTGGCTTGATCAAAAGCCACATCAAAGAAGGTTTTTCTTCTGTAGAAGAAAAACTTTTCCTAGCGCAAGGCGAATTGATTTCGACTAAACTTTTCGCTTCTTACTTGCAAGACAGCGGTCGCAAAGCAGCTTTGTTACCCGCTTTGGAGTTCATGAAAACAGATGAGGACAATGAGCCTGTGATTCCGTTTACTGAAAATGAATTACCTAAAATATTGGCGCAATATCCTGACGTTGACCTATTTATCACCCAAGGATACATTTGCAAAAACGACAAAGGCGAAGTCGACAATCTACAACGTGGCGGTAGCGACTACACGGCTACTTTGATCGGTGCTGCGATTCGTGCGGCCGAGGTTCAAATATGGACTGACATAGACGGAATGCACAACAACGACCCTCGTGTGGTAAAACGCACATACCCAATCGCAGAAATGTCGTTTGACGAAGCGGCCGAGTTGGCGTATTTCGGAGCAAAAATTCTTCACCCAACTTGTATTCGCCCAACGCAAGAGCGCAATATTCCAGTTCGTCTTTTGAACACCATGGCTCCTAAAGAAAAAGGAACTGTCATAACTGAAAAAGGTGCAGGAGTCGCTTTTACGGCTGTAGCGGCCAAAGACGGAATTACCGCGATCAAAATCCGCTCAACTCGAATGCTTTTGGCTCATGGTTTCTTGAGAAAAGTGTTTGAAGTGTTCGAGAAATTCAAAACTTCGGTTGATATGATTACGACTTCCGAAGTAGCCGTTTCACTTACAATCGACAATCCGAAACATTTGGATGCTATCGTAGCAGAGCTTAATACATTTGCAGTGGTAGAAGTAGATACAGAACAAACAATTGTATGTGTAGTTGGAAACTTTGCGGCAGCAAAACCAGGCATTGCTCTAAAAGTATTCAATGCATTGAAGCCAATTCCACTTCGTATGATTTCGTATGGCGGAAGCGAAAATAATATTTCAGTTCTGATCGAGTCGCAATACAAAAACGAAGCCTTGAATTTGATTAATGAAGGCGTGTTTTTTGCAGAAGCGGTTGTGGCGGTTTAATCAAACGTACAATTAGTCTAATAAAGAAAGCCCAGTTGTGAAATTCAAAACTGGGCTTTCTTTATTCATACAGGAACCTATTTTACTCGAAAATCTCCGTCAGATCTATTTCCAAACCAGGCAAAGTGTGTACGCTTACTGTATCGCCAACTGTAAATTTGCCTTTTAACTGATATTTTTCGTTTTCTAACACAAATTTGTCGACAATCTGTCCTGCAGGGTCTACAATCCAATATTCTGAAACGCCAAACTCTTCATATAGATTGAATTTTTCGTGAATATCTTTACTTCGAGTACTTGGCGAAAGGATTTCAATGATAAAATCGGGCGCACCCAAGCAGCCTGCTTCATCAATTTTGGAAGGATCGCAAATGATGCATAAATCGGGCTGAGTCACCGTTGAAATGACGTTATCGCTTTTGGTCCGCACAAAACGAACGTCAAACGGAGCTGCAAAAACCTTGCAAGGCTTTTTGTAAAGAAAATTCCCAATGGGTAAATAAAAATTCCCACTTATACTTTGATGAGAACTCCTTGGCGCAGGACTCATCTTGAAAATTTTACCTTTAATAATTTCTACCATCTCGTCAAATTGCCAAGTGACGTAGTCGGCATAGGTATAGCTTTTGGTAAGGTCGAGTTGGTCGATATTGGTAATCATGGCTTTGCTTTTTGATTAGACCTGACAGGTTTTAAAAACATGTCAGGTCTAAAATTTTATAATTTCTGAAATTCCTCCCAAGACATTTTCTTGTAAAAATCTTCGCCAAAGAATTTGTTGATTTTGGTAAAACTTGGCACGTCCAAATAGCCAGGAACGGGAGAAAGCACCTTCTGAGCTTCGTCTAAATAAACCGTGCAAGGATAACCCGAGACGCCAAAAGCTTGTCCTGAAAGAGCTTGCTCGGTCATCGATTTGCCGTTGTAGGTGACCGTTTTGGCACTTTCTGCATTTAGTTTCACTGCATAAAAATTCTTATTGATGTAGTCTATTATGCTTGCGTCTTCGTAGGTCGTTTTATCCATCCGTTTGCACCATCCACACCAGTCGGTGTATACGTCAATAAGCATTTTCTTGGGTTTGGTTTTCGAAAGTGCGGACGCTTGTTCGAATGTGAGCCAATTTACTCCTTTTTTGTTCGAAAAATTTTGGGTCGTAGGAAGGGCCGCTATAATGAGGGTGATGATGGCGATGCTAATTTTTTTCATCTTGGTAATTTTCTTCTAAAACTGATAAGTCAACAAAAATAGTTCCAAAAATTGAATTTTGAATTAGTGAAACAAAGGCAGACGAAAATCACCCGCAAAAAAAATAATAAGAAATGCATGTTCTTTTTTCGGGCAGCAATATTTGTAGCAATTGAAAGTAAATAATATTTCTCTTTTCAGCATTGATAATGGCATAAACAGTATCTCCATTTTTAGTTGTAAAAGGTATTTCTAAAGCATCAATTCTGCCAAATTTCAAAATAGTATCAACAAGCAATTATCTATTTTCTGCCGTAATCCAACCTACTTCGACCAATCTTTTCCTTATAACCTATTCCTTTGAATAACCTGAAAAATCAAGAGAAAAATCCGCTTCAGACGGTATACATCAAACAAGCATTTTCTTGGGTCTAGTTTTCACACCCTTTTATTCGAGATTTTGGGATTGAAGGAAGGATAAAGGAAG
>JAYVIX010000128.1:0-5008 GCA_043769845.1 Cytophagales bacterium
CCATCGGAGGCGATTTTTTTGTACATAAAATCAGTATCGACCATCACGACTACTTGGCTTCTAGGCAGTTGAAGCTTACTACTTCGATCAATTACCAAAAATCATCTGGTTATTATCAAATCAATCCCTCCGATATTCTCATAGGTTCATCGCTATTCAAGCTAGAAGGCAGTTTTGGCGTACAATCAGGACAAGACATTGTACTTGCCATCAAAGGAAAACAGACTACTATTCAGACGATTATGGCTTTGTTACCTACCGATGTAAACCACAAAGTTGGGGTCTATAAAAGCGATGGCGATGTGTATTTCAATGGCACAATTCGCGGAAAAATTGATTCGCACTATGCGCCTGAGGCAAGTTTCGAGTTTGGATGTTCCAATGCCAGCTTTTGGCATCCCGATTTCAAAAAGAAAGTGGAAAAATTATCGTTTAAAGGAATTTATAGCAATGGAAAAAAATCGAGTGGCGAAGCTTCCATTTTGAAACTAGAAAATGTACAAGGTACGATTGATGAAAAAGCATTTGCGTCTGATCTTGAAGTGAGAGATTTTACTCATCCCTATATTAAATTCAATTTCAATGGAACGTTCGACTTGGCTAGTTTGAAACAAATTGTAAATGTTGAAATGTTCGAATCATTGAATGGCGAATTGAAAGCTGACATGTTTTTCGAAGGCTACAAAAAAGATCTGGAACACGTCAGCACGATGAACAAAGTAAAATCGTTTGGAAATCTGGCACTTAACAATTGCAATTTGATCATGAAAGGTTCGAAATACCAAGTAAAAAATCTGAATTCACAATTTTCGTTTGACAATGAAGCCATTCATTTGCACGAACTTACGGCCAATGCACAAGGCCAAAATGTACTTCTTAGAGGCTATTTGTACCATTATCTGATGTATTTGGCTGGGACCAGAAAAGATTTGGAAGGTGAACTTCAATTAGAATCCGAAAAATTGGATCTTGAAAAATTGCTTATTCAGTCGCCAGAAGCCAGTTCGGATGGAAAAGAGCTATTTTCGGATGAATCGAAATTGACGTTTCAATGCGATGTCAAAAATGTGCATTACAAGAAGTTTGCTTGTCGAAACGTGAAAGGCAAAATGGTTTTGCACCGAAATATACTGACTGCCGAAGGCATTTCCTTGAAAGCTGCAGGTGGTAGTTTCGGGCTGAGTGGCATGTTGGACATGGTCGAAAAAACAACACCTATTTTCAGCGGAAAAGCCAAATGTACAGACGTGAAAGTAGATAGTTTGTTTCTGCTTTTCGACAATTTTGGCCAAACATTTATCACCGATAAAAACCTGAAAGGAAACCTCACGGTAGATGCCGAACTGTACATTCCGCTTGATAAAGACAAACGAATCATCACCAAAAGCCTGAAAACCTTACTCAAAGTAAGCATCAAAAATGGAGAGTTGAACGAATTTGCCCCAATGCAATCTTTGTCTAAATTTATTGATGCAAAAGAATTGTATAGTATACGTTTTCAGGAACTTAAAAACATCATTAGAGTCGAAGACGAAATGATTTATATTCCAGAAATGGAAATCAAATCAAATGTAAACACGGTTTCGGTTTTGGGGACACAAGCATTTTCGGGTATGATGGATTACAAATTGAAAGTGGCCCTCCGAAACTATAAAAAGAAAGATCCCGATGCTGTTTTTGGCGCAATAAAAGAGGAGGGAAGCAACACCACACTTTTTCTGACGATGAAAGGAATGCCGGGTGATTTCAAAATAGAATACGATTCTCAAGCGGTAAAAGACAAAATCAAAGACAGTTGGAAAAAAGAAAAAGAAGAATTTAAAAGCCTATTTAAAACAGGTGAACCACTCAATAAAGAAAAAAATAAACCTCTGGAAGTAAACGAAGAGGAAGAAATAGACATTAATTAATATTCATATATTAAGTTGATTTTTTTAGGTTTAAAAGTGCCATTTAAACCTAAAAAATCGTAAATCGTAGTCAAAGAAAATCGTTTATACAGTTTATGGAGATAAGGATTCTTTCGCCAAGGGAAAAAGCATTAGAGCTTAATCTTGATTCACGCACATATGGTTCTTTTGCTGAAATAGGCGCAGGGCAAGAAGTAGCCGCTGCATTTTTCAAAGCTGGAGCCGCCTCTGGAACTATCGCCAAAACCATTTCTGCCTACGATATGACTTACAGCGACTTCATTTATGGAGCCGAAGAAAGTGGGCGTTATGTGTGCGAACCGAGGTTGATGAAAATGTTGAACCGAGAGTTTAACCTTCTTATACAGCGCTTGCAAAACATCCGATCTCCCGAAACGCTCTTTTTTGCCTTTGCTGATACCGTCACTACCATCAATTTCAAAAAGACCAATAATGGTCATGGCTGGATAGGGGTTCGTTTTCAGGTAGATCCTGGAGCAGAGCCAAATGAAATCGTTTTGCACGTACGAGTGATCGAAAAAGACGTTCTGGCACAACAAACCGCTGTCGGAATTCTAGGCGTAAACCTGATTTACGGTGCCTTCTATTACTACCGAACGCCCGAGTTACTGATTGATTCTTTGATGGAAAGCCTATCTACCGAGAGAATCCGTATTGATATGATCCGTTTTTCAGGGCCAAACTTTAGCCATGTCGACAACCGGATCATGATGTTGTATTTAGTGCAAAAAGGCTATACCAATGCGGTTGCTTTCAAACCAGATGGCACATTGGTAGAACCAAGCGAAATATTCTACAAGAAGAATATTCTATGCATGAGAAGCCGCTTTCGCCCATTTACTTTAGTGAATTTGGATATGTTAAAAACTGGTTATCAGCACTTTGTATTAGAAAAAGGGGTAGAAGAAGAAAAAATCCTCACCGTAGCCGAAATCACACTCAACAATCTACATTCTTCCGAAATGGGAATTGATTACCAAGATTTCTTGGATCGAGTAGACATGGTAAGTTCATTGGGATATACCGTTCTGATTTCCAATTATCAGGAATATTATCGTTTGGTGAGCTTTTTTGCACGCCATACCAAACAGAAGATCGGCATCATTATGGGGCCCTTTAATTTGGCGGATGTATTTAATGAATCTTTTTACACCGAACTACAAGGCGGAATTTTAGAATCGTTCGCCCAATTGTTCAGTCGAAATGTGGAACTATACATTTATCCAACCAAAGATCCGAATACCGGAATGATCATCACTAGTGACAATTTTGAAGTGAAAGAATCGCTTCAATATTTGCATAAGTACCTATTGGCCAACGACAAAATCAGTGGAATCAATGGGTATAACGAAAATTTACTTCATATTTTCTCAGACAATGTACTTCGAATGATTAAAAACGGAGAATACGGTTGGGAAACGATGGTACCACCAGAGGTAGAAACATCTATCAAAACCAAAAGATTATTTGGATACAGAGGTTATTATTATTAGGCAAGACATGTTTTTGAAATCTTGCTTATCAAAAAATGCAATGCGAATAGCTCTATTTTTAGTGTTATTTAGTGTTTTAAAACCTCTTTTAGCTCAGCAAAGAGTCAAAAAAGAGGTTTTTATCGAAGCTCGAAATAGAACCAAACTCGCAGATGGAACTGAAGTGATTTCTAATGCCAGAAAAGTTCCTAGCGAAGTTTTTTACGTTCTGGCTTCCGACACAACGCTTCGCGATAGTTTGTATTACAAATATTTTGCCACTTCCAATATTGTTGAACAAAAAGGAACTTACCAGAGAGGATTAAAAAACGGTCTTTGGCAAGATTTCTATGAGTTGCCCGATTCGATTCCTAAAGTAAAACTGAGTCAATATTATATAAATGATTCATTGGAAGGCGCTTATGTCTCGTATAGACCAACAGGTGAAAAGCGATTAGAAGGCGTTTACAAGAATGGAAAGATACAAGGAAACCTATTTCTATTTCATCCAAAAGGCGAGTGCGAAGCCGAAGTGCCACACGAAAATGGATTGAAAGACGGTGTAGCTCTTTTTTATTACGAAAATGGTTTGTTGAAACTCAAAGAGCATTTTTCAAAAGGACATAAAACAGGTGATTATGTAGCCTATTATCCTTCAAGTGCAATTTTGCAAAAAGGCAGGTATCTACTTGATAAAAAGACAGATACATTACATAGTTTTTTTGAAAACGGAAATTCCAAACAGATCGTTTTTTTTAAGGAAGATACGGTAGAAGGTTCAGCCAGAGAATTTCGTGAAAGTGGCGTGTTATTGAAACTATCGAACTATAAAAAAGGCCGTCAGCATGGCTTGAACAAAACATATTTTCCCAATGGCAGCATCGAAACGGAAGCCTATTACGAAAATGGTTATTTGAACGGAAACTATATCGAATACTATGAAAATGGACAGAAGTTTCTTGAAGTCAGCACGATCAAAGGCAAGCGCAATGGCAAATTCAAGAGCTATTATCAAAATGGAAATCTACTTTCGGATGGCAATTTTTTAGATGGTCAATTGAGTGGTCTTGTCAAAGGATTTTATTTGAATGGAAATCTAAAACAAAAAATCAATTATGCTTCAGGAAAAAGAGAAGGATTGAGTTTGTTGTATTTTGCCAATGGGAACATAAAAGAAGAAAGCTATTATGCGGATGCCGAAACGAGTCAACGAATTAGAATTTTCGATGAAAACGAGAATCTAACCGAAGAAAAAAGCTTTGTAAACGGCAATTTAAATGGTGTTTTGAGGCTGTATTATCCTGATAAATCTCTGAAAATCGAGGAAGAATACGTGAAGGGCAATCTTTACGGAACGCGAAAGGAGTTTTTTCAGAATGGAAATAAAAGCCTAATTCAAGAATACAAAGCTGGTAAGTTGCATGGCCATGCGATTGTGTTTTATCCCAATGGCGGAAAAAACGAAGATATTGAATACAAAAATGGAGTGGTTTCTGGAATTGTAAACCGCTATTATTCAAGTGGTAAGATCAAAGAAACGGGTATTCAGGAGCGAGATAATAAAATCGGACTTTGGAAATACTTCTACCCAAATGGTGGAGTTGC